>JACIWJ010000037.1 GCA_014361015.1 Candidatus Bipolaricaulota bacterium | reverse complement strand
GGCGAGGACCGTCGCCGCGCGCGGGATGTCGTTTGGGATCCCAAGCACGCGGATGTAGTCGTTCCCCGAACCCATCGGCAGGATCCCGAGGGCGGTCTCCGTGCCGACCAGGGCCTGGGCCACCTCGTGGACCGTCCCATCGCCTCCCGCGGCCGCGACGATCGTCGCTCCAGCGCGTACCGCCTCCCGAGCGAGCTCGACCGCGTGGCCCGGGCGCGCGGTGAGGGAGATTCCCGCGGCGAGCCCAGCCGCGGCGAGGGCTTCGCCCAGCTCCTCCCGCCGTTCCCCCGCCCGGCCGCGATCCGCCGCCGGGTTGAGGATCACATGGACCTGCGCCATGGCCGGATTCTACCTCCGGCCCCGACTGGCAACATCCGTCGCGCCATCCCTCACCCCGGTGCCGGGGCGGGATGCAAAGAGGGAGAACGCTCCACAGGTTGTCCGGCCCGGCAGGAACAGGGTATAAGGCAAGGGATGGCCGAGAAGGCACTGTTCCGCGACTACCTCGCCCGGCTCACCGCGGTCGCCGCCCAGGGCGACGCCCGCGAGGAGAGCTTCTACGCCTCCCTGGCCGACTTCGTCTCGGCGTGGGCCGGGGCGACGCAGGTCGAGGGCATCCACGTCACCACGCTCCCCAAGGCCACCGAGGCCGGGAACCCCGACTTTCGGGTGTGGGACGGCCACCAGCACGTCATCGGGTACATCGAGGCCAAAGCCCCCACGGTGGAGAACCTGGAGCCGGTCGCGGAGAGCGAACAGCTCCAGCGCTACCGGGCTACGTTCCCCAACCTGATCCTCACCAACTTCTTCGAGTTTCGGCTCTACCGAAGCGGGGCGCTCGTGACCACGGCCCGACTGGCCCGCCCGTTCGTCGCGACCAAGCTCGGTGCCAAGCCGCCCCTCGAACAACCCGACGAGCTCCAGACGCTCCTCCAGCAGTTCTTCGCGTTCTCCCTCCCCCGCGCCTACACGGCCGAGGAGCTGGCCGTGGCCCTCGCCGTGCGCACGCGGTTCCTGCGCGACCAGGTGGTGGCCCAGGAGCTCGCCGAGGAGGAGAAGACGGCCCGCGGGCACCTCCTCGGGTTCTACGAGGCGTTCCGCAAGCACCTCATCGCCGGGCTGACCCTGGACGGCTTCGCCGACCTCTACGCCCAAACCCTCACCTACGGCCTGTTCGCCGCGCGCGTGCGGGCAGGCGCCGAGTTCAACCGGCGGACCGCGTTCGCCTCCATCCCCCCCACGATCGGGATTCTGAGAGATCTCTTCCAGTTCGTGTCCCTCGGCGATCTCCCGCCCCAACTGGAGTGGGTCGTGGACGACCTGGCCGAGGTGCTGGCCGTGGCCGACGTGAAAGGGATCCTTCACCAGTTCTTCCACGAGGGCAAGGGCGCCGACCCAATCGTCCACTTCTACGAGACGTTCCTCGCCCAGTACGACCCCGCCGAGCGCGAGCGCCGGGGCGTGTACTACACCCCCGAGCCCGTGGTGTCCTACATCGTACGCTCCTTGCACCAGATCTTGAAGGACAAGTTCGGGAAGGCCGATGGCCTCGCCGCCCCCAGCGTGACCCTCCTCGACCCGGCGGCGGGGACGATGACGTTTGTCGCCAAGGCCGCCCAGGTGGCGGTGGACGAGTTCGTGGCCAAGTACGGCGAGGGCAGCCGCGCCCGCTTCATCAAGGACCACATCCTGAAGAACTTCTACGCCTTCGAGCTGATGATGGCCCCCTACGCCGTGGGGCACCTCAAGATGGGCTTCTTCCTCGAAGAGCTGGGGTACACCCTGGCCCCCAACGAGCGGTTCAAGCTCTACCTCACCAACACCCTGGAGATGGAGGAGCTCGCCGAAAGCCAACTGCCTGGGTTCGCGTCGCTCGCCCACGAGTCCCACCAGGCCGGGGAGGTGAAGCGCGACGTGCCGATCCTCGTGATCCTCGGGAACCCACCGTACTCCGTGAGCTCCTCGAACCGCTCCGAGTTCATCGAGCGTGAGATGGAGGCCTACAAAAAGGCCGTGCGGAACGAGCGCAACCTCATGCCCTTGTCCGATGACTACGTGAAGTTCCTCCGGTTCGCGGAGTGGAAGATCGCCCAGGCGGGTCAGGGCGTGGTGGGGATGATCACGAACCACGGCTACCTCGACAACCCAACCTTCCGGGGGATGCGGCAGCACCTGATGACTACGTTCGACGAGATCTACGTGCTGGATCTCCATGGGAACTCCCTCAAGAAGGAGCGTTGCCCGGACGGTTCCCCGGACGAGAACGTGTTCGACATCCGCCAAGGCGTCGCGGTCGTCTTCCTGATCAAGCGTAGCGTCGGGGCTCGTCCCCGAACTCCTTCCCGCGTCTCCCACGCCGATCTATGGGGTCGGCGGGAGGAGAAGTACGCCTGGCTCCAAGAGCGCCACTGGAAAACGACTGCCTGGCACGAGACGAAGCCCGCGCCAGAGTTCTACCTGTTCATCCCTCGCGATGAGGCGGCATTCGCCCAGTACAAGCGGTTTTCCAAGGTCACGGGCGTGTTCCCAGTTGGCAGCACGGGCATCAAGACCCATCGTGACCACTTCGTGTTCGACTTTGACCGCGAGGTGCTCAAGCGCCGCATCCGCACCTTTCTCGACCCCAACCTCCCCGATGACTTCGTCAGGGAGACGTTTGATCTCAAGGACAACCGCGACTGGAAGCTTCACGAGAAACGCAGGCTGATCCAGGAAGACAAGGAATGGCAGAAGAAGATCGTGCCCTGTCTGTATAGGCCGTTTGATGCCCGCTGGCTATTCTACCATCGGGACGCCATCGATTTCGGTCGCGAACAAGTCATGCGCCACATGCTTGTGAGCGAGAACGTTGCCCTACATACAGGTCGTGCTGGTCAGGTGGTGGGTGGGGACACCTGGAATCTTGCGTACTGCGCTCAGCACATCGCAGACTTCAACGCATTCTACCGAGGTGGCATTCTCATCCTGCCGCTGTACCTCTACCCTGAGGGAGACCGACGCGATCTACTTGCGACGCACAGCCCCTCCAAGCGGCAGCCGAACCTGAAGCCTGAGCTCGTCGCCGCTCTGGCTGGCGTGTATGGGCGGGAGCCCACGCCGGAAGAGATCTTCCACTACGTCTACGCGGTCCTGTACGCCCCGACCTACCGCGAGAAGTACGCCGAGTTCCTGCGGCTCGACTTCCCGCGGATCCCGTTCACTTCCGATCCCGAGCTGTTCAAGAAGATGGCCGGTCTGGGCGGGAGACTGGTGGAACTCCATCTGCTCCGATCGCCCGAACTCGACCCGCCGCTGGCCCGGTTCCAGGGCGAGGGCGACGGCAGGGTGATCGTCTCCGGCAAGAAGGGCCTCCGCTACGATGCCGACAGCCAACGCGTCTACATGAACCCGAGCCAGTACTTCGCGCCGGTCCCACCCGAGGTATGGGAGTACCAGATCGGCGGGTACCAGGTGTGCCACAAGTGGCTCAAGGACCGGAAGGATCGCACCCTCACCCTCGACGACATCCGCACCTACTGCCGCATCACCACTGCCCTCTCCAAGACCATTGAGATTCAGAGGGGAATCGACGCCATCTACCCTGTAGTGGAAAGGGCTGTCATCCGGAGTGGCTCAGGTTGAACAAGACTGCAGGTTGGCTGATGCCCAAAGGACAGGCAACCAGGACAGAGTTCTAGGTCGCCCCGCTTGCCCGTACCGACAGCAGCAGTGGTGGATCGATGACGTTCAACGGGTGTCGAGCCACAATCTGACACGAAGGGAAGCCCGAGTATAGGCAGGTTCAGACCTTCGTCTTTAGGGCGCGACGCGGAAACCCGCATCCCCGAACTTGGATCGCCCACCGCGCAGCAGACCGTGGGACCTACCGTCGGTTGCCACTCCTGAGACGAGGGTCGGAGCAAAGTACGACGGGATCGTCAGAAGGGTGTCGCCGATCGGGACAAGCGGACACCCGCTCACGCCTACAGGCCCCCCCGCCAGGCCAGCCTGGCCGGGTTCCCGTCACCGCGGACGGTCCACGACGGGCATGGGGTGCACCGGCCAGGGTCCGGGCTCATCCGTCGCCGCCCAGGAGCAGGAGGAGCTTCTCCGTGAGCTCATCTAGGGCTCCCCCCAACGCCTCGCCCCAGGGCGCAGTGCCGAACGCCGAGGTTCCTACCACGAGCTCGACCGCGGCCGCAGCGGTGATCGAGAAGGTCCGTGCCCCAATCGGAACCGGGTTCGGCACTTGATACAACTCCGCTACGTAGTCCCCTGCCTCGGCCTGAGGGGGGAACACCTGGTTCCACGTCCAACTCACGCACGGGGTCACCACGCTTGACCCAGCGGCCGCCGACGTCCAGCTCGGGGTCGGCGAGGAAACGGGGTGGATCACGACGTAGAACGAGTTCGGTGGAAGCGGATCCAGGTAGCCGAGCAGCACCGCCTCCCCGCCGTAGTAGACGGACTTGGATGTCCGGAATCCGCCCCCGCAGACATCGACCGGGAAGTGGAGGGAAACCTCCACCGAGGCAGGACCAGAGGCCTCCCCGTGGGCCTTCACGACCTCCGTCGCCCCAGTGCCCCCGCGGACCAGCTCGGCCCGAAGGTCGGTCACAACCGTCGCCCCCCGGACCGTGAACAGAAACACCGTGAACGACACCGTCGTTGCCTGGAACTTCTCCACCGCGGGCAGGATCAGGACCTCTGCGCCCAGGGCCAGCGCCGCCGCTTGCCAGGTCTCGCGGCTCGGGAGAAGCCCGTTTTGCGCAAGCCACGCCTGAAGCGCACCGGGCGGGACGACAAGCACCCCGTGCGCGGACAGCCGCTGGCTCAGCATCTCGCCCAATCCCGTCCCCACGTTCGCCAGTCCGGTGTTGGCCTCGTCGCCGAACGGAGCCACTGCCACAACAGACCCCGCAGCCCCTACCAGAGCCAGTCCCGCAACCAGCACACCCATCATCGCCAACCGACGCATCGGGATCACCTCCGCGGCCGATTATAGGCCCCCGCCAGCCAGGCCCGGGGCCTCCCCCCAGCCCACGCCGGAAACGATCGGACCGGTACACAGGCGACACGCGATCCCCTTCCCCAAGGAACGCCACGAACCCCCTCCCCCGCGCGAGAAGGGTCCCCCCGAGGCTGCCCACCTGGGCACGGTAGCACTCGAACACGCTTCTCCCCACTGCGATCTTCCACCGCATGGTTCCGGGACCTCTGCCCGACGCCCCGTCGGAATCCCCGTGCCGGATCGGCTAAGCTACCCCGCCATGGAACTCCGTCGTTCGTTCGGGGTCGTTCTCCACCCCACGTGCTTCCCCGGCCAGTGGGGGATCGGGACCCTCGGCCGGCAGGCGCAGGACTTCCTCGACTGGCTCGCCGCGGCCGGGGCTCGGTGGTGGCAGGTCCTCCCCCTGGGGCCCACCGGGTACGGCGACTCCCCGTACCAATCCTTCTCCGCGTTCGCCTGGAACCCGTACCTCCTCGACCCCGACGAGCTCGTCTCCCGCGGCTGGCTCCGGGGGGAGACGATCCCGCCTTCCGCCCCAGACCGGGTCGATTTCGGGTGGATCTACAGGACCCGGTGGCCCCTCCTGCACCGCGCCTACGCCGGGTTCCTCCGCCACGGATCCCGGCACGAGAAGAGGGACCTCGGTCGATTCGTCCGCTCCGAGAAGGACTGGCTCGCCGACTATGCCCTGTTCATGGCCCTCAAGGCCCATCTCCGGGGGGAAGCCTGGACCGCATGGCCAGCGGACCTCGCGCTGCGCAGGCCCCGGTCCGTCGCTGCGGCGCGGCGGGCGCTCGCTGAGGAGATCGGGTTCCACAACTGGACCCAGTGGTGGTTCCACCGGGCGTGGACCCACCTGAGGGATTACGCTCGCGAACGGGGGATCGGGATCATCGGCGACATGCCGATCTTTGTCGCCCACGACTCAGCCGATGTCTGGGCCCACCCCGAGTTCTTCCAGCTCGACGCCCGGGGGAACCCCACCGTCGTCGCTGGGGTCCCCCCGGACTACTTCAGCGCCACCGGCCAGAGGTGGGGAAACCCCCTCTACCGCTGGGACGCGCTGGAGAGGGACGGGTTCCGGTGGTGGATCGCCCGCCTCCGCCAGGCCCTCCGCAGCTGTGATCTCGTGCGGCTCGACCACTTCCGGGGCCTCGAGGCGTACTGGGAGATCCCCGCCTCCGCGCCGACGGCGATCCACGGGAGATGGATCAAGGCCCCGGGGGAGAAGCTCCTGTTCGCCCTGCAGTCCGCGCTCGGAGGCGCCCCGATCCTCGCCGAGGATCTGGGGGTGATCACCCCCGAGGTGGAGGCCCTCCGCGACCGGTTCGGCCTCCCCGGGATGCGGGTCCTCCAGTTCGCGTTTGCGGGGGGAGACGACAATCCCCACCTCCCCCACAACTACCCCGACCATGGGCGGATCGTGGTGTACACCGGAACCCACGACAACGACACGACGCTGGGCTGGTTTCAGGCCGCCCCCCCGGAGGAGAGGGAGCGGGCCCGCACTTACCTCGCCCACCATGGGATCGCCCTCGAGCGCGATGAGGATGCCCCGTGGGCGCTCATTCACCTCGCCCTCGAGAGCACGGCCCAGTTGGCGATGATCCCCCTCCAGGATGTCCTGGGGTTGGACAGCTCAGCGCGCATGAATCGCCCCGCCTCCCCATCCGGCAACTGGAGTTGGCGGTACAACCGCTCTCGGCTGACCGAAGGGGTTGCCCGCTCGTTGCGCGCGGTCGCCGCGGCCACGCGTCGGCTTGCCCCGTCCGATCCGGTTCGGTAGCCTAGCTCCCATCCACACGGGTCACGCAGGGGAGAGAAGGGACAACATGCCCGAGAAAAACGAACTGATGGAGAAGGTCGTCTCGTTGTGCAAGCGCCGGGGGTTCATCTTCCCCTCTAGCGAGATCTACGGCGGGATCGGCGGGTTCTGGGACTACGGCCCGCTCGGGGTTGAGCTGAAGCGCAACGTGCGCGAGGCGTGGTGGAAAGACATGGTCACGCGCCACGACGACACAACCCCACCCCCCGGCATGCCGTCCCCCTACGCGATGGTCGGGATCGAGACCTCGATCGTCATGCACCCCCAGGTGTGGCGGGCCAGCGGCCACTACGACCTCTTCCAGGACCAGCTCGTCGATTGCCGCCGCTGCAAGGCCCGCTTCCGCGCCGACCAGCTCGCCACGAGCCAGTGCCCGGAGAAGCCCTCGAAGCGCCCGGGGGAGCACACAACCTGCGACCTCACCGCACCCCGCGAGTTCAACCTCATGTTCAAGACCTACGTCGGAGCCCTCGTCGATCCGGAGAGCGAGGCCTACCTCCGCCCAGAGACGGCCCAAGGGATGTTCGTGAACTTCCGGAACGTCCTCGCCACCGCCCGGGTCAAGCTCCCGTTCGGGATCGCTCAAATCGGCAAATCGTTCCGCAACGAGATCACCCCCCGCTACTTCACCTACCGCTCGCGCGAGTTCGAGCAGATGGAGATTGAGTTCTTCTGCCGCCCCGAGGAATCCCGGCTCTGGTACGAGTACTGGCGCGACCGACGCTTCCGGTGGTACGTGTCGCTGGGCCTGTCCGAGGAGCGGCTCCGCCTCCGCGAGCACAGCCCCGAAGAGTTGAGCCACTACAGCTGCGGGACGGCGGACGTGGAGTACGCGTTCCCGTTCCTCCCGGAGGGCGAGTTCGGGGAGCTCGAGGGGATCGCCCACCGCGGCGACTTCGACCTCCGCAGCCACATGGAGGGCAAGCTCATCCGCCGCGGGGACGCGCTGGTGGTGGAGACGGGCCCCGACGGGAAGCCTCGCCACCCCGGTAGCGGCAAGGACCTCTCCTATTTCGACGAGGAGACGAAGGAACGGCTCATCCCCCACGTCATCGAACCCTCGGCGGGGGTGGATCGGTCGGTCCTCGCCTTCATCTGCGAGGCGTACGCCGAAGACGCGATCCCCGACGAGAACGGCGTCCCCCAACCGCGGGTGGTGCTGAAACTCCACCCCCGCCTTGCCCCGATCAAGGCCGCGGTGTTCCCCCTTGTCCGCAAGGACGGAATGCCCGAGACGGCCCTCGAGGTCTACCGGGAACTCAAGCGGATCTGGAACGTGGACTACGACGACCGAGGCTCCATCGGCCGCCGCTACCGGCGCCAAGATGAATCCGGAACCCCGTTCTGCATCACGGTGGACGGACGGACCCAGGAGGATGGGACGGTCACCGTCCGCGACCGGGACACCACGGTCCAGGAGCGGGTGCCGACCGGGGAGCTCGTGGCGTACCTCCGGGAGCGACTCGCGATGTAGGGCTGGCCACGCGCCGTCCCCCCTCCCCGCGAACCCTCCGCCCTCGCTGTTGTCCCACAGGAAAATCCCACTATACTCGTGCCAGTCGCCCCCCAGGCAGGAGGCGATGAAGGAGGCAGGCCTACGTGCTGATGAAGGAGAAGAAGGCGGACAAACCGAAGCAGCCCAAGAAGCCCTGCGGTAGCCGTTAGCCGTCAGGAGATGGTACGCGAAACCATCCCGCTCGACTGAGACCCCGCGGTGATCCGCTTGCGGTAGCAGGAACCCCGGGAGGGAGGGTGCGATTTGACGCCTCGCGGGCACTTCCCCTATGCTTGGCATGGACGAGTGAACCTGGGAGGCGGGAAGCAGCGGAGAAGCGAAACAGGTAAAGGGAGGAGAATCCCTCTCGGGCCGGCACCGGACACGGGCCCCGATGGCTCCGCGGCACAGCAGCGGCAGTTGTGGGTGGGCACGGGTTCCGAGCCCTGCTGACGAGGGGAAGGAGGACTATGAACACAAAGCGCATCTGGCAGTGGACAGCGTTCATGGGGATCGTTGTCGGGCTGGGCTTGTTGGCGGGGTGTTCGAGCGGCAGCTTCGACCTCCCCACGACCCTGACGGCGATGTCGATCCCACAAGGCAGGTCGGGAACCCAAAAGATCGCGATCACTCGTACGGGCGACTTCAAGGGCGAGATCGAGTTCGCGATCACTGGTGCCCCGACGGGGATGACAGCCAAGTTCGACCCCGTGAAGACCACCAC
Organism: Candidatus Bipolaricaulota bacterium; assembly: GCA_014361015.1. Lineage (GTDB taxonomy): Bacteria > Bipolaricaulota > Bipolaricaulia > Bipolaricaulales > Bipolaricaulaceae > Bipolaricaulis. The sequence goes on along the minus strand of JACIWJ010000037.1, from coordinate 8,384 downwards.
CACGGGCACGGAGACGACCCTCACCCTCACCGTGGGGGAAGCGGTGGCCGTTCAGAAGTACACGCTCAAGGTCGTCGCCACGAGCGGCAAGACAAAGAAAGAGGCCACGCTGGAGGTCACCGTTCAAGTGAAGCCCGACTTCTCGCTCGCCACGACCCCGTCCGCGCTCACCGTGAAACAGGGAACGAGCGGCACCGCGACGGTCAACATCACCCGCAACGCCACCTTCACCGGGGCCGTGGCATTGACGCTTGAGGGGGCCCCGGCCGGGGTGACGGGGGCGTTCAACCCCGCCTCGGCCACCGGAGCGACGAGCACCCTCACCCTCAACGTCGCCCCCACCGCCAGTGAGGGGACGTACACCCTCACCGTCCGCGGGAGGGGCGATGGGCTGGACAAGACGGCGCAGGTGAGGCTCACCGTGGAGGCGAGTCCCGGGTTCAGCCTGAGCGCCACTCCGACTGCGGTCGAGGTCAAGCGGGGGGAGTCAGCGACCGTCGCCCTCGCCCTCAACCGCGTGGGTGGGTTCGCTGATCCCGTTCAGTTTGAAGTGGAGGGGGCCCCCACCGGGGTGACGGCGACGTTCGACCCCAACCCGGCTCCAGCGGACACGACGACCCTCAGGATCGCGTCCGCCACGGCCGCCGCCGCAGGGACCTATCCACTCCGCGTGCGGGGCACGGCGGGGACGATCTCCCAGGTGATCACCATCAACCTGACGATCGCCCCGTAGGCACTGGATGCGAACTTGCAAGGGGGCGACGGAGGTCCTCCGTCGCCCCCTCCTCCTTGTGACCTAGTCGCTGAACCAGCGGGTCCACGAGCGACGGAGGACGCGCGCCTCCCGGGCCAGGACCCGCGCCAGCTTCTGGGGATCGTGCTTCACCGTTCGCTTCCCCTCGATCTCCACGATCTCGAGCAGGGGAGCGCGGATCACACGCATCCCGAACGCCTTCACCCCCCGCAGATCGTCCACGACCGGCGCGCTCCCCTCGTCGCGGTACCGAGCGAGGATCTCCGCTGGAGGAAGCTCGGTGTTCACCACCACGGTGTGGAATCGCCGCAGGTTCACGTGTTCGGAGAGCGCCTTGAGGTGATCACTGGCCGTGAAGCCATCCGTCTCCCCGGGTTCGGTCATCAGGTTCATGATGATGATCTTCTCGGCCGGGGCCTGGGCGATCGCATCCGACACCCCGGCCACGAGGAGGTTCGAGATGATGCTCGTGTACAGGCTCCCGGGTCCCAAGAGGATCAGGTCAGCGCCTCGGATCGCTTCCACCGCCACCGGATAGGCCCGAGCGGGCTTGGTCAAACCGAGGCGACGGATCGAAACGTGGGCTGCCGCGATCTCCGCCTCTCCGACCACCCTCCGCCCGTCGGCCAGCTCGGCGACGAGGTCGGTGCGATCGAGGGTGGCCGGGACCACCTTCCCGCGCACGGACAGAAAATGGCTCGCCTCCTCCACGGCGCGGTCGAACCCCCCCGCTGCCTGCTCCATCCCCGCGAGGAGGATGTTTCCCAACGAATGCCCGACCAGCCCCTCGCCGGAGCGGAAGCGATGCTGCATGAACCGGGCCATCCGCTCCTCGTCGGCGGCGAGGGCGAGAAGACAGTTCCTCACGTCACCGGGGGGGAGGACATCGAGTTCGGTCCGCAGCCGGCCCGAGCTGCCCCCGCTGTCCATCACCGTCACCACTGCAGTGAGGTTGGCCGTGTAGGACTTGATCCCACGGAGGAGGGTTGAGAGGCCGGTCCCCCCGCCGATGGCCACGATGTGCGGCGCAGCGCGCAGGATCCGCCCTTGGTACAACGCCTCGGCCACCGACCCCCCTTGGCGGGGAGAAATGGCGTGGAGGATCGCCCGCACGGCGCATGCCATCCCCACCACCGTGCCCGCGAACCCCACCGCCGCCACCATCGCCCCGAACACGGGCCGCCACAGAAACGGCAGATGGCGCAACAGGAGGGCATAGAGACCCCTCATCCCCTCGTCCCCAACCAGACACAGCGCCCCGAACGCGACGAGCGCGATCCCGCCCAGGGAGAGGAAGAACCAGCGCTTGACCCCCATCCCCGGAAGGAGAAGCTTCAGAACCGGAGGGATTCTCATCCCCACTCCACCCGTACCCCAGGGCCGAGTTGGGCGAGCCTCTGTCCAAGCTCAGGGCAGGGCTGCACCGCGTACCGCGGACCGGCCTCGACGGTGAGCTCCCGGCCCCCCTCCCGGAGACGCACCCGGGTCACGACCGGGCCCGGGTGGTCGGCGAGGATCGCTCCCAGGTGCGCCGCGTTCTCGGGGGTGGCCAGATCGAGCGGGAGCTCGATCCAGCACTGAGGGCGATCGGCACCCGATCGGACCAGGGGTTCCACGTCAAGGGCCTGCAGACGGCGCGACCCATTGCGCTCCGACCACCGCGCGCGAACGACGAGGAGCGCTCCCTCCTGAATCGCCCTTCCCCGCGACTGGTAGAGGCGGGGACCCACCACCACCTCCGCCTCCCCGGACGCATCTTCCACGGATAGGAACGCCATCGGACCGTCCTGGGTCGCCACGACCTTCACCGTTCGGACCTGACCAGCGATGGGGAACGGTCGGGTCTGGGTTGCCGTCTCGGCGAGTGGGACTACGCCCCGCGCCCGCAACTCGGCGGCGTGGGCGTCGAGCGGATGCCCGGACAGGTAGAGGCCGAGGAGCTCGCGTTCGAACCTCAGAAGCGTCTCCCGGGGGAACTCGCTCTCCCCCACCTCGAGCTTGGGGGCGAGCTCCTCCGCCTCGAAGAACGACCGCTGCCCTGACACCCGCTGGGCACGGGATAGCTGCGCGAGCCGCACGCCCTCGCAGACGAGGGCCATCAGGGCCTTGCGCGGCAGCCCGAACCGGTCCATCGCGCCGGCCTTGATGAGGCATTCCACCGTCTCCCGCCCTACCCGCTCCGGATCGATGCGTTGGCAGAAGTCGAAGAAGCTCCTGAACCCGGACCCGCGGACCGCGCAGATCGCCTCCACCGCCCCCACGCCGACGTTCTTGATCGCTCCGAGCCCGAACCGGATCCTCCCCTCCCCCACGGGGGTGAATCCCGCCTCCGACTCGTTCACATCGGGGGGAAGGACCTCGAGGCCCATCCCTCGGCACTCCTCGATGTACGCCACCACCTTGTCGCTGTTGTCTTGGACCGAGGTGAGAAGGGCGGCCATGAACTCCGTGGGGTAGTGCGCCTTGAAGTAGGCCGTCCAGTAGGTGATGAACGCGTACGCAGTCGAGTGCGCCTTGACAAAGCCGTACCGCGCGAACTTCTCGATGTCGGAGAAGATCCGGCGGGCCTCCTCGGTGGGGATCCCGTTCCGGACGCAGCCGTCCACGAACCGGGACTCCATCTCCGCCATCTCCTCCGGTTTCTTCTTCCCCATCGCTCGCCGCAGGAGATCGGCCTCCCCCAGGGTGAACCCCGCCAGGCGTTGGGCAAGGAGGAGGATCTGATCTTGGTAGATGGGGAGCCCGTACGTCTCGGCGAGGACCTCCTCGGTGGCGGGGTGGGGATAGGTGACCGGCTGCCGCCCGTGCTTGCGCTCGATGTAGTCGTCGGCCATCCCCGAGTCGAGCGGACCGGGGCGGAATAGGCCAAGGAGGGCGATCAGGTCGCGAAACTCCGTCGGCTCAAGCCTCCGGATGAGGGCCTTCATCCCCGGGGACTCGATCTGGAAGACACCGGTGGTCTGCCCGGACTGGATGAGCGCGTACGTCGCTGGGTCATCGAGTGGAATCCGGTCCAGGTCAACCTCGACCCCGGTTCGCTTCTCCACGAGCCGCCGCACATCGTCGAGGAGGGTCAGATTGCGCAGCCCCAAGAAATCCATCTTGAGGAGGCCCACCGCTTCCACGTCGTGCATGTCGAACTGGGTCACGAACTGCCCGTCGGACAACCGCAGCAGAGGGACGAACCGCTCGAGCGGCTCGGGGGCGATGACCACTCCCGCGGCGTGGGTCGAGCTGTTGCGCAGTTGGCCCTCCAACCGGCGGGCGATCTCGAACAGCTTTCGCATCTCCTCCTCCCCCTCGGCCACCTCCTTGAGGGCCGGCACCTGGTCCAGGGCCCGAGGAAGGGTCATCCCAAATGGGACGAGCTTTGCAATCCGATCCGCCCGTTCGTAGGGTACGCCGAGGACGCGGGCCACGTCGCGGACCACGGACCGGGCCGCCATCCGGTCGAACGTGGCGATCTGGGCAAGGTGATCGCGGCCGTAGCGATCCGCGACGTAGCGGATGACCTCGTCCCGCCCCCGGACGCAGAAATCGATATCGAAGTCGGGCAGGGTCACGCGATCCGGGTTCAGGAACCGCTCGAAGAGGAGGCCGAACCGAAGCGGATCCACCTGGGTGATCCCCAGCACGTAGGCCACGAGCGAGCCCGCCGCTGATCCCCGGCCCGGTCCGACGGGGATCCTGTTCCGGCGCGCGTAGCCGACGAAGTCGGCGACGATCAGGAAGTAGGGGGCGAGGTCCATCCGCGTGATCACGTCGAGCTCGTAGGCCAGCCGCTCCCGGACGTCGGCCGGGAGAGGATCTCCGAACCGGGCATGGGCACCCGCCCAGACCTGGGCAGCGAGTTCCTCCGCCGGCGGAAGGTCCCCCGGGTAGCGTGGCAGGAGACGCCGGCCGAGCTCGATTTCAAGCTCGCACCGCTCGGCCACGGCGAGCGTCGCCGCCAGCGCGCCCGGGATCTCGCGGAACCGCGCCTGCATCTCCTCCTCGGTCATGAAGTGGTACCCGTCCCCATCGAAGGATCGGGCATCGGGATCGGACAGCTTCTTCCCCGCCTGGATGTTGATGAGGACGCGGTGCGGCTCCTGATCCTCGGGATGGAGGTAGTGCACATCGGCCGTGGCAACGACGGGGAGGTCCAACCGCTCAGCGAGGGCGAGCTGACCCCGCACCAGCGCCCGGTTTCGCTCCAGGCCGTGGTCCTGGAGCTCAATATAGAACCTGCCGGGGAACACCTCCCCCAGCCGGCCCGCCGCGGCCGCCGCCTCGTCCGGTCGCCCCTGGAGGAGGAGGCGCTGCACCTCGCCTGACTCGCAGGCCGACAGGGCGATCAGCCCTTGAGCGTGGTCCGCGAGGAGCTCGAGGTCGACCCGCGGTTTGTAGTAGAACCCTTCCGTATGGGCGCGGCTGGTGAGGAGAAGGAGGTTCTGCCACCCCGTCCGGTCCATCGCCAGCAGGACGAGGTGGTAGGGAGACCGGCTCCGGGAGGGGTCGCGGGAGTGGCGCGAATCGGGGGCGACGTAGACCTCGGCCCCGAGGAGGGGCTTGATCCCCTTCTCCCGGGCTGCCCGGTAGAACTTGACCACCCCCGACACGTTCCCGTGATCGGTGAGGGCGATGGCGGGCATCCCCAGATCCGCGGCCCGGGCGACCAACTCCCGCACGCGCCCCATCGCATCGAGGAGCGAGTACTCGGAATGGACGTGCAGGTGAACGAACGCCACCCTACCTCCGCACGATCACGATCCGCTCTTCGTCGGGGTACCCCCAATGAAGTTTCAGCCGCGCTTCCCGCTCCACGACGGGGGGCAGGGTGGCGGCGGCGAGCTTGCCCCGCAGGACGAGGATCTCCTCCTGAACCTCCGCCTCCTGGGCGCGGAGGCGGACGAGGTCAGCCTCCGCCTCGCGGATCGCGCGGACCCTCGTCCCGAACACCCACCCCACCCCTCCGATCACCGCGGCCAGGGCGAGGGGAACGCCCCTCCTAGCGAGGCCATGTCGCCATGGGTGGGGCATAGGTGTCCTCGATCCGGAGGAGCTCGTTGTACTTGGCGACCCGCTCCGAGCGAGAGAGGGACCCCGTCTTGATCTGCCCGCAGCCCGTACCGACCGCGAGGTCGGCGATCGCCGTGTCCTCCGTCTCTCCAGAGCGATGGGAGATGACGCGGCCATACCCCGCCTCCAGGGCGCGGTCCATCGTCGCCAAAGTCTCCGTGACCGTCCCGATCTGGTTGAGCTTGATGAGAATCGCGTTCGCGACCCGGCGCTCGATCCCTTGGGCGAGGCGCTCGGGGTTCGTGACGAAGATGTCATCGCCCACGAGCTGGACCCTCTCCCCCAGGCGTTGGGTGAGGAGGGCCCATCCCTCCCAGTCCTCCTCGGCGAGCCCGTCCTCGATGGACACGATCGGGTAGCGGGCGATCCAGTCCTCGTAGAGGTCCACGAGTTCCGCCGCCGTTCGCTCCCCTTCCAGGCGGTAGATCCCCTTCTCGGAGGAGAAGAACCCGTTCGCCGCGCAGTCGAGGGCGAGGGCCACGTCCCGCCCAGGCTCGTAGCCCGCGTCGGCGATCGCCTGGACGAGGAGCCGCAGCGCCTCCTCGTCCGAGGGGAGGCGCGGCGCGAACCCGCCCTCGTCGCCCACCGCCACTGAATAGCCGTGCCCCTTGAGGATCTTCTTCAGGGTGTGGAACGCCTCAGCCCCGTACCGGAGCGCCTCCGCGAACGCGGGCGCGCCCACCGGGACGAGCATGAACTCCTGAATGGCCAGGCCGCTGTCGGCGTGGGCCCCGCCATTGATCACGTTCATGTGCGGGATCGGCATCCGCCCGGACCGGGGCCCGGCGAGGTACTTCCACAGGGGGATGCCGAGGGAGGAGGCCGCCGCCTTGGCACAGGCCAAGGACACGGCGAGGATCGCGTTCGCCCCGAGGTGGGACTTGTTCGGCGTCCCGTCTCGCTCGATGAGGAGTGCATCGATCTCCTCCTGCCATAGGGGATCCATCCCCACGATCTCGGGGCCAATGACCTCGTTCACGTTGCGCACCGCCCCCTGGACGCCCTTCCCCAAGTAGCGGTCGCCGCCGTCGCGCAGCTCGACGGCCTCATAGGTGCCGGTCGAGGCCCCGGAGGGCACAGCCGCGCGGGCCTCGGTCCCGTCCTCGAGCGTGATCTCGACCTCGACGGTCGGGTTCCCCCGGGAGTCCAGGATCTCCCGTGCCCACACATCCTCGATCAGGTTCATGGGTTCACCTCGAGAGGGAGTGTACGGGTTCGCCTGCCCCGGGCCAAGGAAGGCCGTCCCCAAAGAGGGGGGCCGGCTCCGCGGCCGGCCCCCCTACAGGGCAGGAAGCGATCACTCCTTGTACAGGAGCTCCAGATGGGGTTCCATCGTGAGATCGAGGACGATCCCCTTCACGTTCTTCTGGGCGATCATGTAGGCCTGCTGGTTGTTGGCCCACAGCGGGATCCAGGGCACGTCCTCCGCCGACAGGCGCTGGATCTCCTGGTACAGGGCGACCCGCTCCGCCTCGTCAACCGCGCTCAGCGCCTCCTCCATCTTCTCCCGGTACAGCGGGTAGCGAGGATGTCGGTTGAAGTAAGTGCCCAAGCTCTCCGGCGACTCGGTGGTCCACGGCGCGAGAAAGTTTGAGGCCTCGAGGTAGTCCGGGTACCAACCGAGGAGGAACATGTCGAATCCGCCCGAGGACATCTGCTTGACGTAGGCTGCCCACTCTAGGGTCTGGATCGTTACCTGGACCAGCCCCGCCTCCTCGATTGACTGTTTGAGGACCGCGGCCACGTCGGCCTCCGTCGTCCCGTAGTGGGTTGGAGTGTACCAGAGGTTGACCTGGAGGGGGTTGGCGGTGGAGTATCCCGCCTGGGCGAGGAGCGCTTGAGCCTGGGCCAGATCGCGCTCGGGGAACACGGGGATCGACGCCCCCTCCGGGGGAAGCCCAGCGGGCACCATCGTGTAAATGGGGGTGTTCAGATTCGAGAACACCCGACTGCAGATGGCATCGCGATCCACAGCGTAGGCGATCGCTTGCCGCACGAGGGCGGTGTCCACCGGGGGTTGGGTCACGTTGAAGAGCATGTAGCGGATGGAGGCGCTCGGCCCCCGCACGACCTGGAGGGTCCCCTTCTGCTGGAGGTCCACGATGTCCGCGGGGTTGAACGTGCGGAAGGCGATGTCCACGTCGCCTGCCTCCACCGCCGCCCGCAGCGCCGCCTCGTTGGCGTAGATGACCCACACGATCCGCTTCGTCTTCGGTTCAGGTCCGAAGTACGTCGGCACGGCCTCCAGCACCACCCGTGCATCCGGGACGTACTCTACGATCCGGTACGGACCGGTCCCCGCATACGACCGCTCGTCCGCAAACCGGTCCTCCGGCGTGGACTTGGGGGAGTAGATGAGGGACGGGATCACGTTGTCCGTCATCCGGATCAGGAACGTCGCGTCTGGGTAGTTGAGGGTGATCCGCACCGTCAGGCTATCTAGGGTGTTCGGTTTCACAGTAGTGTTGACAGGTGGAGGTACGAGGGGGTAGCAGGAGCGAGGGTCACCGTGGCAAGCTCACCAGGGATCCGACAAGAAACCTGGGAGGTAGCCCGATGACCCTCGAGG
>JACIWJ010000036.1 GCA_014361015.1 Candidatus Bipolaricaulota bacterium | reverse complement strand
GCTGGACAAAGCCCTCGCCGCGGCTGGGCTCGCCGCGGAAATCTCCCTCACCGCGCGCCCGGGCCACGCGGTCGAGCTCGCTCGGGAGGCGGTACGCGCTGGAGCGACGATCGTCGCGGCCGCGGGAGGCGACGGGACGGTCCACGAGGTGGCCCAGGCCCTGGTCGGCACAGAGACCGCCCTCGGGATCCTGCCGATGGGTTCGGGGAACGACTACATCCGCGTGCTTGGGATCCCAAACGACATCCCGCGCGCGGCGACGGTCCTCGCCCGGGGGAAGTCGCGTCTGGTGGACGTGGCCGACGTGAACGGGGAGTTCTCCCTGAACTCGTTCGGGATGGGGGTCGAAGGCCAGATCGCCGCCGACTACAAGCGGATGCGGTTCCTGAAGGGGGAAATCGGGTACCTCTACGCCACGATCCTCGAGGTGGTCCGCTTCCGCGCGTTTCGGGCCGAGGTCGAGGGGGACGGGTGGACGTTCCGGGGGAAGCTCCTCTCGGTGTCGGTGATGAACGGCCCTTACGCGGGCGGCGGGTACCACCTCGCCCCCCACGCCCGCGTGGACGACGGCGTGCTCGACGTGGGCCTGATTGGGAACTACCCGCGGCTGGTGCGGTTTGCCGTGCTCCCCAAAACCCGCGACGGGTCCTACCTCAACCTGGCGCGGGTCCACGCGAAGAAGGCCGAGTGGGTGAAGATCCAGAGCGATCGGCCCCTCCCGGTGCACATGGATGGGGAACTCCTGCCGGAACCCGTCCAGGAGATCGCGGTCTCCCTGCGCCCCCGCGCGTTGCACGTGATCGCTTGATTCTCGGAGGCGATCGCGGGTTCGGACCCGCAGCCCTCTGGGCTCCTGCGAGCGAAGCCCGATCACGTCGTAGTTCTCCGCACGCATCTCCCGGGCGTCCGTAGCGGCCGGGACGCGATGGCCCTCCGTTGACCTTGACAGGATGGGGTGTGCGTACTACCATGCGGCATTCGTGCAAGGTTGTGCAACATGGCAAAAGACGTGATAGAGACCACGGATCGCGCGTTGAGCACGATCGGCAAAGCCCTCGCCCACCCGGCGCGGGTGGAGCTCTTGGGTCTTCTCGCGGAGGGTGAGCGGTGCGGCTGCGAGTTCGTGCCTGTGGTGGGCCGTGACCCATCCGTCGTCTCGCGGCACCTCGCCGTCCTCGCGCGGGCCGGTCTGATCGTGGCCCGGCGGGATGGAGTGCGGATGATGTGGCGGCTGGCCAGCCCCGACCTGCCACGGGTCCTGTCGTGTCTCGCCCGCCTGCGGTGTCAACGAGGAGCCGAATGAAGCGTGAACTGCGTCTGTCCCTCCTCCTGGGGGGGACGTTCCTCGCGGCGTACCTCGTCCCGTGGTCGGCCCCGACGGTGCAGAAGGCCCTCGCCGAGGCGTTCCTCCTCCTCCAGGACTACGCCCGGGAGCACGTGCTCACCTGCCTCATCCCGGCCCTGTTCATCGCCGGTGGGATCGCGGTGTTCGTGTCCCAGGCGTCGGTGATCCGCTACCTCGGCTACGGGGCGAAGAAGGCCCTCGCCTACGGCGTGGCCTCGGTGTCGGGGACGGTGCTCGCGGTGTGTTCGTGCACGGTACTCCCCTTGTTTGCCGGGATCTACACGCGGGGGGCGGGGCTTGGCCCGGCGACGGCGTTCCTCTACTCCGGCCCGGCGATCAACGTGCTGGCGATCATCCTCACCGCGCGGGTGCTGGGGCCGTCGCTCGGGCTGGCGCGGGCGATCGGCGCGGTGGTGTTCGCGATTGTGATCGGGCTCGCGATGCACGCCCTGTTCCGGAGGGAGGAGAAGGCGAAGGCCGATGCGGCCGCAGCGCTGCCGACCCCCTCGCCCCCAGCCCGCGTGCTGTGGAAAACAGCCGTCCTGTTCGCGCTCATGATCGCGGTGCTCGTGTTCGCCAACTGGGGCCGGCCGGCCGGCGTCACGGTGACCCTCCGCGACGGAACCTCCGTCTCCGGCACCCGCGCCGGGGAGGACGCGTCCTCCCTCCTCGTGGTACCGGAAGGAGGGGAGGGGATCGTCTCGCTGCCCAAGGTCGAGATCGCGGGGGTGGAGTACAGCCCGTCGCCCTACACGACCCTGTGGCGGTACCGGTACGCGGTGGCCGGGGTGTTCCTCCTCGGGCTCCTGGCCCTTCTCCCGTTTTGGGTGGGGAAGGAGGAGGGGAAGGCATGGGTGCGTTCCACCTGGGACTACGCGCTCCTCATCCTCCCCTACCTGTTCGGGGGCGTCCTCGTGGCGGGGTTCCTCCTCGGCCGGCCGGGGGAGGAAGCCCTCATCCCGGCGCGGTGGGTCCAGGTCGCGGTGGGGGGGAACTCGTGGCTGTCGTGCGCGGTGGCGTCGGTGGCGGGGGCGTTCATGTACTTCGCGACCCTCACCGAAGTTCCGATCCTCCAGGGCCTCCTCGGCTCTGGGATGGGCCAGGGGCCGGCCCTTGCCCTCCTCCTGGCCGGCCCGGCCCTGTCCCTGCCCTCGATGCTCGTCATCCGCCGCGTCCTCGGGACGAAGAAGACGGCGGCGTTCATCGCGCTTGTGGTCGTGTTGTCCACGTTGGTGGGCAAGCTCTACGGGACGGTGATCGGGGGATGAGCGGGTGCTGCGACCTCTCGGGGATGGGGCTCATCGAGGTTGCGGGGCGCCGGGTGGGGATCCTCGGGTTGGGGCGGACGCTGGCGGAGGTGGCGCGGAGGGGCCTTGGCTGAACGCGCGCTGCTGGTGTGCTTCGGAGGAATGTCCAACGTCGGGACCTTGACCGGTCTGGCGGCGCTCGAAGTGGCGAGGGCGGGGGAGGGGACGATCTTCTGCCTCGCGTCCCTCGCCAATGGGGACCCGGCGGTGCAGCAGCGCCTGCGGGAGGCGGAGCGGACCGTGGTCGTGGACGGGTGCCCCTTGGCCTGCGCCAGGAGGATCGCTGAGCGGGCGGGGTTCCCTCCCCACGTAGCCCTGGTCCTGACGCACGATCTGGGGATCAAGAAGGGCCCCCCGCCCGCCCTGACGGAGGAGGACCGGGAGCGAGCGGTGGAGGCGATCCGGGCTGCGGTGCGCGGACGAGGCCGAGCAGGAGAGTGAGAAGGTGACGTCGAAGAGCGATTCCGTGAACGAGAGAAAGGTGTTCCTCCGCGTGGGGGTGCTTGCCCTCCTCGCGTTGGCGGTGGCGGGGGTGGTCTACCTCCGACAGGGGACGCTGTCCCAGCCGGGCGCCGCCTCGGAAGCGCTGGAGGATCTGACCACAACTGGTATTGCACAGCCCGTACCGTCGATCTCTCCGCCCGAGCCGGCGCTCGCCGGTGTCGTCCCGCCGGGGGACGACCCTGGGATCGCTGAACCCATCGCTGGGCCTGTAGATCGGGCCGCACCCGAGGGGGTCGAACCGGCCACGGAGGAACGGCTGTCCGTGCCCGAGGAGGCCCTTGCACCTGCCAAGCCCCTTCCGAAGCTGCTCGACCTCGGGGCGGACAAGTGCATCCCCTGCAAGCAGATGGCCCCGATCCTGGACGAGCTGCGGGTCGAGTATGCCGGCGTGTTCGAGGTCGTCTTCATCGACGTGTGGAAGAACTCCTCCGAGGCTGACAAGTACCGGATCCGTATCATCCCGACCCAGATCTTCTACGATGCCAGCGGGAAGGAGCTGTTCCGGCACACGGGCTTCTACTCCAAGGAACAGATCCTCGCCAAGTGGAGGGAGCTTGGGGTCGACGTGGGGGGGCGCTAGCTGTGGGGGGACTGTTCGCCGCGCTGAACCGGGCGGTCGAGGGGACGCCCCTCGTGGCGGTGGCCGGGTCGCTCGCGTGGGGCGTGCTGAGCGTCGTCCTCAGCCCGTGCCACCTGGCGAGCATCCCCTTGGTGGTGGGGTACATCAACCGTCAGGGGGAGCCCACGGTGCGCCGCGCATTCGCCATTTCGAGCGTGTTCTCCCTGGGGATCCTTGTCACGATCGGGATCGTGGGGGCGATCACCGCCGTCGCGGGTCGGATGCTCGGCGACGTGGGGCCCTATGGCAACTACATCGTGGCCGCGGTGTTCTTCCTCGTCGGGCTGTACCTCCTCGACGTGATCCCCCTCCCGTGGAGAGGGCTGGGCAACCTGCGCATGGGCTCTCGAGGCTACGGGGGGGCGGTGCTCCTGGGCCTCGTGTTCGGCGTTGCGCTCGGGCCGTGCACGTTCGCCTACATGGCCCCGATGCTCGCCGTCACGTTCGGGTTGGCGTCCCACAGCCTCCCCTACGCTGGGCTGCTCCTCGGGATGTACGCGCTCGGGCACTGCGCGGTGATCGTCGCTGCCGGGACCTCGATCGGCATGGTCCAGCGGTACCTCCGCTGGAGCGAGAGGTCGCGGGGGACGAGGATCGTCAAAGGGGTATCGGGAGCCCTGGTCCTCCTCGCGGGCCTGTACCTGGTCTACACGGCGCCGTGAGGGAACCGACCTTGGGGGGGACGTGTACGTATCATCGCGCCAGCGAGGGAGCGGTGTTGCTCGTGGACATGGAGAGACAAGCGTGTTTCGCCGCGCTGGGGATGGCGCCGTCGCCGGATAAGGGCCCGCGCGGTGACGTCACGTGCCTGCATGGGTTGGCACAAGTCGACGGAGGTGGCGGTGCGGATCATGGCCGCGGTCCCGAAGCCACCCGGGGCGTGTGGCGGAGCTGGGGGGAGCCCTCGGGGCGCGGCCCGTGGAGCCCGAGGTGGTGGTCGTGGCAACCTCTCTCCAGGCAATGTGGATCGCCAACGCCTACCCCCACCACGACGGCGGGCCGCGGATCACCTCTACGTTCGCGGGCATGCAGGCGTCGTGCGCGGACTTGGGGCGGGCGGTGGAAGGCCGCCGGGGGCTGACACGGGCGATGGCGGAGTTCGCCCCGCGGGAGACGCAGCGCAGCAAGGAGGGAGACGTGCATAGGATCGAGGTGTTGGGCACCGGGTGCCCCAAGTGCCAAGCCACCCTGCGCAACGCCGAGCAGGCGGTGGCCGAGCTTGGGGTCGAGGCCGAGATCGTGAAGGTCGAGGACCTGCGGGAGATCATGGCGCGGGGGGTGATGATGACGCCGGCCTTGGCGATCGATGGCGAGATCGTCGTGTCTGGCCACATCGCACCCGTGGCGGAGATCAAGAGGCACCTGGAAGCGAAGGCACGCGGCTAACGCCGCAGAAGGAGTGAAGAGATGAAGCGCAGCGCAACTGTGATCCTAGGACTGCTCGTGTTGAGCACGGTGGCCTTGGCGGCCCCGCAGCTGGTGGTGAGTCCCACCCTGTACGACTTTGGCACCGCGATGGATGGGGCAGTCATCGAGTTCGCCGTCGTCCTCACGAACCAGGGCGACGCGACGCTCCAGATCTCCGGAGTCAGCTACAACTGCAGCTGTACGAGCTACCAGCTCCCCAAGCGGACGCTTGCCGCCGGGGAGTCGGTGGTGATGAAGGTGACCTTCAGGACGGCGGGCTACAGCCGCTACCCGCAGCCGGTGTCCCAGGTGCTGACGGTGAGCTCCAACGACCCCGCCAACCCCCGCCAGGTCATCGAGGTGCGGGGTTACGTCCGGCAGTTGGCCGCGCACGAGGGGGCGGCCACGACGCTCGACCGAGGGTTTTACGTCCTCGTCGACCTGCGCTCGCCCGAGGACTACGCCCGCGGGCACCTCCTGGGGGCGATGAACATCCCGTTCGCCGAGCTTCAGGCCCGGTTGGGGGAGCTCCCGCGCTCGAAGGTGATCTACTTCTACGACGCGACGGGGATCGAGGCGGTCCAGGCGGTCCAGCTCCTCCAGCAGAACGGGTTCCTCATCGCGCGGGCGGTCTCCGGGGGGCTCGCCGGGTGGTGGCTGGCGCTGGGGGACCTGTTCTTCGTGTGGGCGCCGGACGCAGAGCGGACGGTCGCCACGGGGACCCCGTACTACGGCACCTTCTCCGCGGTAGCACCGACCCGGCTTGCCCAAGAGTTCCAGTACGTGGTGGACCTCCGCTCCCCGGAGGCCTATGCCCAAGGGCGGTTCCCAGGGGCGGACAACGTGTCCCTCCCCACCGCCGAAGATGTGGCGGCGTGGGCAGCGACCCTGCCCCGGCCGCGGCCCGGAACGTCGCTTACGATCTGGATCGTCGATGAGGACGGTTCTGTGGCCTGCTCGGTCGCCCAGTACCTGCAGAGCGTGGGGTTCTCCCAGGCGCGGTGCCTGTTCGGGGGGATCGCGGCCTGGCGGGCCCAGTTCGGGGACGAGCTCCTGTTCCCCGTGCCGTAGGGGTGCCTCGGGCGATGAGCGCTGAGGTCACGGGCCCTCGCGCCCCGCGGGGGCTGAACGTGTTCGAGCGGTACCTCACGGCGTGGGTCCTCCTCTGCATCGGGGCGGGGATCCTCCTCGGCCGGGTCGCCCCCGAGGCCGCGCGGTACCTCGACTCGCTGGCAATCCACGTTGGGGGAGCGCCGGTCGTGTCGATCCCGATCGCGATCGCGCTGTTCTTCATGATGTACCCGATCATGGTCAAGATCGACTTCGGCGAGGTCCTCCGCGCAGGGAAGAACGTGAAGCCCGTCCTTCTCACCCTCATCGTCAACTGGGGGATCAAGCCGTTCACGATGTTTGGGATCGCGACCCTGTTCCTGGGGGTCCTGTTCCGTGGGTTCCTGCCAGGCGTGGAGATCGTGAAGGACGGAACCCAGGTCGAGCTCTTCCGGTCCTACATCTCGGGGGCGATCCTCCTCGGGATCGCCCCCTGCACGGCGATGGTCCTCGTGTGGGGGTTCCTCGCCCAAGGGAACCAAGGCCACACGCTCGTCATGGTGGCGATCAACTCCCTCACGATGCTCGTCCTGTACGGCCCGCTGGGGAAGTTCCTCCTTGGGATCAACCGGATGCCCGTCCCGTGGCAGGCCCTCCTCCTCTCGATCGCGATCTACGTGGCCCTTCCCCTCGTGGCAGGGTACTTCACCCGGCGATGGGTGGTGGGGCGGATGGGGGAGGCGTGGTTCGGGGAGAAGTTCGTCCCCTGGCTTACGCCGGTATCCGTGATCGCCCTCCTCCTGACGCTGGTCCTCCTCTTCACGTTCAAGGGGGAAACGATCGTCGGGAACCCACTCACGATCCTGTGGATCGCGATCCCGCTCTTCCTCCAGACGTGGCTCATCTTCGGGGTCACGTATGGGCTGGCACGGTTGCTGCGGTTCCGGTACGAGGACGCGGCACCGTCGGCGATGATCGGCGCCTCGAACCACTTCGAGGTCGCGATCGCCACGGCAACGATGCTCTACGGCCTGTCCTCGGGGGCGGCGCTGGCGACCGTGGTCGGGGTCTTGATCGAAGTTCCGGTGATGTTGACGCTGGTACGGGTCTGCCTGCGAACCCGGGGCTGGTTTGCGGTGGGGGGCGCGAAGACCCAGGAGGTGGCGTGATGCGCTGGCAACGCGTGGTCGTTCTCCTCCTCGGCGCCGTGGCCGTCGGTGCGGCGGCCGCCGAGGTGGAGCTGCACTACTTCTGGTCCGCGACCTGCCCGGACTGCATGGTGATGAAGGCCTACCTGGCCGAACTTCAGGAGAGGTACCCCGAGCTGCGGGTCGTGGCGCATGAAGTGACGTTCAGCCCCGGCAACTGGCGGATGATGGCGACGCTGGGGCAGGCGTATGGGTTGAGGAAGGAGGTGACCCCCACGGTGTTCGTGGGCAACCTCGCCGTCGCCGGAGTCGGGTTGGCGGCAGAGCTTCAGATCGAAGAGGAGGTCCTCCGCTGCCAAGCGGAAGGATGTCCGTCGCCGCTGGAGCGCCTCCCCAGCAAGCTTCGGCGCGTGCTGAGCCCGCTGGAGATCGTGCTCCTCCTGGCTGTGGGTGCGGTGTTCGCCTGGCTCGTGTGGGGTCGCGGGTGAAGAGGCGCGTTCTGTTCCTCTGCACCGCGAACGCGGTGCGGTCGCAGATGGCGGAGGGGATCCTCCGCCATCTGGCCGGAGAGCGCTACGACGCCGCCAGCGCAGGCCATCGCCCCACCGCTGTCGACCCCCTCGCCGTCGACGTCCTCCGCGAGCGCGGGGTGGACATCTCGTCCCAGCGGTCGAAGGACGTCCGGGAGTTCCTTGGCGAGGAATTCGACCACGTGGTTACCCTGTGTGGGGACGATGCCCCCGGGAGCTGTCCCTTCTTCCCGGGGGGGAAGCGCTACGTCCATGTCCCGTTCCCAGATCCCGCTCAGGAGAAGGGGACGGAGGAGGAACGCCGCGCGGCGTTCCGGCGGGCTCGCGATGCCTTGTGGGAATGGATCGTGAGGGAATTCGTCGAAGGAGGAGAGCGATGAGGGATCGGGGATGGCGAGGGGTGATCGTCGGGGCGCTGGTGGGCCTGGTCTTGGCCCCGGCCGTGTGGGCCCAGGACGTGGAGGTCCTTTTCTTCTACGAAGAGGGCTGTCCCCACTGCCGGGAGGTCGAGGCGTTCCTCGTCGACCTCCAAGGGCGGGGGATTGAGTTCGCCTTGCAGCGCTACGAGATCTACTCCGCGGAGGGCTGGCACCTCCTCCAGCGGCTCCTCTCCGCCTTCGGGGCCGAGCTTGGCCCTGTCCCGATGGTGTTCGTGGGCGAGGTGGCCGTGGTGGGGGACAGGTTCTACGGGCTCGGGCCGGAGCCCGTCACCCTCTCCGGGATCGCCTACGAGATGGCCCTCGAGGACGCCATCGCCCGTGCCCTATCCAGCGGGGCCCCCTCGCCCCTCACCCAACTCCCCCCCACCGCCACCGAGGCGGTCCTGTTCACGCGCGCCGGGGGGTGCCCGGACTGCGCGGAGCTGGAGGCGCTCGTGCTGAAATGGAGCGAGCGGTTCCTCTCCCTCGGGATCCGGCGCATCGACCTCTCAGTGGGGGACGCCGCATCGACCTTCGACAAACTGAAGCGGCTCTATGGGGCGCACGGTGACGCCCCGGGGTTCTTCGCGGGTGACCTGGCGGTGGTGGGGGGGCAGGTGTTCCTCCCCCGCCGGGCACCGGTCGCACTGGAGAGCGCGGCGGGCAGGGCAGCGGCGGAGGAGGCGCTGGCGGAAGCCGTGGAGACGCAGGCCAGCTCTCCCCTCGATCGTCTGCGGGTGCGGGAACAGCTCACCCTGGGAGCGGTGATCGTCGCGGCGGCCCTCGACTCGGTCAACCCGTGCGACTTCGCGGTGCTCATCCTCCTCCTCGGGACCCTGCTCGTGGTGGGCAAACGGGTCAAGGTGATCTGGGCCGGACTCGCCTTCGCGGCAGGGATCTTCGTCGCCTACTACACGATCGGGTTCGCTCTGTACTCACTGGTGGGCGGGATCCGCGCGTTCCGGGTCCCGTTCATCTACGCCGTCTCGTCCCTGGCGATCGTGATCGGGCTGTGGGAGATGAAGGACCTCCTCTGGTACGGGAAGTGGTTCTCGATCGAGGTTCCCGAGAAGTGGAAGCCGTCGGTGAAGAAGATCACCGCGTCGGTGGTGTCGATCCCTGGCGCGTTTGTGATCGGCCTCGTGGACTCCCTGTTCCTCGCCCCGTGCACTTCGGGGCCCTACATCGTGATCCTGACGCTTCTTTCCCAGACGACGAGCCGGCTCCAGGGGGCGTTGTGGCTCCTCCTGTACAACTTCATCTTCATCCTCCCGATGATCGGGATCACGCTCCTTGTCCACTTCGGGTTCACGACCACCGCTCGCGCGGAGCGGTGGCGAACGGCGAAGCTCGGCAAGCTCCACTTCACCACCGGGTTGGTGATGGTCGTGATCGGGGTCGGGATGATCGTCGGGGTACGACTGGGCTACCTGTAGCTCACCGCGCGCGGGCGAGGCGCCAGAGGGCCTGGAGGGAGGGCGCAAACCGGCGCGCGAAGTCGTCGCGCGTGATTGGCTCCGGGGTGTTGGGAACGGTAACGCAGGGGATTCGCATCCCTTGAGCCTTGACGTATCCTTCGCCCCCTGGGGCGAGGGACGCCCAGTCGTCGTCCGCGTAGGTCCGCTCCATCTCCTCGTGGGGCACAGAGTGGGTGAGGATCCCCTCCCGGCGGGCGCGATCGTAGCGGGCGACGTTCCGGCGCCACGATTCCTCGAAAGGGACGTCGAGGTAGAGGATCGCCCCGTCGCGGAGGGCGGGGACCGGGAGGAGGGCGAGGGCATCGCGGTACGCGGTCGGGCCCCCGCGGGCGAACTCCACGATCACCGTCTCCCCGGCCAGAGCCGGGTGGCGGAGGAGCTCCTCCCCCAGTGCGAGGACGAGGAACGGCCACAGGTGATCGTCGGACACGGCGTAGTTCTCCCCCGCGCGCCGCGAGTGGAGGCGTCCTCGGCTGACCCGCTCCCACAGGTCGTCCTCGACGAACTTCTTCCACAAGAGCGGGAAGTCGTCCACCACCCGCACCCGGCCCACGTGGTATGCTTGCGCGCGCTCATCGGGGGGAAGCTGGGTGAGGAACTGGATCAGCTCGGACTTCCCGGCTGCCGGGCGGCCGAGGAGGAGGAGGTAGGGGAGGATCCCTTCGCGCGCCTGGGGCTGGTAGGCGAGGCCCGCCTTCGCCGCGAGGTCGGCGATCACCGTTGCTGGTGCTCGATCGGCGTCCAGGAACTCCAGGACGTGCGCCCGCTCAGCGTGCCACAGGTCGAGCCGAGCGAGCATCTTCTCCAGAACGTCCCCTGGAACTGCATAGCGGGGATCGCCGCGTGCTTCCTGGCGCTGGAGCGAGAGGGAGATCGGGGCGGACAACCTCAGGAAACGGTCCGGCCAGAGGAGGTTCTTCTCCTGGCGCGCGAACGCGTCGAGGAACGCACGATCGCCGAGAGCGGAAGCGTAAGCGGCGTGGACCCCGAGGTGCGATTCCGCGATCACCGTCTTCCCGCAAGCGAGTGCATCACGGATTGCTCTCTCCCGACGGGGCAGCTCCGCCCAGATCGCTTCGTTCAGCCGAGCCCGTTCCCGAAAGAGGTCGATCTTCCCTCTCTCCGCGATCTCCTTCACCAGTTCTGGGAAGACGACCACCCGTTGTGGGTAATAGAGGCGAACTACGGACAGAAGCTCGCTCTTCCCCAGGGCGGGCAGGCCTTCGAGGGCAAGGTACATGGGAGGTGTGGGCGGAGGAGGACTTGAACCCCCGGCTTCTCCCCCGTGAAGGGAGCGCTCTACCAACTGAGCTATCCGCCCTGGGAAACGATGGTAGCTCTCTGCGCCTTCCCGCGCAAGCGGGGTCTAGCTCTCCTCGATGTCGTCGATCATCGCCGCCAGGGACTCCCCCTCCCGGCGGCGGGTGATCTCGACCAGTCCGAGCTTGGTCACGCCGATCAGATCGGCCGGCACCCGGTCCTTCTTCAGTTCCTGGGAGAGGAGGGCCATCACCTTCTCCTCGTCGTCGTTTTCCATGTCCACGAAATCGACGATGATGATCCCCGAGATCTTGCGCAGCCTGAGGATCCGCGGGATCTCCCGCGCTGCCTCGAGGTTTGTGTTGAGGATCGCCGCATCCTGGTTGCGGTGCCGCACGTCGGAGCCCGTGTTGACGTCGATCGCGGTGAGGGCCTCCGTCTCGTCCACGACGAGGAAGCCGCCCGCCTTGAGGGGGATCCGGCGTTGTAGCACCTCGCGCAACCGGCGCTCGATATCGTAGCGCACGAACAGGGGGACCGTCCCCCGGTACATCCGGACGCGGCGCCGGAGCTGAGGAAGACGCAACTGGCTCAGGAACTCCAGGATCTCCTGGTGTTGCTCGGGGTCGTCCACGATGAGGGAGCCGACGTTGTCAAGGAAGCGGTCGCGCACGAGCGTGCGCACGAGGTCGGGGGGGCGGTGGAGGAGGCGGGGAGGGGGGACCTCGTTCGCCGCGGTCTCGATCTCCTCCCACAGCGTGCGGAGGTAGCGGAAGTCGAACTGGAGGTCCTCTTCGGACGCGCGAAGGGCGGCGGTCCGGGCGATGAGCCCTTGCCCTTCGCCCTTCAGCCCGTATGCGATGTGGCGGAGGCGGTGGGCCTCCTCGTGACCGCTCACCCGACGGGAGATCCCAACCCGATCCTCGGTGGGGAGGAACACCCAGTATCGGCCGGGGAGACTGACCTTCGTCGTTCCCTGGGGGTTCTTCTTCCCCATTCCTTCCCGGCGGACTTGGATCACGACCGCATCGCCAGGGCGAAGCACCTTCTGGATGGGGGCGCTCTCCTTCCCCGGCTCGAAGCCCTTCGCCCGGAGGAGGGCGTCGTTGATCTCGTGCTCGGAGAGGAACAGGGCTTTCTTCTCCCCGACGTTGACGAAAGCGGCTCCCATCCCAGGGAGGACCGTCTCCACCCGCCCCTTGTAGATGTTCCCGACGAGCGCCCGCCGCGTGGGGATCTCGAAGTGCACCTCCACGAGCTCCCCTTCCTCGACGATCGCCACCCGCCGGCGGGGGCCGGCGAGCGTCCGTTCGACCGTGATCAGGATGTGGTTGCCCCTAAGCGTACAACCTCCCTCGGCCGCGCTCCGGGCGCGGGGACGGCTGCCCCCTCTGCCGGGGGAAGGTGGGTTCACCCGCGGGGATCAGGTGGGGGTGAGATCGGGGTGGCAGCGTGAGCTTCGCCTCAACCGTTCCCAGGCTCCTTCGCTACGGCCACGATGCAGGCGAAAGCTTCCGGATCGCGGTAGGCGATGTCGGCGAGCACCTTCCTGTTCAAGGCGACCCCGGCTCTGTGCAGACCGCCCATGAACGCGGAGTAGGAGACCCCTTCGCTCCGCGTGGCCGCCCCGATCCGCACCATCCACAACCGGCGCATGACCCGTTTTTCAAGTTTGCGGGACACGTACATGTGCCGCCGCGCCTTGAATACGGACTGCTTGGCGATGCGGTAGCAGGTTCGTCGCTTCCCCTTGAACCCTTTCGCCGCCTTCAGGATCTTCCGGCGCCGCCGCCCGTGCTTCACCCCTCCCGGAACGCGCATCGTTGCTCCTCCTTCAGACGTTCAGTATTCGCCGCAGGCGCTTGCGGTCCGCACCGCGCGCCTCCACGGGCCGATTCGCCTCCCGACGGTACTGGGGCCGCATCTTCGACAACTTGTGCTTGCGGTTGGCTCGGCGGTGGAAGATCCGTCCCGTCCCGGAGATCTTAAACCTCTTCGCTGACGCTCTGTGGGTCCTTGTCTTCATTGCGCCCTCCTCTGCGGGGCAAGGGGACGAGCAGCATCTGCAGGGTTCGTCCCTTGGTGATCGCTTCCTGATCCACTCTGGCCATGTCCTTGGTCTGTTCCGTGACCCGGGTCAGGATCTCCTCGCCCTTCCCGATGTGGATGATCTGGCGTCCCTTGAAGAACACCGACACCCGCACCTTGTGGCCCGCGTCGAGGAACTCGCGGATCCGCGCGAGCTTCGTCTGGAAGTCGTGCTCTCCGGTCTGGATCGTGAACTTCACCTCTTTGAGGCGGGACGTCTTCTGCTGCTTCTTCTCCCGTTTTCCCAACTGGTACCGGTACTTCCCATAGTTCACGATCTTGCACACCACGGGATTCGCTTCGGGAGCCACCTCCACGAGGTCGAGCCCCTTCTCACGCGCGAGGGCCAAGGCACTCTCCACCGGGTGCACTCCCAAGCTCCGTCCGTCGGCATCGATCAGTAGAACTTCCCGCGATCGAATCTGCTCGTTTACCCGAAACTCCCGTCGAATAGGTTCCTCCTCATATTGGTTATTCTAGCCGCCCGCGGGCGACGGGGCCACGCCGTACAGGCCGTGGGTGCGGATCCACCGGTCCACCGCTGGCGGAACCATCCCCGCGGTGGGGAGCCCTTCCCGGTACCGCCGGCGGACCTCGGAGGACGACACGGAGATCGTGGGCATCTCCAACAGGTGCACCTCGGCGCGGTCGAAGGGCGGTCGGCGGAACGTGTCGGGGCTCACCCCGGGGCGCGGGGCGACGATGAACGGGCAGCTCGCCAGCAGCCGCTGCCAGTCGTGCCAGGTCTCGATCCGGGCGAAGATGTCCGCGCCCACGATGTATGCCACCCCCTCCCGGTGGACCTCCTTCAGCGCGGCGACCGTATCCACGGTGTAGCAGGGGCCGGTCCGGTCCACCTCGAACCGGGATACGGTGAAGCCAGGGTGCCCGGCCACGGCCAGGCGGACCATCGTGTACCTCGCTTCGGCGGATACCCCCTCGGCAACCGCGCGGTGGGGAGGGCACCCGGTGGGCAGGAACACGACCTCGCGCAGCCCAAATTGGTCCAACGCTTCCTCGGCCACCCTGAGGTGGCCGACGTGGATGGGGTTGAACGTGCCCCCGAACAATCCGATCCTACCCTGCAAGCTCAAACCGGTCCTCCCCGATGCGCACCGTGACCCCGCGCTCCACCCCGCGCCGCTTGAGCGCGGCGATGACCCCCAGCCGCTCCAGGCGGTGGTAGAAGTACTCCTGGGCGTCCTCGGTGGAGAGGTCGAGGCGTCGGGCGAGCCGCTCCACGGCCGGGCCGCGAACGACGAGCTCCCCCTTCTCCTCGGCCACCGTGAACGGAGCCTCGCCCGGGGTGAGCCGCCACACCCGCGTGGGTGGAGCCTCGGCCTCCGGGAGGAGGGCCGGCGCCGTGCGGAGCCTGTCCCAAACGAGGAACAAGAGCTCGCGCACCCCCCGCCCGGTGACGGCGGAGATCGGATGAAGCTCGATCCCTTCCTTGCGGAACCGTTCCACCTCCGCTGCGATCCGCTCCGGGGGTAGGAGGTCGGCCTTGTTCCCGGCCACCACCTCCGGCTTGTCCCTCAGCTCCGGCCACGCCTCGATCTCCCGCCGGAGGAGGCGGTGGTCGGCGAGCGGGTCGCGCCCCTCCACCCCGGCGATGTCCACGAGGTGAAGGAGGAGGCGCGCCCGCGTTGCGTGGCGGAGGAACCGGTCCCCGAGCCCCTTGCCTTGGTGGGCGCCCTCGATCAGCCCCGGGAGGTCGGCCATCACCAGCGACCGCCCCTCCCCCACCTCGACGAGCCCAAGGTTGGGGGAGAGCGTGGTGAACGGATACGGGGCGACCTTGACCCTCTTTCGGGACACCCGCGCGAGGAGGGATGATTTGCCTACGTTGGGGAACCCGACGATCCCCACGTCGGCCAGCACCCGAAGTTCGAGCTTGAGCCACCGCTCCTCCCCCTCCTCCCCGAATTCCCGGATCCGCGGGGCCTGACGGGCCGAGGTGGCGAATGCCTTGTTGCCGCGTCCACCTCGTCCGCCACGGGCGATCCGGACCTCCGCCCCATCGCGGGCGAGGTCGGCGAGGACCTCCCCCGTCCTCGCCTCGCGCACGACGGTGCCGACAGGAACATGGATGATGAGGTCGGCACCGTCCTTGCCCCGCCGGCAGTTCGGGCCGCCGTGGCTGCCGTGGCCAGCCCGAAAGTGAATCTGGTTCTGGAAGCGAACGAGGGTTGCCACAGAGCGGGTCGCACGAAGGACGACGTCCCCTCCCCGGCCACCGTTCCCCCCGTCTGGGGTGCCTCGGGGGTTATGACGGGTGCGATGGAAGCTGATCAGGCCGTTGCCCCCTCGACCCGAGGCGACGTGAATCTTCGCCTCATCGATCCACATCCGGAGGGGCCTACCCCTCTTCGTGGAGCGGATCCACGTTCACGTACACGCGCCTGTGGCCTGCGAAGCGCACCGTTCCCGTCGTCTTGGCGAAGATCGTGAAGTCGCGGCCCATGCCGACCCCGGAACCGGGGTAGAACCGGGTCCCCCTCTGACGGACGATGATGCACCCTGGCTGGACGAGCTCGCCCCCGTAGCGCTTGATCCCCAGGCGCTGTCCCGGCGAGTCGTGGACGTTCTGCGTTGAACCACCGCTGCTTTTATGTGCCATGTTGACCTCTTACACCCTCACCCGTTCCCCGACCTCATGCACCACGACCTGCCCTTGGTGGGTGCGGGAGAGCCAGCGCAATCCGAGGACCATCGTCTCCACGACGGCGTCGACCTCGCGGTCGAGGAAGAAATCCGACCGATCGACCTGGAACCGCACCTTGTTCCCATCTCGCACGACCTCCGGGTCGAGATGGAGGTAGTCCCGTAGGCCGGCGATCGGGGCTTCCACGAGCGCACCGGCGGCGAGCCCCTCTGGGGACCCATCCTCATGCAGGGTCACCGCGTGGACCCGACCCTCCTCGTCGCGTTCGATCACCACCTCCACCACCGGCTACCCCCTCTCGATCGCCAGGATCCGCGTGCGCATGTAGGGCTGGCGGTGGCCCTTCTTCCGGCGGTAGCCCTTCTTGGGGGAGAACCGCTGGATGATCACCTTCGGACCGCGTCCGACCTCCACCACCTTCCCCACCACCGCGACCCCCTCCACGTGGGGGCGACCGATCTCCACGCCCTTGCCGTTCCGCACGAGGAGGACACGATCGAACCTCACCTCCTCCCCGACGGCTATCCCTGGGAGGAGCTCGTGCACGATCTCCATGTCCGCCTCGACGCGGTATTGCTTTCCGCCTATCTCCACCACAGCGTACGTAGCCATCTGCCTCATCTTAGTTGGAAAAGGTTGCGCGGGCAATCCTAGCGAATCCGGGTCCCCGGCTCCACCTCCCGGTCCGGGGTCAGGAGACAGAGCGTGCCGTCGGATGCGGCCAGGATCATGCATTCGGAGCGGATCCCCCGGATCGTGGCCGGCTTCAGGTTCGCCACCACCGCCACGAGCCTCCCCACGAGGTCTGCGGGCGGGTAGTGCCGGCGGATCCCGGCCACGGCCTGAGCCTGGTGGTCCCCGAGGTCGAGCTTGAGGGCGAGGAGCTTGTCCGTCCCCGGCACCTCGTCTGCGGCGAGGATCCGTCCCACCCGCAGGTCGAGCCGCTGGAACTCGTCGATCGAGATGAGCCCTTCTTCCTTCATCGCTTGATACCTCCCTTCCAGTTCGGTGACGTCCACGTGGGCGAGGAGGGGTCGCGGCTCGCGGGCCAGCGGCCGGCCGCCGAGCCCGCTCCGGGCGTCGTCGAACGTCGCTTCCTCCATCCCCAGCGCGGCGTACACCTCCCGGGAGAACATGGGGATGAACGGTTCAAGCAGGATCGCCAGCGCCTTGACGAGGTGGGCGGCGGCGGCGACGGCTCCCCGATCGCCGGTCCGCCACGGCGCCTTGCGTTGGAAGTACGCGTTCCCCGTCCCGGCGAGGAGGGCGATCGTGCGCAGGGCGGCGGCGAGGCTTCCCCCCTCGATGGCTCGCACGACGTCGGCGCACGCGGTGTCGATCGCCTGCCCAATCGCGGGGTCGGTCGGCTCGGCGGGGACCGTTCCTCCGTGCTTGGACCACACGTAGGAGAGCACCCGGTGCATGAAGTTCGCGATGTTGTCCACCAGGACATGGTTGACCGCCTTGTCGAACTCCTCCCACGAGAACTCGACGTCTTTGGATTCGGGGCGGTTGTAGAAGAGGTAGAACCGCCAGTACACGGGGGGCAGGAGCTCCAGGGCCTCATCGGCGAAGATCCCGATCCGTCGGGTCTTGGAGAACTGTTCCCCTCCGATCCAGTTCAAGTACTCCGTGGCCGCGATCTGATCGGGAAGGTGAAACCCGTGGCCTGAGGCGAGGAGCTGACCGGGGAAGATGATCGTGTGGAACGGGATGTTGTCCTTGGCTTGGGTGTAGATCTGCCACACCTTGTCCCCGAACCAGAACTCCCGCCACCGGTCCTCCTCTCCCCGGCGGCGGAAGTGTTCGATCGTCGCGGATACGTAGCCCAATGCGGCTTCCGCCCACACGTAGATGACCTTCCCCTCGGCCCCGGCGAACGGGGCGGGGATGCCCCA
>JACIWJ010000035.1 GCA_014361015.1 Candidatus Bipolaricaulota bacterium | reverse complement strand
TGGCGTTCGTGTCCGGTGCGGAGTACTTCTGGCGCGGTCGAAAGCTGTTCCGGGGGATGGCCTCGCCCCGTTGAAAGGGGACATGGGGGGCGTTTGGGCGGGTCTTGCGACCTCCCCCATCCCCCGCGTCCCCCCCTATACACGATGGGGGGATCCCCAGGGAGGTTGCTCGATGAACCGATCGTGGGTGGTTTGGGCATTCGTGCTCCTGATGGGTGTGTCGACGTTCGGTGATACCTTGCATCTCGAGAGCGGTCAGACGGTGGAGGGGGAACTGTGCGGGGTGACGGCGAGCTCCATTCAGTGGTGCGCAGGGGAGGGGCTCGCGCTCTCGTTCGCCCTCGACGATGTGGCGCGGGTGGAGTTCGCGGGCGACCCGATGGCCAGCCCCCGGGTGGCGGAGGGGGACTGGAGGAAGGCGATGGGACAGGCCCAGCGGGCGCTCACGTCGTGTCGAACCGCGCGGTTCGGACTGATCCTCGGAGGGCTCGCGTTCGTGGGGGGCGGGTACTGGCTCGGTGTTCAGGGGCACGACGCGGGCCGCTTCCTCATCGCTCTGGGGACGGTGGCGACGGGCTTGGGCGTGATCGCCGCCAACCCGCGGTGTCCGACCCAAGAAGAGCGGGTGAAGGTTCTCGTTCGGATTGGACTCGACCACGGATGGCTGTACTGAGGCTGCGGATCATCCCCCGCGCGGGTTGACTTCGGGCCTAGATCGTCTATCCTAAGCTTCCTGTAGTTTTCCCGGCCTCGCAGAGCTGCCCCCGAGGAATCCCTTCCTTGGATTTGGGTGAGGG
This sequence comes from Candidatus Bipolaricaulota bacterium, assembly GCA_014361015.1. GTDB lineage: Bacteria > Bipolaricaulota > Bipolaricaulia > Bipolaricaulales > Bipolaricaulaceae > Bipolaricaulis. The sequence continues at coordinate 17,372 of JACIWJ010000035.1, read as the reverse complement.
GGGGCGGGTATTGCATGCTGGATGGGGGAGTGAATGAGCTTGGGGTATGACATCGCGAAGGTTCGCAACATCGGGATCGCGGCGCACATCGACGCCGGCAAGACGACGGTCACGGAGCGGGTCCTTTACTTCACGGGCCGCGTCCGCCGCATGGGGGAGGTGGACGATGGCGAGGCGACGATGGACTGGATGCCTCAGGAGCGGGAGCGGGGGATCACGATCACCGCTGCCGCCACAACCGCGGAATGGCAGGGTCACAGGATCAACGTCATCGACACGCCAGGGCATGTGGACTTCACGGCGGAGGTCGAGCGGTGTCTCCGGGTGGTGGACGGGATGGTGGCCCTGTTCTGCGCAGTGGGCGGCGTCCAGCCCCAGTCGGAGACGGTGTGGCGCCAGGCGGAGAAGTACCGCGTGCCACGGATCGCGTTCATCAACAAGATGGACCGCACGGGGGCCGACTTCTGGGGTGTGGTTCGTGAGATGCGCGAGAAGTTGGGAGCGCGGGCGGTCCCGGTGGTGATCCCGATCGGGGCCGAGGAAACGTTCGCCGGCCTCGTGGACCTCGTGCGGATGGAGGCGATCCACTACCGGGAGGAGGGGAGCGGCGTGGCGATCGAGGTTGGTCCCATCCCGGCGCCCCTCGCCGAGGAGGCCCAGACGGCGCGGGATGCCCTCCTCGAGCGGGCCGCGGAGGAGGACGACGGGCTCCTCGCCAAGTACCTTGCGGGGGAGGAGCCGGAGGCCGGCGAGGTCATCCGCGCCCTGCGCCGGGCCACCGTGGCGGGTCGGATCATCCCCGTCCTCGCCGGTTCGGCGTTCCGCAACAAAGGCGTGCGCCGGCTGCTCGACGCGGTGGTGGACTTCCTCCCCTCGCCGGCGGACCTCCCTCCCGCCGTCGGGACATGGGACGGGGCGACCGTCGAACGGGTGCCCACGAGCGACGCTCCCCTCGCCGCGCTCGCGTTCAAGGTCCAGGCCGACCGCCATGTGGGGAAGCTGACCTACCTCCGGGTGTACTCGGGGGTCCTCCACAGCGGCGAGTTCATCCTCAACGCCTCCCGCGGCTGCCGGCAGCGGGTCGGGCGCCTGTTTCAGATGCACGCCGATCACCGCGAGCCGGTGGAGGAGCTGCGTGCCGGCGAGGTCGGGGCGGCGGTGGGGCTCAACGAGACCTTCACCGGGGATACCTTGTCTGCCGCCGACAGCCCGGTCGTGTTGGCTCCGATCGAGTTCCCTGCCCCGGTGATCGACCTCGCGGTCGCCCCGCTGCGCCGGGCGGAGGGTGACCGCCTCGCCCGCGGGCTGGCCGACCTCGCGGCGGAGGATCCCACCTTCATCGTGCGGCCCAATCCGGAGACGGGGGACATCGTGATCTCCGGGATGGGCGAGCTCCATCTGGAGATCATCGTCGACCGGCTGCGGCGGGAGTTCGGGGCCGAGGTCACCACCGGTCAGCCGCAGGTCGCATACCGCGAGACGGTCACGGGCACAATCGAGCACGAAGGCAAGCTCGTCAAACAAACCGGGGGCCATGGGCAATACGCCCACCTCATCCTCCGCGTGGAGCCTGCCCCCGCTGGCGCGGGGTTCGAGTTCGAGAGCCGCGTTGTGGGGGGACGGGTCCCCCGGGAGTACGTCCCCGCCGTGCAACGGGGGGTTGTGGATGCGATGGCCGCAGGCCCCTACGCCCAGTTCCCTGTGGTCGACGTCCGCGTCACCCTCCTCGACGGATCGGCCCACGAGGTGGACTCCTCGGAGCAGGCGTTCCGCACCTGCGCAGCGGCCACGTTCCGCGAGGCGTGCCGCCGGGCGGGGATGCAGCTCCTCGAGCCGGTGATGGAGGCTGAGATCACCGTTCCGGAGGTCGATCTCGGGGCGGTGCTGGGGGGCCTCGCCTCCCGACGGGGGCGCATCGTGGCCCTCGAACCCCGGGGCAGGCTCCAGGTCGTCCACGCTGAGGTTCCTCTGGCGACGATGTTCGGTTACACGACCGAGCTGCGGAACGTCACGAGCGGCCGCGGCGACTTCACGATGCGGTTCGCCCGCTACGAGGCCCTTCCCCACGCCCTGGCCGAGGAGATCGTCGCCCAGCGACGTGGGGCGGGGGTAGCGGCCCGCCTCGCCTGAGGCGGGGGGGACCCGGTAGGATCGGGCGCGAAGGGGGACGGATGGACCTGTGGCGGATCGTGCTTGTCGGGTTCGTGGCGCTGGGGCTGGTGCTGTTCTTCTTCTCCGGTCCAGAGGAGATCCCTGGACTCGTGGGGGGTGTGCCGATCGAAGAGGGGACCTACGTCGTCGAGCGGGGCGGCCAGCGGGTGGGGGAGGAGGGGTTCACCGTCTGGCTTGTCGATTCCGGGTTCCGGATCGACTCCCGTGCCCGGATCGGCCACCAGAGTGTCCTCGCGAGCCTCGTTCTCGACCCGAGCTGGAACCCCCTTTACTACGCGGAGAGGGGGAGGAGCCAGGTCACGTTCCGCATCGTGGACGGCACGCCCACCCTCAGGGTCGGAGTGGGGCTGTTCGTTCGGGCGACCGAGTTCGCTGCCCTCCCGCCGTTCGTCCTCCTTGGAGCGGAGGCAGTGGCCCCCTGGTTCGCTGTGTACCGGTGCCTCCGGACGAGCCCTGCCCTCGAACGGACCGCGATCGTTGCCGGGACACGGGCGACGGCTCCCCTCGTCGGGTTCGCGCCGGAGGGAGTGGAGCTGGTCGTCGGGGAACGGACGCTCCCCGCGGAGCGGTATCTCGTGCGGGTCGGCGAGCGGGAGGTCTCGCTCTATGGGCAAGGGGATCTTCTCCTCGCTCTGAGCGTGCCGAGCGAGGGTCTCGTCCTTTACCTCCAGGAGATCCTTCCCGGCGGTCTCCACCTCGCCCCGTAGGGGTCATTCTCTCTCCGGTGCCGCTCCCTGGTGAGGGCCGCTCAGCTCCGTCCGCGTCCCGTCGGACCACTGCACGGTATATGTACCCGCGAACGCGTTGAGCGCGATCACTTTGCCCGACCGACCGTGGGTCTCGATCCTCGCCCCCAGCTTGGGGAGTCCCTCCAGTGCCTCCCGGTACTGCTCGTGTTCGTAGGCGAGGCAACACGTGAGCCGACCGCAGGCCCCGGCGAGCCGCTCCGGGCTCAGGAAGAGCTGCTGGTCGAACGCGAGCTCCAGCGGGACCGGCCGCAGGCGGTGGAGGAAAGTCCGGCAGCACAGGGGGCGCCCGCAGGGCCCGACCTCGCCGAGGAGGCGCGCCGCGTCGCGCGGCCCGACCTGGTGGAGCTCGATCCGCATCCTGAACTCCGCCCCCAGCTCGCGGAGGAACTCCCGGAAGTCCACCCGGTTCGGGGCCGTGAAGTGCAGTCGGAGGAACGTGCGCTCCAAGTCGAGTTCCCCTCCCAGAAAGCGCATCGGGAGGGAGAGTCGGGCCGCCCGTTCCTGGGCCAGCCGTCGCAGTTCATCGGCCTCGGCCGCGCGGGCCAGGTGGGCGGAGCGATCGGCAGGGGAGGCTGGGCGGACCAGGCGCGCCTTGGGATTGAGGGGGCTGACGAGGGGCGACTTGAGGACCTTCGCGAGCCAAAGGGTGCGGCCCTCGTCCTCGACCCACACCTCGCCCGGGCTCCCCACCACCCCGTCCCACACCGCGTGGTGGACCTCGCAGGGACGGCCAAGGCGACGGACGAGGGCCCCTAACCTCTCCGCGGCCACAGGGCCACCACCTCCGCCAGGAGCCGGGGATTTGCGTTGTCGTCGAGCTCCCCACGGGAAAGCGACGCCTTGCGCGCCCACGACAGCCGCGCGTCAGGCGGGAGCTGGGGCCCCGTCACCCCCTCCACCACCAGGAAGTGGGCCAGTTCATCGAGGAACGCGGCCACGGCCCCCTTCCCGTCGTCGGCCAGCCGCTCCATCGCCGCCAGGACCTCGTCCGTGGCCGCGCGGGGGAGGGCCTGCGCCAGGTGGCGCCCGAACGCGCGCCGCCGGAGCGGATCCCGAGTGCACGACGCGAAACCCGCGGCCAGCTCCGCAAGCGGGAGGCCCTGCGCTTCCGAGTTGGCCTGTTCCCACTCCCGGAGCGGGTCCCGACGCTCGGCGAGGAACGCTGCTGCCTCCTCGACGCGATCGTCGAGGAGCGCGGCGATGAACGCGCTCTCGTCGTCCGAGTACCCCGCACCGCGGAGCGCGGCCTGGAGCTGGGCGAGGGCGCCCGAACACCACACGAGCGCGCATCGCGAGCGCACCGTGGGGAGCACCCGATCGAGGGCCTCCGCGAACAGGACCGCCCTGAGGTGGGGCGGCATCTCCTCCAGGAGCTTGAGGAGCGCGTTGGCCGCCTCGCGGGTCAGTCTCTCCGCCGGGCCGATGACGGCCACCTTGTGCGGAGCGCGCACGGGCCCATAGCGAGCCCACAGGATGACGTCGCGGACGAGGTCGATCCCCAGCTCACCCCGATCCGGGATGAGGAGGCGCATGTCCAGGTGGTGCGCCGCGGCGTTCCCGAGGACGGCGGTTGCTGCGGCGAGGGCGGCCGCCTTCGCTCCCGGTCCCACGTAGAGTGCAGGGATCATCGTCATCGAGAAGGGTACGGGGCCGGTCCTGTGGAAACAAGGTGCCCCACGCTGCCCTTGACGGGTGGGTCTGTCTCGGTAGAGTTCGGTCCGCGACAGGTTCTCCGCCGCGATCGGGGCGTAGCGCAGCTCGGGAGCGCACCTGCTTTGGGAGCAGGGGGTCGCTGGTTCAAATCCAGTCGCCCCGACCAGGACCAGCTCAGGTGCCTCGCCACTCGACGCGGGCCACGATTGGCCCGGTGGAACGCCTGTGCGCGCTGGTTTTGTTCTCCCCCGTATCCTCTCGTTTCGGGTTCGTGGTGGTGAAGGACCGGCGAGCCGAGGGGGTCGCGAACGCGTCTGCGGGGGGTCGCGCGCGGCGGTGAACGTGACAGATGTCCCGCCGCGGCGCCCTCGGTCACCTTGGCCGAACGGCGCCCCTGAGTAGCCTTGGGTCGCCATGTATACGGATCCCAGTCTGGAGAAAGCCGCGGGCGGAACGATTGGCGAGCCGCGGCCCAGGCTGCGGATCCTCCAGCCGATTCCTCGCGAGGCCTCCCCCAACGCTTCCGGTGGCAGGGTGGTTGTGGCCGACCCGGTCCTCGCTGCCCTCCGCCGGATGGTCGAGCTCGAGCGGGCCGGGCTGTCGGCCGAGGTCGCCGCCGCCAGGGTGGTGAAGGAACTGGGGAACGGGAACGGGCCAGGAACCGTGGGCCACGATCAGGGAACGTTGGTCGAGGGGGCCCTGCGGAAGAGGGTCGAGGAACTGCGCCGCGAGGCGGCGGAGCTCCGCGCGGACCGGGATCAGTGGCGGGAGCTCGCTCTGGCAGTGCGGCCCGCCCTTGCGTCCGGGGACCCCCCCTCCCCGTGGGAGCGGTTGTGGGCTGCCGTATTCGGGAGGTGAGCCGCACCGACCGACCGGTGGGAACGTACGTAGGGGCCCGACTTCGGATGCAGGTATCACACGGGCAAACGCAACGAGGAACGCATCGAGGTGGGCAAGGAAGGGTTGGGACTCGTCGGCCAGGCAACAGCGACGACAGCGAGCAACAGGGCGATCCCTCTCCGAGAAGCCCGAGCTGTAGACACGGGAACCTCCTTCAGTTTCCCCTCGGTCAGGGAAACGCACTTTCCCACCATCCTCCATGGGGTTGCCAGTCAAACGTGGCGAACAGGGCTGCCGCTGCTCATGGACTGGTTGTGTTGGGAGGAGAGCCAGCCCCTCGATGCGGATGCCTCGTGCGACCTCCGCGGCCGGACCGGTGCGTAGTCCTCGCCCCAGGGCGGATTGTGTGACCCTCGGACCGGATCAAGGCGGGGGAGCGGAGAGGTCTCGTGGTAGCGGGGGGTGTGGTGGCGGCCGCGGGTGCAGGCACTGCCCATGGGCTAGCCGCTCTGCTCCGCACGCTCTCCGTCGGCCCTGTCTCTGCAGCGGCCTTCTCCCCCGGCGGCGACCGCCTCGCGGTGGGTGGAACGAACAACGCGATCCTGATCTGGGAGACCGCGGGGTGGCGCACCGTGCGCAATTTGGAGGGGCACACCGGGCAGGTCAACTCCGTCTCCGGGAGCCCCGATGACGCGCTCCTCGCGTCCGGGTCGAATGACAGCGCCATCCGGCTGTGGGGCCCCGCCACGGGAGAGACGGTCGCCGTGCTTGCCGGACACACGGACTGGGTGACCGCGGTCGCGTTCAGCCCCAACGGAGTGACCCCCGCCTCGACGGCACGCCGGGGAGTCCTTCCTTGGGGAGATGACGCTGTGGGACGTTGCAGGGGGATGGGGGATCCGCACCCCCCTGCCCAGGCCACCTCGCGTGCGTGGGGTTCAGCCCCGAGGGGGGAGTGCTCGCCCACGGGGCCTACGACAACACGGTGCGGCCTTGGGACGTGGCCACGGGACTGGGGATCCGTGTCCTGACCGGCCACACGGCTTGGGTCACCTGTGTTGCGTTCTCCCCTGATGGAGAGGCCCTCGCCTCCGGGTCCCGCGATGGGACGGTGCGGGTGCGGGACGGGAGCGACCTCACCCGGCGCTGAGAACTGGCCACGCTGTGGGCGGGCTTACGGTCCTCGGGACAGACCTGCTCTGAGCTGGTTCAACTTCGCTACGAACTCCGTGGCGAGCGGGGGATCGACGTCCTTCGGCCCCAGCCGGATCCCACGGTGCCTACGGATCCTCACCGTGAGGACGTTCCGGTCGAACGAGGCGGTGACCTCCGTCAGCGGGTGCTCCAATCCGAATCCGGCTTGGAACAGGGCTCGATCCACCATCTGGGGGACGCGTCGTGCCAGGAGCCCGACCGTCCTGTTGAGGAGGAACCCGCGGATGCCGCGCCTGCGCTCGGCGCGCTCCGTGAGGAGCTTCCGGACAAGCTGGACCTTCTCCTGGACAGCCTTATCCAGTTCCATGACGAGGGCATCCTGGGTCAGGATCAGGTTCAGGCGTTCGTCCTTCGTGGTGATGCGCGCGACCTCGTCGCGCCACAGGAGCTCGTGGACCTCCTGGGGCCCGAGGCCATTCAGGTCCTGGCTTCCGAGGTAGAGGTAGGAGATCCCGTCCCCAGCTGTGCGCTCGACCACGGACGGGGAGACGAGGATCTGCCCACCCCGCGCCCGATCCGCCAGGCGTTGGGCGAGGTTGACCACGAACCCGAACAGGTCGCCATCCTCCTCGATGGGGGTTCCCCAGGCGATCCCGATCCCACTGGTGAACGCGTCGCCCGGGCGCGCGGCGTTGCGGCGAGCAACCTCTTCCTGAACCTCTCTTGCGCAGCGCACGCTTGCCAACGCCTGGGGGAAGGTGGCCATGATCCCGTCTCCCAATGTCTTCACGACCCGCCCTCCGTGCCGTTTCACGCAGCGTTGGGCGAGGGACGTGAACTCCTTGGCGAGGCGGTAGGCCGACTCATCACCGCGGTCGCGGGTGTAGGATGTGAACCCGCGGATGTCGGCGAACAGGATCGCTTGCCCAGGCGCGGCGGAAGGTGATTGTCCCCCCGCTGCCCGGTGCGCGGCGGGCGCGACTGCTGGCTGGTCCGGTCCCGTTTGGAGATCCACGGTAGGAGTGTGCACAGATCCTCCGCTTCGGTCCAGAGGGAGTGCTTGCCCCCCGCGCTGTGCCACGGGGACAAGACGTGTGCTTCCGGGTGCCTGTTCGGGGCGATCGCGGTGGAACTGGGGTGCTCTGGCCTGCGGCAGGGAGAACGGGTTGGGTCGAGCGCGTATCCTTCCCGCCATGGATGTCCAGCGCCGCAACGCCCTCGTCTTCTTCGGCGAGGCGACCCTGTTTGGGGTGGGGGTGGTCTTCATCGGGTTCACCACCGTATTGCCCCAGTTCGTGAGCGAACTCACGGGGAGCACGGTCCTCGTGGGGCTGGTGATCGCCCTCGCCGAGGGCGCGTGGCGGGCGCCGCAGCTCGCGGTGGTGTGGTGGCTCCTTGCTGCTCGGCGGAAGAAGCCCTGGCTCACCCGCGCCGGTCTCGTGGCCCGGCCGGCGTACCTCGTCCTCGGCATTGCCCTCTGGGTGGGAGCCGGCTCGCACCCCGCACTGACGTTGGGGCTGTTTCTCGTGCTCCACGGAATCATGTTCCTGTTCCTGTCCGTGGACCACATGGTGTGGTGGGACGTGTTCGCCAAGGCCATCCCCGCGGGGCGTCGCGGCCGCGTGCTTGGGGCGAGCACGGTGGCGCGGGGTGTGCTCGCCGTGGGGGCCGGTGGGCTCATCACCTGGCTTCTCGGGGAGGGGGGGCCGGGGTTTCCCCGCGCCTACGCCGCCCTGTTTTCGCTGACGGGGATCCTCCTCCTCCTGTCGCTCGGGTCGTGGAGCCTCGTCGTCGAGCCCGACGAGGAGCCCGTGGGCAGGCCGCCGCTGCGGGGGTACTTCGAGCAGCTGGCCGCCGTCCTTCGAGGGAACCGAACGTTCCGCTCGCTCGTAGTCATCCGGCTTGTGTCGGGGTGCGAGGGGCTCGCCCTGGGGTTCTACCCCCTGCTTGGAACGCAGGTGTTGGGGTTCTCTCCCGCGTACATTGGCGTGTTCGCCGCCGTGCAGACGGTGGGGGGGATTGCCGCCGGGCTGGGACTGGGCCTTCTGAGCGAGCGGGCGGGGATCCACCGGGTGATCCAGGTCGCCACCGCCGCCAGCGCGTCCGCCCCTGTCGTGGCGCTTCTGTTCCTGTGGACCGGCCTCAACGCACACCATCTGCTCGGATTGTTCTACCCGTGGGTGTTCGCTGCGATCGGGGTGTCGCTGAGCGCCAACTTCATCGGGTTCGCCAACGGTGCGGTCGAGCTCGCCCCGCCGGGGGAGAGGGGGATGTACATCGGCCTGTTCAGCACCTTAAGCGGGTTGGCCGTCCTCCCCCCCGTCCTTGGGGGCTGGCTCCTCGCCCGCACCTCGTATGCAACCCTCCTTGCCCTCACGGCGAGCCTGGTCCTGCTGGGCCACGCGCTCAGCTGGCGGCTGGGACCGATCGGTGGCCGCGCCTCTCCCCGGGTGCGCCCCGGCCCCACCGCGCCCCTGCAGTCACGCGCGCCCCGGTAGGGTGAGCTGCTGGAGATCAGCGCACGGTTCTACGGTCCCGTACGGTGTAGGGTCGCTGCGCGCTTTCATTCCGGGGTCTCGACGCGGAGCAACGCAGGGGCATTCGTAGCGAAGATCTTTTCCACGTCACGTTCCTGGATTCCAGCTTCTGCGGCGGCGCGGAGTTGCTCTTCAGCGTAACGGAAGGCCCATCCACGGGGGAAGTACGAGCTGTCGGTTCCGAACAGGATTCGCTCGGCTCCGAACTGCTGGTGGAACAGGCGGAACAAATCGGCCAGCTCCGGCTGCGGCCACAGGAAGCGCCGCCATCCGTTGCTCCCTGACGTGTCCACGAACACGTTGTCGCACGCCCACATCAGATGGAGGAGCTCCCGCAGGTAGCCGGTCCCGAAGTGGGGGACGATGAACGGGGTGTCGGGGAATCCCTTCGCCACGTCGTGGAGGGCGAGGGGGCTGATGTTCTCCCCCGCGGCGACCCCCGACCCACCTCCCAGCGGTCCGAAGTGGACCAGGACGGGGATACCGAGGTACGAACACGCTTCCCACACCGGGTCCAGCGTGGAGTGGGCGAGAGGGCCGGGGAGTGCCGGGGCGATCACCTTGTACCCCACCAGGCGCAGGTCGCGCACCGCGCGGACCAGTTCGTCGGCGGCGCCGGGGGAGAACGGGTCGTGGTGGGCGAACCCCAGCAGCTTGGGGTGAGGGCGGATGGCGGTGGCGAGGGCATCGTTGCCGCCGCCGGTGACCAAGCAGATGCCCCGGAGGCCGTAGCGCTCGATCTCTGCGGCGTAGCGCCGGGCGCCCTCGTCCGGCGACGGCTGCGGAACCTCGGGGACCGGGAAGCCGTGGCCTTCGCGCGACCGGTGCTGGGCCCGGCGGTTGCGCTCGATCCACGTGGTGAGCTTGGCCTCCCCGTAACGACGGGCGAACGCCTCCCCCCATGCGCCCCACGCCAACCCTCCCGGTGCGGGAAGGTGGGAGTGGACATCGAAGATCGGCAATCCGAGGGACTCGCTCATCCCTTCACCCCCGACGAGGCGACGCTCTCGATGATGTGGCGCTGAAAGATGGCGAACACGAGAAGGACCGGGAACACGGACAGGGTCGCCCCGGCGGTGATCAGGTTCCACTGGGCACCGGCCTCCCCGGAGAACATTGCCAGCCCCACCGGCAAGGTGAACACCTCGGAGCGATTGGTAACGATGAGGGGCCAGATGAACGCGTTCCAGTTTCCCAAGAACGCGAGGATGGCCAGGGCGGCGAGGGGCGACCTCATCAGGGGCAGGGCGACACGCCAGAACACCCCCAGCTCGGAGAGCCCGTCCACGCGGGCCGCATCGAGGAGATCGTTGGGCAGGCTCTGGAAGAACTGGCGCATGAGGAACACCCCGAACGCGTGGATCATCCCTGGAAACATGATCCCCCAGTACGTGTCCACCCACCCGTACCGGACGGACGAGGCGTACCACGGGAGCACGAGCATCTCGGTGGGGACGAACAGCGTGGCGAGGATGAGGACGAACACGAACCCCTTCCCCGGGAAGTCGAGCTTGGTGAGCGTGTAACCCGTCAACGAGGAGAACACCACCATGGACAGGGTCGTGGCGGCGCCGACGAGCAGGCTGTTGAGAAACCACCGGCCGAACTGGTACCGGAAGAGAATCGTCACGTAGTTCTGCAGCGTCGGCTGACGCGGCAGCCACGAGAGGGAGTAGATCTCCGGCAGGGGCTTCAGCGAGGTGAGAAGCATCCAGACGAACGGGAAGATCATGATCACCGCGCCGGCGGTGAGAACGAGGTAGCTCAGGACCTGGACCGGCGACACGCGGCGGCGCATCAGTACTCGAACCTCCGGCGCAGCACACGCAGCTGGAGCAGGCTTATGGTGAGGATGATCGCGAACAGGACGACGATGATCGCCGCCGCGTACCCGAAGTCGAACCGCCGGAACGCCATCTGATACATGTACAGGACGACGGTGCTCGTGCTCCCGAGCGGCCCCCCGGGGTCGTACATGCGGAGGTTCATCACCTGGGTGAACAGCTGGAGGATCCCGATCGACGGGGACGCGGTGGCCATGATCACGGACAGAACGAGGCTCGGGTTGAGGAGGGGGAAGGTGATGCGGCGGAACAAGGACCACCCCGAAGCCCCGTCCACCCGCGCCGCCTCGTAGATCTCGCGCGGAATGCTGTTCAGGGCAACGAGAAAGATCACCACGTGGAACCCCACGAACTGCCACACCACCACCGCGGCCACCGTGGGCAGGGCCTGGGTGGGCGAGGTGAGAAACGGCTGGGGCGGAATCCCCACGTACCCGAGGAGGGTGTTCACCACGCCGAGGTGGGGGGACAGCATGTAGCTCCACGCCCACGCCACCGCCACCGCCGGGGTGACGTAGGGCGCGAAGTAGATCGCCCGGAACAGACCCCGTAGGCGACGGATGTTGTTCAGGAGGAGCGCGATCCCCAGCCCGAGGAACACCTGGGCCGGCACGCCGATCGCCGCGTAGAGGGCCGTGTTGCGAAGCGCTTGCAGGAACTTCGCATCGCCCCACATCTGCTGGAAGTGGTGAAAGCCCACGAACACCCGCTGCGCGGGATCCACGTGCCATCGCGTCACGGAGAGCTGGAACGCCTGGAGCATCGGCCAGATGCGGATGGCGACGAAGAAGAGAAGCGGAACGGCGAGGAACGCGTACGCCCACAGGATCCGTCGCCGGCGGAGGGTCAGGCCGACGACCGACGAGCTGTGACGGGAAGTCCCCACGCGCTCTCCTCTCCTTGACCGTGGTCAGGGGCAGACCGGGGCCGACCACTGGCCGGCCCCGGTCCCGCGTTCACTTACCTCGCCTGCCAGAACCGGTCGAGGATCGCCTGCTCCTCGCTCGCCGCCCGGCGCAGCGACTCCGCGGGGTCCATCCCGTCGCGGATCACGCGCAACACGGCGTCGATCATCACCGCGCGTTGAGCGGCCTCATCCACGAAGAACGTGGCGTGCGAGTAGGGCAGTGCCGCCACGAACGGCCCGAGGATCGGGTCCCCCACCAGCTCGGGGTTGTCGACGAGCGACAACCGCGCCGGCAGCTCGCCGACCCAGGCCACCCAGCGCTCCATCGCCCGCTCGGAGGTGATGAACTGGAGGAACTTCACCGCCGCCTCCAGCTCCGCGCCCTGGGCGAGCGGGGTCAGGCCGTGCATCCAGAACGACGCGAAGTTGTGGCGTTCCCCGTCCGGGGTGAGGCGCGGCAACTCCGCCACCGCCCACCGGTGCGGGGCGCTGCGCGTGATCGCGCCGATGGCAAACGAGCCGTCAACGATCATCCCGATCAGCCCAGCGATGAACCCATCCCGGTAGTAACCGGCCACGCCTGGGAACGGGAAGTCGGGCTCTCCGATCTGGTGGACGAGCCGGAAGTCGGTGTAGAACTTGAGCGCCGCCGCCCCTTCCGGGGTGTTGTAGGCTACGGTGCGGTAGTCGTCGCTGTACGGAGCCCCGCCGAACTGCCGGAGAAGGATCTCCCGCACCAGGTGGTGGTCCTGCCCATCGGGTGCCATCCCAAACCCGGCTCGCACGAACCTGCCTCCACGGTAGATGGTGAGCTTCTGGGCGATGGAGATGAGCTCGTCCCACGTCTCGGGCGGGCCGCTGATCCCGTTCTCCTCGAACAGGTCGACGTTGTAGAACAGGGCCAGCGTGCGGACCGCGGTGGGGAGCCCCCAGTATCGGCCGTCGATCTTGGCGGCCCGGACAAGCGGAGCGAACTCGGACTCGATCGAGTCCGTGGGGAAAGCATCCTCGGGAAGCGGCTGAAGGTACCCCGCTCGCTGCCAAGCCGGCAGCCAGCCGTAGTAGAGGTTCACGATGTGTGGTCCCGCGCCTGCGGGCACCGAGGTGGCCACCTTCTCCGCAAACACGGCATAGGGGAACGTCTCGTGGCGGACCTTGATCCCTGGGTTCTCCGCCTCGAACTCGGCGATCAGCTCGTCGATCATCTGCACCTTGCTGGCGAACTCGTACTGCCAGTACGTGATCGTGACGACCTGGGCGCCCGCCGTCACCGCGACGAGGCCAAGGGCCAACGCCAACAAACCAGACCACGTTCTCATGTTCATGAAGCCTCCTTGTGATACCGCAGTGAATCTCGGTAGTGCCTGAGGGCCGCTTCGGTCCGGCCCACGCGCTCCTGCCAGGCGTGGAGCCGCCGGGTAGCTCTGCGGATGTGGTCCTCCATCACCCCCTGTTCCGGTCCGCCCAGTTCGCACCTTCGGCGGACGAATTCCCTCGCGTTGAGTGCCGCCCGAATCTCCTCGGCAGGGACGGGTGGCCCTCCCACGGCCGTCAGGTCGTCGGGAGACGCCTCGGCCAGGCCTCGGCCAGCGCATCGTAGCCGATCCGCGAGTGCGCCGACCACCCGGTGCGCATCCCCGAACGGGACTGCGTAGCAGCGTGTGAGATGATCAGCGAGCTCGGTGGACGCTGCGTCCGCGTCTTCCGGAGCCAGCTGCCGGGCGTCGAACGTTCCCTCCTCCAGGCAGACGGCCAGCAGCTCGGCTGCACCCCGCAGCTCGGCGAAGCTCCGGGTCAGGGCGTCCTGTACATCCGGGCCGAAGTCGTTGTGGTCCGAGAACGGGATGTTGTGGCTGGCGAACACGGCGGCCTGGGCGTGGGCCGGCACCCGCGCCAGCGTCGCCCGGACGTGCTCCAGCGCCACCGGATTCCGCTTGTGGGGCATGATGCTCGATCCCTCGCACAGCGTGGGAGGCAGGACGAATGCGTCGCCGGCGGCCCAGGAGATGAGGTCAGCCACGAGCCGCGACAGCCCAACCGCGACTGTGGACAGGATTCCAGACAGCTCAAGCTCCCAGTCCGAGGCGGCCACGGCGTCGAGCGTGTTCGCCACGGGGCGGCCGAACCCGAGGAGGCGGGCGGTGAGGGCTCGGTCGAGCCCGTAGCTTGTCCCACCCAGGGCGGCGGCGCCGAGCGGGCACTCGTTCAGCCGGCGCAGGGCCTGGAGCAAGCGCCTCAGGTCGCGCTCGACCATCGCGTCCACCGCGGCCAGGTAGTGGGCGAGCGTCGTTGGCTGGGCGGGTCGGTGGTGGGTCTGGGCGACGAACACCGTGCACACGTGGCGAGCGGCGTGAGCGAGGAGGGCCGTCCGGAGGCGGACCAGGTCCTTCGCCAGGGAGACGACGAGCTCCCGCGCGTGCATCCGGTAGGCGGTCATGTCGAGGTCGTTCCGGCTCAGGCCGAGGCGGAGGTAGCTCACCGCACGCGGTCCCGCCTCGCGCTCCAGCGCGTGGACGTAAGTCGTGTACAGATCCGGCGTGGGAGGCGCGTGCGCCAGAGGGGCGGTGCGCAGGCGCTCCAGCGCGCCGAGGAGGCGGCGGATGTCAGCCTGTGCCTCGGGGGCCGCGGCTAGGGATAGGTTTCGGACGGCCAGGACGTGGGCGATCATCGCGTCGAGGAGGTAGCCACCTAGGTGCGCCGCGCTGTGCGCGTAGCACGGGTCCAGGACATGCCGGCGGTACGCCTCGTGCCAGGTCACAGGATCCCCCTTCGTGGGCGAGCCATCGCCCCCTGATTGTAGCGCCCGCCCTGGCCTCGCCTGTTCGGTTTCAGAACAGCGTTAACAGGCGGAGGTGTGGGGAGGGGGGAGCAGAAGCGAGGGTCACCGAGGCTAGTTCACCAGGGATCCGACAGGAGACCTGGGGGGGGTGGCCCGATGCCCCTCGAGGACAAGGTTTTCGGCTCCATGCCACTCCGCCGGGCGGAGGAACGGGCCCACGTGGGGAGCGAGCCGGGTGTCCGTGCCGCTTGCCCGCCAGGGCGTCCACGTTTTCCCGAGCGCGGTGGGGCGGGCCCGGCATGTGACTGCCGACGGACCCGCGGAGCTGGTGTGTCTGGACAACGTTCTGCATTAGCAAGCTCACGGGCGCGGGGCAGGTCACGGTGTGCGATGTAGGGGGCTCTTGCGCCTGGGCGAAGGTGATCCCGGCTCGCAACGCCGAGGAGACGGCACGCTTCCGCACCGAGGTCCTTGTTCCGGCGTTTGCTCAGGCAGGGTCAAGGCTCCAACGTGTGCTCACGGATCAGGGAGGCCCGCGCAAGGCGGAGTTCGACGAAGCGCGTCGGGCCCGGGGATCACCCACGGGCGCACGAAGCCGCGGCCCGCGAGGACAAACGGGTTCGTGGAGCGGCTCCGAGGGGATAATCCCCCACGAGCACGGGCGGGCGGCGTTCCGGCGAAGGTGCTTCACCCGCGCGCGCCCGCTCCAGACGTCGCGTGCGGGGTTCCTACGGTTCGACAACGAGGAGCGGCCGCACCCCCGGCACCGGACCCGGGGACGGCCCCCGCCGAGCTGTTCTGGGGCGTGGCGGCTCACGCGTCAGCCACCGAGGCCTGACGTGTCAGCACCAGTGCGCCTCCCGGCGGAGGCCGTACAGGGTCGATGTCTCTCCGTTCACCCCCCGCGCCCGCTCGGTAGCTCGTTTCAGTTCTGGGTTTTCGGGTCCATCGTCTGCTCCTCCTGGGCCTCCGGAAGATCTGGGGGCGGTTCCTTGGCGACGGGCGTGGTGGTGCCGTGGTCCCCCAGGACCTCCGCGACTGCCGCCCAGTCCCACGCCTCCACGCACCGGGTCAGAACCTGTTCCCGGCCCGCAGCGTCGGTGACCACGAGCCGCACCCGGTAGACGCCGGGGAAGGCGAACCCGCGGACGACCACCGGGCCCTGCTGACCGAGGCCGTCCTCCCAGTACCACTTCCAGGAGATGATCTCCTCGCCCAGAGGGCTGAACGAGCGCCGGCCGTCCAAGCGGACGAGCCAGACGGAGCCTTGCCACTCCCGCAGGAGGTCTGGGTCGAGGTCGTGGGGCCAGCTGAACCCGAGCACGGTCCCCTCGCCGCTCTTGCTGAGCTCGTCTCCCTGGTCAGAGCCTTCATCCCATCCTGGGGACAGCTCCTTTGATCCCCAGAACCCGCCGGTGCCGTCGTCCTGCCCATCTTCACCGGCGGCGGAGACGATCAGCTCGGGCCAGATCTCCTCGACACCGAGCCGCGGGATGGGGAGGTCGAGGTCAATCGGAACCCGCCCTGCCGAGGTGATCCACAGGGCCTGATGGGGCGTGCTGCCCGTGGGCAGGGCCACGGTGACCACACCTCCGGGGACAAGCCGGCCCGCGAATCGGACTCCTGCAATGCCTCCGTCGTCCCGCGCCAACCGCCCGCCCACGACCAGCACCTGAGCCGGTCCTGGGTCCAGAAACAGCAACTCCAACCCCAGCACCTCTTCGCCCGTGCGGTTGGCGAACACGTGACCCGTCCACCCTGGGCCGAGGGCCAGTTGGTCGTACGTCCATTGGTAGATGTCCCCCGGTGTTCCGGTCCCCACCACCGCCAGCAGCACCACTCCGATCGCCCATCCCCAGCGCATCGTCCACCTCCTTATGGTAGAAGCTAGGGGAAACGAGTATAGCGGGGAGCACGCGGACTGAACAGGTGCCCCCGTTGGTGCACGAGGAGATGGCCACTGGGCTTGGGCGAGGCGACAGCGCTCGTTGGGGGAGAGCTCGGCGACAACGGAGCGGGGAGCGCAGTGGATTCCGTTTCTGCTTCTGGACGCGTGTGCACGATGAGCCGAGGGCGCCGAGTCTTCGCGGACGGGTTCGGCAGGAGCGGCTCGCGGGAGATCGCCTGTCGCCCCGCTCCGATTGGGCGAAGCCCACCTCGAGGGGGCAGTCTCCCCGCGGCCGCCGCCTCCCTCTCCTTCTCCTCTCCCCCATCGGGGGTAGTGGGCAGAGCGAGGGGGATGCCGACGTCCTCCCGCGGGGCGGCCACGTCCGCCCCGCGGGCCGGGCCGGGCAGGCTATGGCGGTGTACGATCGTCAGGCATGGGAGAACTGCGATCGGCTCGGACACGGTTCCTCTCCTCGCTCGGGCGGGCGCTGGTTTCGGGGTGCCTCGTTCTGGTTCCGGTGGCCATGGTGGGCGGTGCGGAGCTTGGCTCGAACCCGCGGGTGGACGGAGGAGTCTGCCGGGGCGGCCCGTGTTCCGTCGGAGGGGAGCGGATCGTGTTCTACGGCTCACCGTACGGGCGCGCGGGGCTCCCCGTCGAGGTACGCTACCCCAGCTCCCCGGATGGAGCCGTGGCCGACGGCGCCTTCCCGCTCGTCGTGTTCGGGCACGGCCACCAGCAGTCGTACGCCGACTACGCCTACATCTGGGAGGCCCTCGTTCCCCACGGGTACATCGTGGCGTTCCCCGACAAGCTGTCGGCGAGCCCGGCGATCGGCATCGACGCCTACG
>JACIWJ010000034.1 GCA_014361015.1 Candidatus Bipolaricaulota bacterium | reverse complement strand
GAGCTGCGCAAGGCCCTCCTCTGGTTCATCGGCACGTTCGCGGACTGGGACCTCGCCTCCCACGAGACGTATTTGCGGGTGGGGCGGGACCTCGTGCGCGCCGCGTACCCGGACGCACCGCCGCTGGTGGTAGACCCGTTTGCGGGCGGGGGCTCGATCCCGCTCGAGGCGCTGCGTCTTGGTTGCGAGGCGTTCGCCTCTGATCTCAACCCGGTCGCCTGCCTGATCCTGAAAGTCATGCTCGAGGACATCCCGCGCCACGGGCCAGCGCTCGCCGAGGAGCTCCGCCGCGTGGGTGGAGAGGTCAAGAAGCAGGCCGAGAAGGAACTGGCCGACCTCTACCCCAAGGACGCGGATGGCGCGACGCCGATCGCCTACCTGTGGGCGCGGACGGTGCGGTGCGAATCGCCCAACTGCGGGGCGGAGATCCCGATCTACAGGTCGCCGTGGCTTTCGAAAAAAGGTGCAAAGAAGGCGCGATTCTTCAAGGAAAATCCAGGTGGGCGCTGCCGAGCATTACTTGTGCTTAACAGTCCGATGGGTGGCCCTGTCGAATTCCGAATCGCCACAGGAGAGGGAAGCGAAGATTCGCGCCCCGGATTTGTGGAGCTTCGAGGAACGAAGGCCACGGGGAATAACGCGAACGTGATCTGCCCATGCTGCGGGGCGGTGCTGTCTGGCAACAAGAAGAACCCTCGCGTGCGCGAACAGCTCGCCGTCCAGCGCGGTGGGGCGGATGTCCTCTTCGACGCAGCGGGCCGGCGCACTGGCGGGGCGCGGTTGCTCGCGGTGGTGACGCTCCGCCCCGGCGAGCAGGGGCGGCACTACCGGCTGCCCACGGACCGCGACTACGAGGCGGTGCGCAAGGCGCAGGCGCGGGTCGCGGCGATCCTCGCCGAGTGGGAGCGGGGCGGCAGGCAGGGCCTGTGTCCGGTGCCGGACGAGCCGCTGCCGCCGATTGGCACCCTGGGCTTCCGTGTGCAGCGCTACGGCATGCTCCACTGGGGCGACCTGTTCACGGCGCGGCAGAAGGTGGCGCTGGTGACCCTGGCGCGGCTGGTTCGGGAACTCACCGCAGAGACGCAGAGGACGCAGAGTGAGGTGGTGCAGGAGGGGATGGCGCTTGTGGTGAATCGCTGTGCGGACCGGCTGAGTACCGTGTGCCGTCTCGACACTTCGCGCGACACAATAACAAATACAATGTCGCGTCAGGCACTTCCCATTGTTTGGGACTTCTGCGAAGCAAACCCTTTTTCTGACTCGACCGGCGGCTATGAGGGCGCTCTCGACTGGGTTGCCAAGGTCGTCGAGGCCTGGCCTGGACATGGTGGAAACTTGTCGCAAGGTCAAGTCCAGCCCGCCGACGCGGCGGAGCACCCATTGCCCGACGAGACGGCGCACGTCTGGTTCACCGACCCGCCATACTACGACGCGGTGCCCTACGCCGACCTGTCGGACTTCTTCCTTGTGTGGCTGAAGCGCGCGTTGCCGGGGCATCCGCTGCTACGCGATCCGTTCGATCCCCAAAATCCGCTTGCGCCCAAGACGCGCGAGGCGGTGCAGAATGAACGCTCCAAGACCGCAGACGGCCGACCCAAGGACAGGGACTTCTACGAGGAGACCATGGCTAAGGCGTTCGCCGAGGGCCGGCGGGTGCTTCGTGAGGACGGCGTGGGCGCGGTGGTCTTCGCCCACAAGACCACCGAAGGCTGGGAGGCGTTGCTCTCGGGCCTGATCAAGGGCGGCTGGACCATCACCGGCTCATGGCCCATCGCTACCGAGATGGCCTCCCGTCTGCGGGCTCGAGAATCGGCGGCGCTGGCCACCAGTGTCCATCTCGTTTGCCGCCCGCGGCCCGAGGATGCGCCGGTCGGGGACTGGGCCGAGGTGCTGCGCGAGCTCCCCCGGCGCGTCGGCGACTGGATGGAGCGTCTCCAATCCGAAGGCGTCCGCGGTGCGGACCTGGTCTTTGCCTGCATCGGCCCGGCGCTGGAGATCTATAGCCGCTACCCGAGGGTCGAGACCGCCGACGGCCGCGAGGTCCCGCTCGCCGAGTACCTAGAGAAAGTCTGGGAGGTCGTCGGGCGGGCGGCCCTGGAGCAGGTGCTTGGCACGGCCGAAGCGAAGGCCCGGAATGGTGCTGCAGGAGCGGTCGAGGAAGACGCCCGGCTGACAGCGCTCTTCCTCTGGACGCTCCAAAGCACGAATGGGGAATCCGCGGAAGCAGGCCCCCAAGAGGCCGACGAAGAAGAAGGCCCCGCCGAGGACGAAGACGAAGAGGAAGCCTCGGCGGGAAAGGCGAAGGGCTACGCGCTGGTCTTCGATGTCGTACGCCGCTTCGCCCAGCCCCTGGGCATCGACCTCCCCCGGTGGGAAGGCCGGATCGTCGAGACCAAGAAGGGCGTCGTGCGCCTGTTGTCGATCGCGGAACGCGCCCGAATCCTGTTCGGCAAGGATGGCGCCGAGGCCGTCGCCCAGCGTCTGGAGAAGGCCCCTGCTGCGGACATCCAGCAGTTGACGCTCTTCCCGGAGGACGACCAGGCGCCAGCGACGACGGGAAAGGAGCGTGGTCGCGGACGCAGGAAGTCCGGCGCTGGGGTGCCTGACGAGGCCCTGCAGACCGCCCGCGAAGCCACGACGCTCGACCGGGTCCACACGGCGATGCTCCTTCAGGCGGGTGGCCAGACCAACGCCCTGCGCGCCCTACTGAAAGCTGAGCAGGAGCGCGGGCCGGACTTTGTCCGGCTCGCCAACGCGCTCTCTGCCCTTTACCCCAAGGGCAGCGAGGAGAAGCGCCTTTTGGATGCGATGCTGCTCGCGGTGCCGAGGTGATGGCCATGAACACGCAGGCGTCCTCACGAAGAGTCTGGCAGCTGGCGGGCGGCCAGGCGTCTCGCCCCTATGCAGACGTCTTCTTGAAGTACGGTGTCGGCCTCATCGGACCGGGAGACGCAGGCTCGTGGAAGCCGGAGCGTGATGACGGCGAGTTCGAGGGCAGCTTCGTGCGCCGCTTCGCCAGCGAGGTCCAGGTGGGCGACGCCTTCCTGCTGCGCACGGGGATTTCGAAGATCTGTGCGGTCGGGATTGTGGCCAGCGACTACCTGTACCTGAACCAGTTCGATGACGTGAACGGCTGGGATCTCCAGCACGCGCGCCGCGTGCGCTGGTGCAGCCTCCCCGAGGAGTACAGCTTCAATGGCCCTGTGTTCGGGGCCAACCCACCGAGGTTGTCGCGTACTCAAAGTGAGGAGGTCCTGGATTACATTGACCGCTTTCTCAATTCGCCGCCGACCCACTGGCAGACGGCCGCGTTGCCGGAGCTCCCACCGGAGGAGCCCCCCTTGGAGGACGTACCCAGGTCCCTCCAGGGGCTTGTGGCAGCCGCCAACGACCTCGTCCCGCTCTTCTGGGATCGGCAGGCCTTCGGCGATCACCCGACCGAGGACGAGATGATCGCCCACTTCGTGGTTCCATTCCTGGGCACGCTTGGCTGGCCGCCGGAGCGCATCGCCGTCAAGTGGCGGCAGATCGACGTCGCGGTCTTCCGGGCTCTTCCCCGGACCCCGGAGAACTGCTACCTCGTGATCGAGGCGAAACGGCTCGGGGCGGGCGTGGAAGGAGCACTGGAACAGGCGAAGGGCTACGTGGAGGCGCTCGGTGAGCCCAGGGACGTGGTCGTGACCGACGGCATCCGCTACCGGATGTATGCGTGCCAGAACAACTTCGAACCAATCGCCTATGCGAACCTCGCGCGGCTGAAGAAGTCAGCAACCGAGCTGTTCAGGCGCATGAAGAGCCCATAGGAGGATACTCATGGAACATTGGTATAAGGTAGCCACACCACGAAAGGAGGTCCGCGAAGGACGCTCCTTCAACCCGGACGAGTTCGCCATCGCCCTCGAACAGGTAGTGGCGAAGACAGCGCCCGAGGACTACCGGGACCCGAAGCAGTTCTTCTCCCGAACATGCTTCACCAGGGCGCTGCGCGAGCACGCCGGCATGGTGCTGCGAAGGCTCTCGGGAAAGACCGACAACACCGCGCCGGTTCTGACCCTGATCACCCAGTTCGGCGGCGGCAAGACGCACACGTTGACGGCCCTCTACCACCTGGGCACGAGCGGTGACAAGGCGGCCGGCTACTCGGGGGTCTCCGACCTGTTGCGCGACGCCGGCCTCTCCTCCGTGCCGCAGGCCCGGGTGGGCGTGTTCGTGGGGAACGCCTGGGACCCGCAGGACGGTCGGGAGACCCCCTGGATTGACATCGCCCGCCAGCTTGCGGGCGACAAGGGCGTCGAGGTGCTGGGCACGGCCGCGAAGACGACCCCGCCGGGGACGGAGTCCATCGCGCGCGTCTTCAGGGCGGCGGACGCGCCCGTGCTCCTCCTCTTCGACGAGGTCCTCAACTTCCTCAACCGGCATCGCGGCATGGCGGAGGCGTTCCATGCCTTCATCCAGAACCTGACGGTCGCGATGACAGGAACGACGCACGGCGCGGCGGTGATCAGCCTTCCGCGCAGCCAGGTGGAGATGACCGACTGGGACATGCAGTGGCAGGAGAAGATCACCAAAGTTGTCCGGCGTGTCGCCAAGGACCTCATCGCCAACGACGAGAAGGAGATCAGCGAAGTCGTCCGGCGGCGGCTCTTTGAGGATCTGGGAAGCGAGCGCACCAGGAAGAACGTGGCGAAGGCCTTCGCGGACTGGTGCTTTGAACGGCGGGCGCAACTGCCACCGGAATGGACCGCCGTGGACACGGCGGCGACGGAAGCCAAGGCGAGGGAGTTCCTCCGCGCTCGGTTCGAGGCGTGTTATCCCTTTCACCCGGCAACCCTCTCGGTCTTCCAGCGGAAGTGGCAGACGCTGCCACAGTACCAGCAGACGCGGGGGACGCTGGCCATGCTGGCGCAGTGGATCGCCTGGGCGTATCGCGAGGGCTTTACCACGGCGCGGCGAGAACCTCTGATCACTCTGGGGTCTGCGCCTCTGCACGACCCCGGGTTTCTCAGCACGATCCTCGGCCAGCTGGGTGAGCCCCGGCTCGATGCAGCCATAAAGTCGGATATCGCCGGCGAGCATTCGCACGCGAAAGCGCTGGACGCCGACACAAAGGGCCCGCTCCGTGACATCCATCGCCGCGTCGGAACGGCAATCCTCTTTGAGTCGTCGGGTGGCCAGGCCGACAAGGTCGCGCACCTGCCGGAACTGCGCTTCGCCCTCGGGGAGCCCCAAGTGGACACCACGTCCGTGGACAATGCCGCCTTCGCACTGGAATCCAAGGCCTACTACATCCAGCGGATCGGCTCCGATGGTTTCAAGGTCTACCACAAGGCCACGATCCGAAAAGCGGTCAACGACCGGAGGGCGTCCCTGGATGAAGAGAGCGAGATCAAGCCCGCCATGCGCAAACTCGTCGAGGAGGAGTTTCGCCGCGGGGCCAGCATCCCAGTTGTGCCGTTCCCGGAGGACAGCGCTGAAGTCCCCGACGCGCCAAAGCTCACGCTGGTGATCCTCGAGCCGGAATCCGAGTGGACGGGCGGCGGTTCGCTAACGAGCCAGCTTGCGGAATGGACCAAGCAGCGCGGCAAATCCCCGCGCCTCTACCCCGGATCGCTCGTGTGGTGCATCAAGAAGCCGGGGCGGGAGCTACGGGAGAAGGTGGAGCTGTGGCTCGCCTGGAAGCGGGTGGCCCGGGAAGTGGTCGACGGCACGCTGGGAGGTGATTTCGACCGGACGGATCGCGCGGATCTCCAGTCGAAGGTCGCCGCCGCAGGAGAGGCCGCCAAGGACGAGGTCTGGGGCGGCTACTGCTTCGTCGTAATTGCCGACTACCAGGAGGGTGATGGCCTCAAGGCCATCGATCTCGGAGCCGGCCACGCCTCGAGCGGTGAAACCTTGTGCGGCAGGGTCATTGCGGCGCTCAAGTCCGCGGCACTTCTCAACGAATCCGTCGGCGCGGGCTACATCGAGCGGAACTGGCCGCCCGCGCTGAAGGAGTCCGGCGCGTGGCCGCTCGCCAGCCTGCGGCAGAGCTTCCT
Source organism: Candidatus Bipolaricaulota bacterium (assembly GCA_014361015.1). Lineage (GTDB taxonomy): Bacteria > Bipolaricaulota > Bipolaricaulia > Bipolaricaulales > Bipolaricaulaceae > Bipolaricaulis. The sequence continues at coordinate 12,435 of JACIWJ010000034.1, read as the reverse complement.
GAACGGGTCGCTGACGAGGCTCTTTGATCCCGAGACTACCCTGCGGGGGAAGATCGTGGAGTTCGTCGCGAATGGCGACTTTGGCCTCGCCTGGGGTCAGAAGCCAGACGGGACCTACGAGCGGGTCTGGTTCGACGAGCCTGTTACCGCGGACGAAGTCGCTTTTGAATCAGACGTGTTCTTGCTCACGAAGGCCAAGGCGCAAGCGCTCAAAGCCGGTAAGCCGGAGCCTGCTCCGGGCCCCGAACCGGTGCCCCCCACACCGGAGCCCAAACCTGGTCCCGGACCTGAGCCAGGGCCAGAGCCTCCACCTGGGGTCCAGACGAGAACCATTCGCCTCCTCGGGGCTGTCCCCCCCGAGGTGTGGAATCGGCTGGGAACGAAGCTGCTGCCAAAGCTCAGATCGGGCTCCGACCTCAAGGTTGGGGTCGATTTCTCTGTCACGATCAACCGTGACGCATTCGCAAGTCTGAAGTCGGACCTCCTTCAGATCCTGGATGAGCTGGGATTGGCGGGCACGGTGGAGATCCGTGAAGCGTGACATGAAACTCAGAAGGGTGTCAGGCCCTGCAATGCAACATACGGCCGTGGTGTTCCCGGGCCTCGGGCAAACGGAGACATGGGAGGCGAGGCCTCCCTGGCGTCGCCTCTGACGGTGGGAGGCGGCCCCAGGCCAGACCGCTCTTCTCTCCCCTGGCTGCTGCCGGTGATAGGTGACTCCAGGACCTGACCCCGAGTCCGCACCGAGTCCGCGGCTTGATCGAGGGCGGAGGGGGCGGTACGCTGAATCGGGACCATCCCCGCGCGCCGTGGATCCGCGGCGCGCCACCCCAGGCCCCCAGGAGGTGACCAGCGGTGGGCAGGACGATCATCGTCTCGAACCGCCTCCCGGTGACGGCGAACGAGGAGGGCGTCGGCTTCGTCCCGAGCGTGGGCGGGCTGGCCACCGGCCTCGCTTCGGTCCACGCCTCGGGGGAGGGCCGGTGGGTGGGCTGGCCGGGGATCGCCGCGGAGGCCCTGCGGGGGAAAGAGGGGACCGTTCGCCGGAACCTGGCGGGGCTCAACTGCGTCCCCGTGTTCCTCTCCTCGCGCGACGTGCGCGATTACTACGGCGGGTTCAGCAATCGCACGATCTGGCCCCTGTTCCACTACTTCACCCAGCACGCCACCTACAACCGCGACCACTGGGCCGCCTACCGCCGGGTGAACGAGCGGTTCGCCGCCGCCACGGCCGAGATCGCCGAACCGGGGGACACGGTCTGGGTGCAAGACTACCACTTGATGCTCGTCCCGGCGCTCGTCCGCGCTCGCCTCCCCGCGGTCCGGATCGGGTTCTTCCTCCACATCCCGTTCCCGTCCTACGAGGTGTTCCGGCTGCTGCCGTGGCGGAAGGAGATCCTGGAGGGGCTGCTGGGGGCCGACCTCGTGGGGTTCCACACCCACGACTACGTCGGGCACTTCCTCGACGCGGTCCACGCGATCCTCGGCCGGGGGCACGCCGCGGGCGACGTGGAGGGGGGCGAGCGGCCGGTGCGGGCGGAGGCGTTCCCGATGGGGATCGACTACGACCGATTTCGGAGGGCGGCCGAGGCGCCGGCGGTCCGGCGCGAGGTGGGGCGGATCAGGCGCCACGTGGGCGACCGCAAGGTCATCCTCTCCGTGGACCGCCTCGACTACACGAAGGGCGTCCTGGAACGGCTGGAGGCGTTCGACCTCTTCCTCACGGAGAACCCGTCGTGGCGGGAACGGGTCACGCTCGTCCTGCTCCTCGTCCCGTCCCGGACCCGGGTCGAGGAGTACCGGGACCTCAAGCGGAGGATCGACGAGCGGGTCGGGCGGATCAACGGCCGCCACGGGTCGGTGGGCTGGGTCCCCATCGGCTACCTGTACCGCAGCGTGCCGTTCGAGCGGCTGGTCGCCCTGTACCGGGCGGCGGACGTGGCGTTGGTGACCCCGCTCCGCGACGGGATGAACCTCGTCGCCAAGGAGTACGTGGCGTGCCAGGTCGACGGGGACGGGGTGCTCGTCCTGAGCGAGTTCGCCGGGGCGGCGCAGGAGCTGGGGGAGGCGCTCCTCGTCAACCCCAACGACGTCCCGGGGATGGCGCGGGCGATCGGGGAGGCGCTGGAGATGCCGAGGCGGGAGCGGGCGGAGCGGATGAGGCGGATGGCGGAATGGGTGGCCGGCCACACGGTGGAGGAGTGGGCCGCGGACTTCCTGGCCGAGCTCGCCGCGCGCCGGCCCCCGGACCGCGCACCCCAACCCCTCGGCGGCGACGGGGTCGGGCGCCTGGACGCTCAGTACGCGGCGGCGGAGGCGCGGTTGCTGTTCCTGGACTACGACGGGACCCTCGTCCCGTTCGCCGCGATCCCGGGGGGGGCGAAGCCGGACCGGGAGCTGCGGGGGCTCCTCGCGCGGCTGGCGGAGGACCCCCGGAACGAGGTCGTGATCGTGAGCGGGCGCGACCGGGACACGCTCACGGCGTGGCTGGGGGACCTCGACCTCGCGCTCGTCGCCGAGCACGGGGCGTGGGTCCGGGAGCGGGGGGGCGCGTGGCGGGCCACGGTCGCCCGCGATGGGGCGTGGAAGGCGCGGGTCCGGCCCCTCCTCGACCGGTACGTCCGGCGCACGCCGGGGGCGTTCGTGGAGGAGAAGTCGTTCTCGCTGGCGTGGCACTATCGCCGGGCGGAGCCCTACGCGTCGCAGCTGCGCGCCCCCGAGCTGCGGGCGGCGCTGCGCGACCTCGCCGCGGAGCTCGACCTCCACGTGCTCGAGGGCGACCACGTGCTCGAGGTCAAGGCGGGACAGTTCCACAAGGGTTTGGCGGCCGCCCGGTGGTGGGAACGGGGGTGGGGCTTCGTCCTCGCCGCGGGCGACGACCGGACGGACGAGGACCTGTTCGCCTCCCTGCCCCGTGGGGCGTGGACGATCAAGGTCGGCGGCGGCCCGTCGCGGGCAGCGTACCGCCTGCCCGGCCCGCGCGAGGTGCGGGCGCTCCTGGCGCGCCTCGCTCGCCAGCGCTGATGGCCTAGGGGGCTCGACCCTCGTCGCCCGCGAACTGGAGCTGCCACAAGGCCCAGAACAGGCCCTTCCGGGCGAGGAGCTCCTCGACCGACCCCTCCTCGACGAGCTTCCCCTCGTGGATCACGAGCACCCGGTCCGCGTTGCGAATCGTGGACAGGCGGTGGGCAATCGCGATCGAGGTCCGCCCGGCGAGCACCCGCTCCAACGCCCCCTGGACCTGGGCCTCGGTCTGGGAGTCGATGTTCGCGGTGGCCTCGTCGAGGACGATGAACTTGGGGTCGGCGGCCACCGCCCGCGCCAGCGAGAGCAACTGGCGCTCCCCGACCGACAGCCGGACCCCGCGCTCCTTGACCTGCGTCCCGTACCCCTCGGGGAGCTGGACGAGGTGGTCGTGGACCCCAACCGCCTTCGCCGCCTCCTCGGCGGCCTGGGAGGGGACGACCCCGTCCCACATCCGGATGTTCTCCGCCACGTCGCCGGAGAACAGGAACACCTCCTGGGGAACGAGGGCGAGCTTGCGGCGGTAGTCGCGGAGGTCGAGCTCGGCCAGGTCGACCCCGTCCACGAGCACGCGCCCCTTCTGCGGCCGGTAGAACCCGAGCGTGAGCCCGACGATCGTCGTCTTCCCGGACCCCGTGGGGCCGACGATCGCGATCCGCTCGCCCGGCGCGACCTTGAACGACACGTCCTTCAGCACCCAGTCCTCGTCGTTGTAGGCGAACCACACGTTCTGGAACTCGATCTCCCCGCGCAGGGTCGGCAGGGCAGCGCTCCCGGTCGGCTCCGGCTTCTCGTCGAGGATCCCGAAGATCCGCTCCGCGGCGACCATCGCTGCCTGGAGGATGTTGTACTGCTCGGACAGGTTCACCATCGGCTGGAACAGCATCCGGATGTAGCTCGTGAACGCGACGAGCGCCCCCAGGGTGAACACGCCGGACAGGACCCCCCGGCCGCCGTACCAGATGAGGAGGGCCAGCGCGAGGTTCTGCATCACGGAGATCACCGGCCCGAACACGCCGTACACGGTGATCGACCGCATCTGGGCGCGGAAGAAGCGCTGGTTGATCTCGGCGAACGCGTCCATGCTCCGCTTCTCCTGGCGGAAGAGCTGGATGATCCCCATCCCGGACAGGGACTCGGCGATGTAGGCGTTGATCCGGGCCAGGACCCGCCGCGCCGCGCTGTACGCCTCGCGGGCCCGCTTCCGGAACCAGAACGCGAGCACGAGGATGAACGGGGCGAGCGCGAGCAGGATCAGGGTCAGCCGGACGTTGAGGTAGAACATGATCCCCAGCACCCCGGCGATCATGAGGAGGTCCTGCAGCAGCCGCACGAGGACATGGGTGAACATCTCGTTGATCGCGGCGACGTCGTTCGTGGCCCGGGTGACGAGCCGGCCCACCGGCTGGCGGTCGAGGTAGCTCATCGGCAGCCGCAGGAGGTGGCCGAACACCGCCCGCCGCATGTCGTACAGGATCCGCTGCCCGGCGTACTGGAGCGTGTACACCTGGCCGTAGGAGAGGAGGAACCGCACGACGAGGAACCCGAGGTAGGCGAGGGCGAGGATGCCCAGCACCTGGACGGCCGATAGGCGCAGCCGGAGGAGGTCGCCCGCGGGAATCGCCCGCAGCGCCTCCTCGGGGGCGGCGGGGCCGGCCGCGGTGGGGCGGAACGCCTCCGGGTACCGGCGGGCGAGCTCGGCCTCCGCGGTGCCGGGGGGGACGACGAGGAACCGCCGGAGGACGCGGCCTTCCTCCTCGAGCGCCTCGCGCAGCGGCTCGGGGAGGGTCCGCCCGTCGACGAGGAACGTCCCCGGGTCGTAGGGGACCGCGCCCGCGACCGGCGGGGCGTCGGCGCGGACCTCGAGCCAGGGGAGGACGAGGACCGAGTCGACCGCCGTCTTCACGAGGTACGGCATCGCGAGCTCGATCACGGTGATCCCGCCGGCGAGGAGGAACGCGAGGACGAACAGGAACCGGTACGGCCGCGCGAACCGGATCATCCGCCGCAGGAGGCGGAAGTCGATCGCCTTCCCGAGCTGCTCGTCCTCGTAGTCGTGGTGATGGCGGCCGTTCATCGCACCAGGGCCTGTTGGAGCTCGTTCAGCCGGGCGTATAGGCCGCCCCGCCGGACGAGGTGGGCGTGGTCGCCCTCCTCGACGATCCGCCCTCCGTCGAGGACGATGATGTGGTCCGCGTCGCGCACCGCGGTGATGCGGTGGGAGACGACGATCGCCGTCCGCCGGGCGAGCACGTCGCGCAGGTGGCCGAGGATCGCCTCCTCGACCTGGGCGTCCACCGATGACAACACGTCATCGAGGACGAGGATCGGCGCATCGAGGAGGATCGCCCGGGCGATCCCCACCCGCTGCCGCTGCCCGCCGGACAGGGTCACCCCTCGCTCGCCCACGAGCGTGTCCAGGCCGTCGGGGAAGGTGGCGATCTCCTCGGCGATTCCCGCCAGACGCGCCGCCTCCCAGATCTCGTCGTCGGTGGCTTCGGGCCGGCCGTAGGCGATGTTCTCCCTCAAGGAAGCCGAGAACAGGAACACGTCCTGGGGGGCCATCGCGATCTGGGCCCGCAGCGCGTCGAGCTCGAGCTGCCGGATGTCGACCCCGCCGAGGAGGACCGCCCCCGGCGGGGGGTCGTAGAGCCGCGGCAGGAGCCGGACGAGGGTCGACTTGCCGGACCCGGTGAGGCCGACGATCCCAAGCGTCATCCCCTCCTCCACCGTCAGGTTCACGTCGCGGAGGGCCGGCCGGTCCGTGCCCGGGTAGGCGAACGTGAGGTTCTGAAACTCGATCCGCCGCGAGGGGGGAAGGGGAACGGCCCGTTCTGGGCTCGTGATCTCGGGCCGCTCGGCGAAGATCTTGTCCAGCCGCTTCATCGATGCCGCACCCTGCTGGAGCGTGTTCACGATCCAGCCGATCGCCATCATCGGCCACACCATCATCCCGAGGTAGCTCGTGAACGCGACGAGCCCGCCCAGGCTCAGCGTGCCCCCCAGCACGCCCCGTCCCCCGAACCAGAGGACGATCGCTGTGCCCAGACCCGCGAGCAGCCCCACCATCGGCTCGAACACCCCCCACGCCCGGGTGAGGGACAGGTTCGCGTCCACGTTCTCGCGGTTCGTCTGGGCGAACGCCCCCGCGATCCCCTCCTCGCGCGCGAACGCCCGCAGGAGCCGGATCCCCGACAGGGCCTCTCGCACCCGCTCCGTGAGCGCGGAGAACGCGGCCTGGGCCCGCTCGAACCGGCGGTGGATGAGCTTCCCGAACCCCATCACCGCCACGGTGATGAACGGGAGCGGGATGAACGCGTACAGGGTGAGGAGAGGAGCGATCCCGACCATCGCTGCGAGCGAGAACGAGATCATGATCATCGCGTCGGAGGCCATGAGCACGCCCATGCTGCACGAGCGGCGGACGGCCTCGAGGTCGTTCGTGGCGTGGGCCATGAGGTCGCCGGTGGAGTGCTCGACGTAGTAGGCGGGGGAGAGCGTGAGGAGGTGGGCGTAGAGGCGGTTCCGCATGTCCCGCTCGATCAGGCGCCCCGCACCGAACAGGAGGATCCGCCACACGAACCGGAACCCGAACACGACGACGGCGATCGCGGTGAGGTACAGGGCGTACCGGACGAGACCCGCGCCCGTCCCCGCCACGAGGTCGTTCACCGCGTTGCGCACGATGAGCGGGGCGATGAGCTGGAGGGCATCCACCACGAACAACGCGAGGACGCCGGCGAGCAGGCGCCACCGGTACCGCCACAGCTCACGGAAGATGCCACGCATCGGGAGCGGGATTATACGGGATCCCCGCGGTGGCCCAACCCAAGCGCGGGGGGAAGTTGATCGTCTCTTGGGTGACGGCTACGATGATCGTGGAGGTGCCATGGCTGCCGAACGAGAGATGCAGGTTGGAGCCGAGATGGAGACCCGCAAAGGGGTCTACGCGAACCTCGCCGTGATCTCCCACCAGCCGGACGAGTTCTTCATCGACTTCCTCCTCGTGGACCCTCAGGCCCAGACGAGGGAACGGGGGCAGGCGGTCCTCGTGTCGCGCGTGATCCTCTCCCCACGCCACATGAAGCGGCTGCACGAGGCGATCGGGGAGAACATCGACAAGTACGAGAAGAACCTCGGAAAGATCGTCATCCCGCCGAAGCTCGCCTGATCCCACCCCCTCTGGGTGAGCCGCGGTGGGTCGCGTTCTTGGCCCCCTTGCGGAGGCCGAGATCGGCCGTTACGCTGAATTCCGTGGTCATCCCAACGCAGGGGAGGTGAGAGAGGCACGAACTCCCCCCTGATGCAACTGCTGTTTCCTAACTCTGGCGCAAGGAGGGAGAGATGAAGAGAACAACGGTCGTGTGGTTGACGATGGTAGCCGCACTTGCGGTTTCCCCATTGGGTTCAAGTCAGACAGTCAAGACGCTCGTGGTGGGGATCGAAGCCGATGCGATGACGATGGATCCAGGCAATTTCCGTCATCGGGAAACGGAGACGATCCTCCGCAACATGTTCGACGGTTTGGTGACGCGGACGCCGGACGGGCGGATCGTGCCCGAGCTCGCCGTGTCCTGGGAGCGGGTCTCGGAAACGGAGTGGGTCTTCTACCTCCGCGATGGGGTGACCTGGCACGACGGGACCCCGTTCACGGCCGAGGACGTGGTGTTCACGGTCGAGCGAACGGTCAAGGAGGGGAGGATCGGGGGGTTGACCTCGCCCCGCAAGAGCCTCCTCGATCCCGTGACGGACGCCGTGGCCGTCGACCCGCTCACCGTCAAACTCATCACCTCGGTTCCGTTTGCCGCGCTCCCCTCGTTCCTTCCTCACACCTTGATCGTCCCCAAGCACCACGTGGAGGCGGTCGGGGACGCGCGGTTCGCCGAACAGCCGATCGGCACTGGGCCGTTTCGGTTCGTGCGCTGGGACAGGGGGCAGCAGGTGGTGATGGAGCGCTACGACGGGTACTACGGGGGTTCCCCGGACATCCCCCCGGTGGGGCCGGCGCCCCTCGATCGGGTCATCTTCCGGGTGCTCCCCGAGACCGCAACCCGCATCGCCGCCCTCCGCGCGGGGGAGGTCCACATCGCGACCCGGATCCCGGTCGACCTCATCCCGGAGATCGACGCCGACCCGAACCTCGCCGTGCTGAGCGTCCGCGGGACCCGTAGCGCGTTCCTGGAGATGAACGTGAACCGGCCGCCGTTCGACGACGTGCGGGTGCGCAGGGCGGTCAACTACGCGATCGACGTGGATCGGATCATCGGGTTCGTCCTCGATGGGTTGGCCACGCCCATCCCGACGATCATGTCGCCGGATTCGCCGTTCTACGCGCCCCTCACGCCGTACGGGTACGACCCCGAGAAGGCGCGCGCGCTCCTCGCTGCCGCGGGGTACGCGGATGGGTTCAGCGTGACGATCGATACGCAGGCCCACTTCCGCGACGTCGCGCTGGTCATCGCCGAGATGCTGCGCGAGGTGGGGATCGACGCCAAGGTCCAGGTGTGGGAGTGGGGGGTGCTGCAGGCGGAACTCCTCGCCGGCCGGCGGATGATGCACCTCGGGGACTGGGGGAACTCGACCCTCGAGCCGAACGACATCATGATCCCCAAGCTCGTGACCGGGGAGCGGGGGAACTTCAGCGGGTACTCGAGCCGGGTGCTTGAAGGCCTGATCGACCTCGCCGAGCGGGTGACCGTGGATCCCGAGGTGCGTCGGGTGGCGTACCACATCGCGCAGCAGGTGATCTACGACGACGCGCCGATGGCGTTCCTGTGGGTGGCCCAGGAGAGCTACGGGGTCAGCCGGCGGGTGGTGGGGTGGCGGCCGAGTCCGGACAGCCGGATCAACCTCCACGACGTGGACCTGATCCCGTAGATCGGTTGGGGGGAGGGGGGCACCCTCCCCCCGTGCTCCATGTCTGGTTACATCCTTCGCCGGCTTGGGCAGGCGATCCCCGTGCTCCTCGGGGTGACGTTCGTCGTGTTCCTCCTCATGTACCTCACCCCCGGGGACCCGGTGGAGCTGTTCATGGGCCAAGCGGGGATCGTGTCCCAGGAGGAGATCGAGCGGGTGCGACGTGAGTTCGGTCTCGATCGGCCGTTCCTGGAGCAGTACGGCCGGTTCCTGGGGGGGATCGTGCGCGGGGACCTCGGCCAGTCGATCATCTACCGCCGTCCGGTGGCGGTCCTGATCGGGGAGCGGCTCCCGGCCACGGTCGAGCTGACCCTGTTCTCGTCCCTGATCGCCCTCCTCGTGGCGATCCCGGCGGGGGTGGTCGCGGCGGTGCGGCGCAACACGTGGCTCGACGGGGTGGGGACAACGGTGTCCCTCCTCGGGGTGTCCCTGCCCGGCTTCTGGCTGGGGCTCATCCTCATCCTCGTGTTCTCGGTGACGCTCAAGGTGCTTCCGGTGGCGGGGCGGGCTGCCTACGGGACGGGGCTCGAGCGCCAGACGGGGTTCCTCCTTCTCGACGCGATGTTGCAGGGCAACGGGCCGGCGTTCGTCGACGTCCTGCGCCATCTCGTGATGCCGGCCTTCGCCCTGTCGGCGGGGATGATGGCGATGACGATGCGCCTCACCCGGTCCAGCTTGCTTGAGACCATCCATCAGGATTACGTTCGGACGGCACGGGCCAAGGGGATGCACCAACGGAGGGTCGTCATCCGCCATGCCCTCCGGAACGCCCTTCTCCCGGTGGTGACCGCAATCGCCCTCAACGTGGGGGCGCTGCTGGGTGGGAACATGGTGGTGGAGACCGTGTTCAGCTGGCCGGGCCTGGGGCGGTTGGTGGTGGAGGCGGTGGAAAGCCGGGACTACCCCCTCATCCGCGGCTGCGTCCTCGTCTACGCCGTGACGTACGTGTTCCTCAACCTGATCGCGGATCTCTCCTATACCGTGCTCGATCCGCGCGTCGCGGTGGGGGGAGGGAGGAAGTGAGGGGCCGGGCGTGGCGCGCGTTCCGGCGCAATCGCCTCGCCCTCGCCGGGGCGGGGCTGGTGGCGGCGTTCAGCCTCCTCGCCCTCCTCGCCCCGTGGATCGTCCCCCATGACCCAACCCGAGGGGATCTCAGCCTTCGGCTGCGCCCGCCCGCTCTGGCCGCGGGAGGGGAGTGGCGGCACGTCCTGGGGACGGACAACATGGGCCGGGACCTGTTGAGCCGGATCATCGACGGGTCGCGGGTCTCGATCTCGCTCGGGCTGGTGGTGGTCGTCCTGTGCACGGTCGTGGGGGTCGCCCTCGGCCTCGTCTCGGGCTACGCCGGCGGTTGGGTGGACACGGCGATCCAGCGCGCGGTGGACGTGCTGCTGGCCTTTCCCTACCTGATCCTGGCGATTGCGCTCATGGCCCTGTTCGGCCCGGGGTTCACGAACATGGTGATCGCCCTGGCGTTCAAGGAGTGGACCACCACGTGCCGGATCGTGCGCAGCGAAACCCTGGCCCTGAAGGGAGCCGCGTTCGTCGAGGCCGCCCGCGCGAGCGGCGCCCGGCCGGCCCGGATCCTGTTCCGCCACCTCCTTCCCAACGTGGTCCCGTCCGCGATCGTCGTCGCAACCCTGCGCGTGGGGTGGGTGGTCCTCATGGAAGCGGCGCTTTCGTTCCTCGGGTTGGGGATTCAACCCCCCCAGGCGAGCTGGGGGACGATCATCGCCGACGGCCGCCAGTACCTGTACTCGGCGCGGGGGTGGTGGATCTCGACCTTCCCTGGGATCGCGATCTTCCTGTTCGTGCTGGGGATGAACCTGTTCGGGGAGGGGTTGCGGGACGCGCTCGACCCTCGCCTGGCCGAGGTTCCGCTTCCGGAGTGAGGCTAGCCGACGCGGACGATGATCCCGCCGCCCAAGACCTCCTCCCCGCGGTAGACCACGGCCGCCTGTCCGGGCGTCACCGCTCGTACGGGCTCGGAGAACCGCACGCGGGCCTCTCCCCCCCCGATCGCGATCTGGGCGGGGATGGGCGGGGTCCGGTACCGGACTTGGACTTCGGCAGAAAAGCGCGGTCCCGGCGGGCCGCCGGCGACCCAGGCGAGCGCGCCGGCGCGGAGTTCCTCGGAGTACAGAGCCCGTTCCGGGCCTACGATCACCGCGTTTCTCCTCCCGTCGAGGGCCACCACGTACAGGGGTTCGGGGGAGGAGATCCCCAGTCCCTTGCGTTGACCCACGGTGTAGTGGGGGAGCCCGCGGTGCTCGCCCACAACCCTCCCCGCGAGGTCGAGGATCGGGCCGGGCTGCGCATCGGGGATGAGGGCGGCGATCCCCGCCGGCGCGAAGCACAGATCCTGGCTTTCGCGGAGCCGGGCCGCGGTCAGGCCCAACGATGCGGCGAGGAAGCGGATGTCCCGCTTCGTCTTCTCACCCACGGGAAACAGCGCGCGGGTGAGCTCCCTCTGGCCAAGGGCGTACAGGAAGTACGACTGGTCCTTAGCGGGGTCCGCCCCGCGCAGGAGGTGTGTGCCGCCCTCGGAGCGGCGCACGCGGGCGTGGTGGCCCGTGGCCACGAACTCGATCCCCCGGCGGTCCGCCTCGCGGAGGAGGAGGGAGAACCGCACTTCGCGGTTGCAGACGGTGCAGGGATTCGGGGTCAACCCGCGCCGGTAGGCATCGAGCGCCGGCTCCACCACGAGCGCCCGGAACTCCTGTCGGACCTGGACCACCTCGTGGGGGATCCCCAGCTCCCGCGCGGCGAGGCCTGCCGCGTCCACGGAACAGCAGGGGTTCGCCCCTTCTCGCGGATCCCACAGCCACAGGGTGAGCCCCTGGACGTCGTACCCCTGTGCCTGGAGGAGATGGGCGGCGATGGTGGAGTCGACCCCCCCCGACATGCCGACGAGCACGGTCCTCTTCATCCCCGGTTACGTCTCGACCCCCACGGGCACGATGCACAGGAACTGGAGAGGGATCGGTCCTGTGTTCCGGAACTGGTGGCGCTCGTCCGGGGGGACGAACACCACGCTTCCCTCACCGATTGCGCAGGGCCCCGTCGCTGTGAGCACCGTTCCCCTCCCACGAACGACGATCACGCCGTGTTCGAAGGGGTGGCTGTGGAAGGGGGTGTGGCCGCCGGGAGCGAGCGTGAACAGGCGCACCGCGAACGTGGGGGCGCGGTCCGCTGGTCCGATGAGAACACGCTTCACAGCCCCCACGACCTCCGTTCCGTGGGACACGTCCACCGCCGGGACTTCGGACATCTCCTTCACGATCACCATCGGCTCCTCCTTCATGCGGAGCGGGCGAGCAAGGGGACGTAGAGCTCGTCCGGGGTCAGGGATCCGTGGAGGCCATGCAGCTTGAACTCCTCGGTGGGCCAGAGGAGGAACCTCCGCTTGCAGGACAGGACGAGGAGGTCCCCGAGCAGGGCCCGCACGGCGGGGGTCGGCTCCTCCAGCCCCCACAGGTTCCGGGCCAGGGCTTC
>JACIWJ010000033.1 GCA_014361015.1 Candidatus Bipolaricaulota bacterium | reverse complement strand
CGGTTCCCCCCCGAGCCGAACGCCTACCTCCACATCGGCCACGCCCAGGCGATCCTCCTCAACTGGGGGATCGCCCAGGAGTTCGGGGGGAAGTTCAACCTCCGCTTCGACGACACGAACCCGGAGAAGGAGAGCGCGGAGTACGTCGAGGCGATCAAGCAGGATGTCCGGTGGCTGGGGGCAGACTGGGAGGACCGCGAGTTCTACGCCTCCGATTACTTCGAGCAGCTCTACCAGTGGGCCGAGGACCTGATCCGCAAGGGCAAGGCCTACGTGTGCGACCTGTCCCCGGAGGAGCTGAGCCGGACCCGCGGCCAGCCGATCCGGGACGGGGACCGGCTCATCACCCCACCCGGGGTGGACAGCCCGTACCGCAACCGCTCCGTGGAGGAGAACCTCGATCTCTTCCGTCGGATGCGGGCCGGCGAGTTCCCCAATGGGGCCAAGACCCTGCGCGCCAAGATCGACATGGCCCACCCCAACCTCAACATGCGCGATCCGGTCATGTACCGAATCCTCCACGCCTCCCACCACCGGACAGGGGACGCGTGGTGCATCTACCCAAGCTACGACTGGGCGCACGGGCAATCGGATTCGATCGAGGGGATCACCCACTCCATCTGCACCCTGGAGTTCGAGAACCACCGCCCCCTCTACGATTGGTTCCTCGACCAGCTCGGCGTGCACCACCCCCGCCAGATCGAGTTCGCCCGCCTCAACCTGACCTACACCGTGACGAGCAAGCGGCTCCTGCTGCGCCTCGTCGAGGAGGGGTACGTCCGGGGGTGGGACGACCCGCGGATGCCGACGATCGCCGGGATCCGCCGCCGCGGCTACACCCCGGAGGCGATCGCGGACTTCGTCCGCCGAATCGGGGTCTCCAAGGCGGAGAGCGTGCGCGAGATCGAGCTCCTCGAGCATTGCGTGCGGGACGACCTCAACAAGCGCGCCCCGCGGCGGATGGCGGTCCTGGAGCCCGTGAAGATCGTGATCACGAACTACCCGGAGGGGCAGGTGGAGGAGTTCGAGGCGATCAACAACCCCGAGGACCCCGCGGCCGGGACGCGCCGGGTTCCGTTCTCACGCGAGCTGTGGATCGAGCGGGAGGACTTCATGGAGGATCCGCCGCCCGGGTTCTTCCGCCTCGCCCCGGGCCGCGAGGTGCGCCTCCGCTACGCGTACTTCGTGAAGTGCGTGGACGTGGTGAAGGATGAGTCGGGGAGGGTGGTCGAGGTCCGCTGCACGTACGATCCGGCGACGCGGGGCGGCGACGCCCCGGACGGCCGCAAGGTCAAGGCGACCCTGCACTGGGTGTCCGCCGCCCACGCCGTGGACGGCGAGGTCCGCCTCTACGACCGCCTGTTCACCGTGCCCAATCCCCTCGACGTGCCCGAGGGGGAGGACTGGATCAAGAACGTGAACCCGAACTCCCTCGTCGTCCTCAGGGGCTGCAAGCTGGAGCCCTCCCTGGCCCAGGTCGAGCCGGGGGAGCGGTTCCAGTTCGAGCGGAAGGGGTACTTCTGCGTGGATCCGGACACGGCGCCCGGCGCCCCCGTGTTCAACCGCACCGTCACCCTCCGCGACCCCTGGGCCACGCTCCAAAGCCGGGCGTAGCCCAGCCCCCCACCAACGGGGATCAACAGGACTTGACCATCACCCCACGTGTTGCTATTATCCTACGTATATTCGTAACTACGGAGGACAACATGGCGTTGAAGAAGTGGGACCTGGGGCGCCTGGAGGCCGAGCTCCGGCAGCTGGCCGATGCCCTTGCTGGCCTCCAGCGAGGGACCTTCGCACCCGATGAGCAGGCCACGGCCGCTCTGGTGGCGGCCACCCCGCCCTCGGGGATCGGCGGGGTGGTGGCCGAAGCGTTGCGGTCGTTGCAGGTGAGGCTTGGGGAGAGGGAGGGCGTTCAGGTCCTCATCGTCGGAATCCGCCGCGGGCCAGAAGGTCGGGCCACCACCTGGTGCGAGCATTTCTCCGACGAGGCTGTCCCCAAGGTCTTGGGGGACCCAGGACTCCTCCGTACCCTCGAGCTCGTCGCCCACGGGGAGAGGCTGCGCCTCCTGTGGGCCCTGGCCTCGGGGGCCACGGGGTCGGCGGAGGCCATGGACCGGAGCGGCCTCTCCCAAGGCCAGTTCTACCACCACCTCCGGGCCCTCGAGGTGGCAGGCATGGTGCGCAAGGTCACTCGCGACCTGTACGAACCCACGATCCACGGGACCTCGACCCTGTTCACCATCCTCGCTGCCCTGGCCTACCTTGGGCACAGTGAGGCGCCGGAGAGGGAGGAGGAATGAAGGACTCGCTGGCGCGATTCTTCGCGCGGTTCATCCTCCCCCGGTGGGGGCAGGGCCTGACCCTCCTCGGCCTCATGGTCGCCTCCACCGCTGTCACGTTTCCCATCCCGCTTGTGGTGAGACAGATCATCGACCGGGTCATCCCCCAGGGCCGGGTCGACCTCCTAGCGGGGTGGGGGGCGGGGCTGGTGTTCCTCGTGGCCCTCCAGGCCGGACTGGCCTACGCCACCCAGCACCGGACGGTGGTCATGCAGGAACGGCTACTCTTGGACGTGCAGATGGCGCTCTTGGACCATGTACTGCAGTTGCCCCACGCGTTCTTCCAGGAGCGGCAGGTGGGGTACCTCATGGCCCGGATCCGCAGTGACCCCGCGGTGGCCAAGGACTTCCTCTATGGAGCCCTGAACCTGGCCAGCGACGCCCTGTTCCTTGCCGTGGGCGCGGGGCTCCTCCTCTACCTCGATTGGCGGATGGCGCTCCTGGCGCTGGCGATCCTGCCCGCGTTGGCGCTGGCTTCCAAACGGCTGAACACGCGGATGGGGGAGTTCTGTCGGGATATCCAAGAAGGAGACGCGCGGGTATCCCAGGAACTGGGAGAGGGACTGACCGCTGCCCTCACCGCCCGCCTATTCGGCCTGCGCTCGTGGATTGCCGACCGGGTGTCGGCGGCGCTCACGTTCCTTCAGGAGGCCAACGTGCGCACGAACACTTTCGCAGCCGCGGCCGGAGGGGTGCTCACGTTCATCACCGGCGTCGGGCCGATGCTCCTCGTCGTCATCGGTGGGTATGGTGTGATCCGGGGCCAGCTCACCCTGGGTACAGTGATCGCCTTCATGACCCTCCTCAGTTACCTCTATAGGCCTACACAGAGCCTGATTACCACCCGACTGAACCTCGAGCGGGCCAAGGTCGCCGCGGAGCGAGTGCTGGAGCTACTCGACGAGGAGCCCGAGGACGACAGAGGTGTCTCCCTGCCCGCGCCAGCGGGACGCGTCGAGGTCACGGACCTCTCCTTCGCCTACCCCAACGGGAAGGCGGCCCTGCGGGATGTCGCCCTGCGCGTCGAGCCAGCAGAATGGGTAGCCCTGGTGGGGCACACCGGCTCCGGGAAGTCCACCTTGCTTTCCCTCCTCGTGCGGCTGTTTCCCATCCCGGAAGGGACGATCTGGGTCGACGGCCAGGACGTAGCGCAGCTCTCCCTGTCTTCCCTCCGCCGGGAGGTCCTTCTGGTCAGCCAGGATGTATTCCTGTTCTCTGGGACGGTGCTAGAGAACGTCCGTCTCGCCCGCGCGAGGGTCACCGACGAGGAGGCGATCGCGGTGGCCCAGGCGCTGGGAGCGGACGGGTTCATCCGCGGGCTGCCCGATGGGTACAGGACGCTGGTGGGGGAGCGGGGAGCGCAGCTCTCCGGCGGGCAGCGCCAGCTGATCGCCCTGGCCCGCGCCGTACTCCGGCGGCCGAAGGTCCTGCTCCTCGACGAGGGAACTTCCGCCTTGGACTCCGAGTCCGAAGCGAGGGCACTCCAGGCCCTGCGAACCCTCTTGCCGACGACCACAGTGATCCTGGCGGCGCACCGACTGTCCACGGTGTGGGCCGCAGACCGGATCGTGGTCCTCAAGGATGGGCGCGTGGTGCAGGAAGGCCGACACGATGAGCTCTTTTCTGCGCCGGGCGAGTACCGGGAGGTGTTCGCCGAGCAGCTGGTGGGGGCGAAGGAGGAACAGTGAGCTTCAAGATCGTGCTGGAAGTCGGCGGGGCTGACGTCTTCCGCCTCTGCCCATGCAGTTGTGAGCCCGGGGCAGGGGGTGGAGCCGGCGAAGGAAGGTCCGCCAGAAGGTACCAGAAATCCAGGACGTGGGGCAATACCCGCCGCCCCTGCTCTTCTTTGGGAGAGAAGACTCGCTCGAAGAAGCCTACCGAAAGGAGGTGAAGACCATGGAGAAACTCAGGATTGTGCATGCAGCAAGCCCGATTCCTGGGCCACAGCCCATGGGCTGCAAGTGCGGCTGCGGATGCGCTGGCGGCGCAGGGGGAGGAGAGGGCTCGGGAGACCTCCCATTCTAGCCTAGGCGGATCTCCCTACAAGGACGAGTAACAGCAGATGGGGGCGCCGGGTGTTTCTCAAAGGAGGGAGACCTGAACTACAAGCTGCGCTCGACCGTGATCCATCAGGTGCGGCGAGGCTGGCATTTGTTCTGGGATCAGGAAACCGTCGCGTGGACCCTCACGGACGACACGGGAGCATCTGCGCTCGAGTCCCTGCGACGTCCCCAGACCGTGCACCAAGTTGCTGTCAAGCTCGCAATGCAGACCGGCTACAGCGTCTCTGACGTTCGCCCAGAGGTCGCCCGCCTCATTGATTCGGCGGTGAGGTGCGGGGTGGTCGAGGCGGATCGTGAACCCCGTCGAGCCCCTGAACCCACCGCGACCGACTGTGCTCCCCACCCTGCGTTTCTCTATCTCCACCTCACCTCAAGGTGCAATCTCCGGTGTTCCTACTGCTATGCGTCCCCTGGGCCCAACAAGGAGCGCGAAGGACGTGACATTCCCTTTGAGGTGGCCCGCGAGGTCCTTCATCAAGCCCAGGGCCTCGGTGTGGAGAACGTGGTCATCACGGGCGGGGAACCGCTCCTTCACCCCCGGGCCGTGGAGCTTATTGAGGAGGCCAAGCGGTTGGGGTACCGGGTGAACCTTCTGACCAATGGCCTACGGATCGAGCGTCCGGTCGCGCGGCGGTTGGCAATAGCCTGTGAGCAAGTCACCATCAGTCTGGATTCGGCGGACCCGACGCTCCACGACCTCCACCGTGGGCACGGCAGCCATAGGCGCGCATCCAGGGCGATCGCCGTCCTCCGCAAGGTCGGGTTCCGCCACGTGGTGGCCGCAGGGGTGCTTACGCGTCACAACCAACACGAACGCCACGAGGACTTCGAGACCTACGCAAGGAGCCTGGGTGCGGAAAGGGTATCCCGGGCGCCGTACATCCTACAAGGGGATGCCCGTGATGCATGGCTGCGTCCCCACTTTGCCTCCTTCTTGGCCCATCTAGGGCAGGAACTCGACGCCGCGATCGAACGGGCCCGGCCTCGGGAGGAAAGGCCTGGCTTGGTCTGGCGGGACCGGTGTGGTGCCGCGTTCGGGGTGGTGGCCATCGGCGCCGACGGAGTGGTCTACCCGTGTCAAGGCCTGATGCGCCCGGAGTTCGCCGCCGGCAGCCTCCGAGAGGAGCCGCTGGAGAGGATCTACACGCAGGCACCGGTCCTCACCGAGCTCCGGGCGATCACGGTCGCGGACATCCCCGGATGCAGCCATTGTACGTACCGTTTCCTCTGCGGCGGAGGGTGTCGGGCGTTGGCCTATAACGTCACCCGCGACATCACCGCTCCGATCCCCGGGGAGTACTGCGCCCTCGCCCAACTCCTCGCCCAGTGGCGGCTGTGGGGGACAGCACTCGGCCAGATGCCCCTCTCGGCTCCTGCTGAGGCGCCGCTCTAGCCAGCCCCTCGCAGCTCCGCCCGTTGTCACGGGCCCGCTCGGACGGGGACAGTGGCACGCTATACTTCCCCCCGCATGGAACTGCGCGAGGATTCGGTGATCGAGCCGGTCCGGGAAGGCGCGAGCTACCAGACCTACGAGTGGCCCTGTTCAAGGCGAACGGAAGTCACAGCAGCTTGAGCCGTTTCAGATCCGCCTCGGTCCAGCTGAGGTCGTCCAGGATTGCCTGCAGGGTTCGGAGAGGGAACGTGTCGCCAGGACGCCGGTACACGATCACCGCGCGTCGTCCATCTCGCGGGTTAGGGTAGACCCGATGGCTCCCTCGTTGCCGGTCGAGCAAGAACCCATCCCGCTCCAACGCAGCACAGAGTTCCCGGACGGTGATCGTTCGCAGTTCGGGAGGGACCCTCATACCGTGACGGTGAGGGCCTCCTCATGGGTGGAGGGAACGTGCTCAGGGCCCTCCACGGGAATCGGGTCGCCGTGCTCGAGCATGGATTCGATATAAGCGGCAGCGGCTTCTCGGATGTTGACGAGCGCCTCATCCCGGGTGGCTCCCCAGGAATGGCAGCCACGAAGCGCGGGGCAGTAGGCGTGGAACCCGCCTTCATCCGGTTCCAGAACGGCACGAACGCGAAACGTCACCTGTACCATCCCCTCCCGACGGAGCATAGCAGGCCGCCGCTCGCAGGGGCGGTAAGGCAAGCCCCGGGTCCGCGGACCTTGCTGGCCCGCGGATCTCCGCTCCAGGCAACGCAACCCTGATGAGCGGAGCTGCTCACCGCCGGGGGACGCCGAGAGACCCGCTGTCCGTGCTCCGTCTCCCGTAACCCGTTCGCCCCTCAAAGGCCGTCGGGGACAAGCCCCGACGCTGCAGCCCCCCGCAAGGCTTGCGTGGCCGCAGGATCCGCGGGCCTCGATAGTCAGGTGCGAGAGCGGCGAGCGAAGCCGGGGAAGGGGCGGCTATACTTCCCCCCGCATGGAACTGCGCGATGATCTGGTGATCGAGCCGGTCCGCGACGGCGCGGGGTACCGCGCCTGCGAGCGGCTGCAGCAGGAGGTGTGGGGGTTCGCCGACCTCGCGGTGATCCCCGACCACCTCATCCACATGGTGGTGAACGCTGGTGGTCTCCTCCTCGGGGCGTTCGACGGGATCGGCCCGGGGCGGGAGATGATCGGGTTCACCCTGTCCGTGGTCGGTCTGCTCGATGGCGGCGTGCTCCGCCACTACTCGCTGATGGCCGCGGTGCGGCCGGGGTTCCAGGACCGCGGGGTCGGTTATGCGCTCAAGCTCGCCCAACGGGACCACGTCCTTCGCCAGGGGATCGGGATCATCACCTGGACGTTCGACCCCCTGGAGTCGCGGAACGCCTACTTCAACCTGAACAAGCTCGGGGGGGTCGTTGCCCAGTACATCCCGAACTACTTTGGCGAACTGCGCGATGCCCGCAACCGGGGGATCGACACGGACCGGTTCCTCTGCCAGTGGCACCTCGCGTCGCCGCGGGTGAAGAGCTACCTTGGCGGTGGGAGGCCGCCTCCCCTCGCCCTGGGGGACGTCGAGACGATCAACCGCACCCAGAGGACGGCGTCCGGGCTCCGCGCCCCGGCGGGGTTCCGGCCCGACCTACGGGCCCCGAACCTCCTGTTCGAGATCCCGCCCGACCTCCAGACGCTGCGGAAGGAGGATCTCGACCTCGCCCGGGCGTGGCGGCTCGAGGCGCGGCGCGCGCTCGGGGCGTACCTCGACGAGGGGTACCTCGTGACCTCCCTCTTCCGCCAGGGCGACCGGAGCTTCCTCGTTCTGGAGAGGTCCTCTCTTCCCAAGGTTCTGGAGCGGCCGTGATGCGGATCGAGCGGGCGACCCTCTATCTCGTGGAGATGCCCCTCGTCGCCCCGTTCGTGACGAGCTTCGGGGAGCAGCGGGTCCGGCGGGCGCTCCTCGTCGCCCTGGAGTCCGGCGGGCGCACGGGGTGGGGGGAGTGCGTGGCGGGTACGGGACCGTGGTACTCCCCGGAGACGAGCGACACGGCCCGCCACGTGATCCTCGACTTCGTCCTCCCCCTCCTGAAGGGGCGGGAGATCGGGCACCCCAGCGAGTTTCCCGCCCTCGTCGCGCCGATCCGCGGGCACGCGATGGCGAAGGCGGCGGTGGAGGCCGCGCTGTGGGACCTCCACGCCCAGAGGGAGGGGGTGCCCCTCGCCGCGCTCCTCGGCGGAACCCGGGACCGGGTCCCGGCCGGGGTGAGCGTGGGGATCCAGCCCGACGTGGAGACGCTCGTCTCCCGCGTCGCGGGGTACGTGGGCGAGGGGTACAGGCGGGTGAAGCTGAAGGTCAAGCCGGGGTGGGACCTCGAACCGCTGGCCGCGGTGCGGGAGCGGTTCCCTGACCTCCCCCTCTCGGTGGACGCGAACGCCGCGTACGCGCTCGCCGACGCGGCGCACCTGCGGGAGTTCGATCGGTTTGGGCTCCTCATGGTCGAGCAGCCGCTTGCCCACGACGACCTCGTCGGCCACGCCCAGCTGGCGGAGGCCCTGAGGACGCCGCTCTGCCTCGACGAGTCGATCACCTCACCCGGCCGGGCGTGGGAGGCGCTCGAGCTCGGTGCCTGCCGGATCCTCAACGTGAAGCAGGGCCGGCTGGGCGGCCTGTCCGCGGTGCTCGAGGTGCACGAGCTGGCCCAGGAGCGGGGGGTGCCCCTGTGGTGCGGGGGGATGCTCGAGACCGGGATCGGGCGGGCCCTCAACGCCGCCGTGGCCTCCCTCCCCGGGTTCACGCTCCCCCACGACATCTCGGCCACGGACCGCTACTACCGGGAGGACATCGCCACGCCTCCCTTTCGCCTGGAGGACGGGCACATCCGCGTCCCGACGCGGCCGGGGTTGGGGGTGGAGGTGGACCTCGCGCGACTGCAGCGGTACGCGGTGGCGATGTGGGCGTGGCGCCCGCGAGGAGGAACAGATGACGAAGGCTGAACTGGCGAAGCTGATCGATCATACCGCCCTCGGGCCGGAGACGGGCCGGGCCGCGGTGGAGAAGGTGTGCGCGGAGGCGATCGAGCACGGGTTCTACGCGGTGTGTGTCCCTCCGCCGTACGTGGCCCTGGCCAAGAGCATCCTCCGTGACACGGGCGTGTTGGTGGGCACCACCATTGGTTTTCCCCACGGCCAGCACAAGCCGGAGGTGAAGGCGTTCGAGGCAGCGCGGGCCGTGGCCGACGGCGCGGTCGAGGTGGACATGGTGGTGGACGTCGCCTCCCTCAAGGAGGGGGACCGGGCCCGCGTCCGGGCCGACATCCGCGCGGTGCGGGAGGCGGCGCCCAAGCCGGTCGTCCTCAAGGTGATCCTCGAGTGCTGCCTCCTCTCGGATGCCGAGAAGGTCCTCGGGGCCAAGCTCTGCCAGGAGGCGGGGGCGGACTTCGTCAAGACCTCGACCGGGTTCAGCACCGGCGGGGCGACGGTGGAGGACGTCGCCCTCCTCCGCCGCACGGTGGGGCAAGCGCTGGGGGTCAAGGCGTCGGGCGGGATCCGCGACTGGGCGACGGCGCTCTCCATGATCGAGGCCGGTGCCAGCCGCATTGGCGCCTCGAAGAGCGTCCAGATCCTTGCCGGCGCCCCTGACTAGACGTGGCTGAGCTCGCGCGCGATCGGGGGATCGTCCTCCGGACCCAGGACCACGCGGAGACGGACCGGATCGCGATCCTGCTCACACCGCGCGGCCGGCTGGACGTGCTCGCGAAGGGAGCGCGGCGCCTGGACCGGTCGGTTGGGGCCGCGCTCGACCCCCTGCACGTGGTGGACGTGATCCATTACCGGCGCCGCGGGCTGCACCTCCTCAAGGAGGCAAGCCTCGTCCGGACCTTCCCCCGCGTCCGCGAGGACCTCGAGCGGGCGACGACCGCCCTCACCGCACTGGACTGGGTGGTGGCCCTCGTCCCCCGCGGCGCGCCCGACGACCACGCCTACGCCCTGACCCTGGAGTTCCTCACGGCCCTCGACGAGGGGTTGGCGCCTGCCGTGTTCACCGTCGCCTACCTGTTGCGCCTCCTCGCCGCAGCGGGCCTGGCTCCCCACCTCTCCGGCTGCGTCCGCTGCGGGGGGACGGAGGATCTGACGTGGGCTCCTGGGGAGGGGGGGCTCCTTTGCACCCGCTGTGGAGGCCAGGGGGGGACGCTCCCACCTCGGCTCTGGCGGTCCCTCGACGCCCTGGCCCGGCTGCCCATGGCGGCCCTCCCTCGCCTCCGACTCGCGGGGGAGGACCTCGCCCAGGGGATCGCCCTCCTCCACACGTTCCGCGAGGCCCAGCTCGCCCGGTAGCGCCGCGCCTCCCAGCGGGCTATAGTCCTCTCGTGGAGTGCCGAATCCTGTCCTGCGAGCGCATCGTGTTCTCCGGGGAGGCGACCGCGGTCTACGCCCGAAGCCACGAGGGGTGGTTTGGGATCCTCCCCGGCCATGCCCCCGCTGTGTTCGCCCTCGCCCCGGCCCCGCTGCGGGTGACAACGCCCGAGGGCACCCGTTCGTTCCGTGTCGCCGGAGGAACCCTGTACGTGGAGCCAGAGCGGGTGATCATCCTCACCGCGGACGCTTCGCCCACCTCCGAGGGCCCTCCGCGCTGACCCCAACGAACAGAGAGGCCCTGGTCTCCCAGGGCCTCCCCACTCCAACCACCGCGCTTCTACCGCGGCGTGACGTTCTTCGCCTGCGGCCCCTTCGGGCCCTGTTCCACGTCGAACTCCACGACCTGCCCCTCGCGCAGGCTCTTGAACCCGGGCATGCTGATCGCCGAGAAATGGACGAACACATCCGGGCCTCCATCCTGCTCGATGAAGCCGTACCCCTTCGAGTCGTCGAACCACTTCACCTTGCCAGTGGCCATTCGGTTTTCCCCCCTTTTTCTTGCGTTTCGACCGTCTACATGAGCCCCTCTTCGCTGCGCTGGGGAAACCCCGAGCAGCCACGGCGGTGCTGCATTTCGCACGGTCCTGCGAGGCAGAGTATAGCCGGGGAGGGAAGAAAGGCAAGACCCTGGACGCCACCGCGAGGTCCCCGGTACACTCCGCCCGGGACGAACCATGGACATACCCGAGCAGGAGATCGCGTTCCTCGACGAGGGGAGGGAGCAGGACGAGGCCGACGCCCTGTCCCTCTACCTCGCCGAGGTGGCCCGGATCCCCCTCCTCACGGAGGACGAGGAACGGGCGCTCGCCCTGCGGATGCGCGACGGCGACCGTGGAGCGCGGGAACGCCTGATCGTGTCCCACCTCCGGCTGGTGGTGTCCATGGCCCGCGAGTACGGCGATGTGGGGTTGGACCTCGTCGATCTGATCCAGGAGGGGAACATCGGGCTTGTGGAGGCTGTGGATCGGTTCGACCTCGAGCGGGGGGTGCGCCTGTCCGCCTATGCCCGGTGGTGGATCCGCCAGGCGATGGGGGCGGCGATCGAGCGCCATGCCCAGCTGATCCGGATCCCCGTCCATCTGTTCCGGGCGATCGTCCGCTTCCACCGCCTCCGGGCGAGCTTCGGCGCTGACGAGGTCCAAGAATGGGGCGATCACATGGTCGCCCCGGGGATGACCCTCGATCGGATCGCGCGGTTGGAGCGCACCGTGGGCGACGTGGTCTCCCTCGATAGCCCGCTTGCCGACGACGAGGGGACGGAGACGCTCGACGAGATCATCGCTGACGAATCGGCGCCCGGCCCGGAACGGGCCGCCCTGGCGATGCTGTTCCAGGAGGAGCTCACGGCGATCGTGGAACAGCTGCCCCCGCGCGATGCCCAGCTCCTCCGCTGGCGGTACGGACTGGCAGGGGAGAGCCCCCTTACCCTGGCGGAGGTGGGGAAGGCCCTCGGGGTGTCCCGCGAGCGGGCCCGGCAGCTCGAGGAGCGCGCGTTGAAGCGCCTCAAGGAAGCGTGGGGGGAGAAAGCGCTCCAGTTCTACCGGAAGCTCATCACCGACCTCTAGCGACCGGTGAGGGCGCGGAACTCACCTTCGGTGAGAACAGGAATCCCCAGCGCGCGCGCCCGGGCGAGCTTCTCCCCCGGCTCTTTTCCAACGACCACGTAGTCCACCTGGCGCGACACGCTCGACGCGACCCGCCCTCCCAAGGAACGCACGATCGCCTCCGCCTCAGCACGGGTGAAAGACAGGGCTCCCGTGAACACGAACACCTTCCCCGTGAGGGGCCCCGTGGCGGGGCGTTCCCCACGCGGGGCCACACCGCACGCCGCGAGCTCCTCCACCAGCCGGCGGTTCTCCTCGTTCCGGAAGAACCCGACGACGCTCTGCGCGATCTGGGGGCCAATGCCAGAGATTTCCTGCAGTTCCTCGATACCGGCGCCCGCGAGCTCCGCCAACGATGGGTACCGCTCCGCGAGGAGCTCGGCGGCCCGTTCCCCCACGTGGCGGATCCCGAGGGCGAAGACGAGCCGGGCCAGCGGCAGTCCCTTGGAGCGCTCGATCTCCTGGAGGAGGTTGTGGGCCGACTTCTCCCCCATCCGCTCCACCTCCACGAGGTCCTCGGCCCGCAGGCGGTACAGGTCGGGGATCCGACGGACGAGCCCTCCCTCGACGAGGCGGTCGACGAGCTTGTCCCCCAACCCGGCGATGTCCATCGCCCGCCGGGACGCGTAGTGGCGCAGCGACTCCTTGATCCGGGCCGGACAGGACACGTTCTCGCAGCGGTGCGCCGCCTCCCCCTCCGGACGCGTCACCGGCCCGCCGCAGGACGGACAGCGGGTGGGCATGCGGAACCGCCGCTCCCCCCCCGTGCGACGGTCGGGCAGGACACGCACGATCTCCGGGATCACCTCCCCCGCCCTCCGCACCACGACCCAGTCCCCGACGCGCACGTCCTTGCGCCGCACCTCGTCCTCGTTGTGGAGGGTGGCCCGCGACACGGTGACCCCCGACACCTCGACCGGATCGAGCACGGCAACCGGAGTCAGGGCGCCGGTTCTCCCCACCTGGACCACGATCTCCCGCACCCGGGTCACCGCCTCCGCGGCGGGGAACTTGTAGGCGATCGCCCACCGCGGTGCCCGGCTCACCTCGCCCAGGACCTCCCGCTCCGAGAACAGGTCCACCTTCACCACCACCCCGTCCGTGGCGTAGGGGAGCTCAGCACGCTTGGCGAGGACCTCGGCGTAGAACGCGACCACCTCGTCCCGGTCCCGGCACGCCTTCCACAGGGGGTTCACCGGCAGCCCCAGCTCGGGCAGGGTCCTCAGGAGCTGAACCTGGCTCTCGATCGTGATCCCCTCGACCCGACCCACGTGATAGCAGAAGAGCTTCAAGGGACGGGTCGCGGTGACGGAGGGATCGAGCTGGCGCAGGCTCCCCGCTGCGGCGTTGCGCGGGTTGGCGAACTCCGGCTCCCCGCGCCGGGCCCGGTCCTCGTTCAGGCGCAGGAACGCCCCCCGCTCCATGTACACCTCACCCCGCACCTCCAGAAGCGCCGGCAGGCGGCCGTGGTGCGGGAAGAGACGGAGAGGGACCTGCTTCATCGTGCGCAGGTTCGCGGTCACATCCTCCCCGACCCGGCCGTCGCCCCGGGTCGAGCCGACGACGAACACCCCGTCCTCGTACACGAGCTCGACCGACAGCCCATCGAGCTTCGGCTCGCACACGTACCCCGACGGGTCGCGGCCGAGGATGCGCCGCACCCGCTCCACCCACTCCACGAACCCCTCCTCCGAGAAGCAGTTCCCCAGCGAGAGCATGGGCAGGCTGTGCTGCACCGGACGGAACTCCGCGGCGGGAGGGGCCCCGACCCGCTGGCTGGGGGAGTCGGGGGTGACGAGCTCGGGATAGGCCCCCTCAAGGGAAACGAGCTCGCGGAACAGCTCGTCGTACTCGGCGTCCGTGATCTCGGGCCGGTCGAGGACGTGGTAGAGGTAGTCGTGGCGACGGATCTCGGCCCGGAGCGCCTCGGCCTTCCTCCGGACCTCGTCGGGCGCCGGCATGGCTAGCCCTGGCCCTCGCCCGCGGCCCCCCGTGCGCTCTCCGTCCGCTCGTAGGCCTCGATGATCGCCTTCACCAGGGGATGACGGACGACGTCCCGCCGGTCGAGGTGGACGATCGCGATCCCCGGGATCCCGGACAGGATCTGCCCCACCTCGGCCAGACCCGATGGCCGGCCCTCGAGGTCGACCTGGGTGATGTCTCCGGTGACGACGGCCTTCGATCCGAACCCAAGTCGGGTCAGGAACATCTTCATCTGGGTATGGGTCGTGTTCTGGGCCTCGTCGAGGATCACGAACGCGTGGTTGAGGGTCCGCCCGCGCATGAACGCCAGGGGCGCGATCTCCACCCGTCCGTTCTGGATGTGCTTGTCGAGCTCGAGGGCAGGGATCATGTCGTAGATCGCGTCGTACAGGGGCCGCAGGTAGGGATTCACCTTCTGGAAGATGTCGCCGGGGAGGAACCCCAGTTGTTCACCGGCCTCCACCGCCGGGCGGGTGAGGACGATCCGCTTCACTTGGCCCCGCTTGAGGTACCCCAGGGCCATCGCCACCGCGAGGTAGGTCTTCCCCGTGCCCGCCGGCCCGATCGCGAACACGGCATCGTTGTCTCGGATCGCCTGCACGTACTGGCGCTGGCCCGCGGTCTTGGGGCGGATCGCTTCCCCCCAGTGGGTGACCTGTACCACATCGGTGAGCAGGCCAGCGAGGTCCTCCCCCCCCTTGACCTGGGAGATAAGGTACCGGACCTCGTCTGAGGTGGGATGGTGGTTGCCCTTCACCACATCCACGAGCTTCCCGAGCAGCCGCTCCAGCTGCCGTACCTCCTTCTCCTCGCCCTCGAGCTCGATCCGGTCCCCTCGCGCCATGATGTGGACCTCCGCGAAGGACTCCCCGATCAGCCGCAGGTTGCGGTTGTACTGGCCCAACACCCCCACGGCCACGTCGTGGCTCCCCAGCTCGATCTCAGCCGTTCTCCGTGCGATCCACCATCACCCCCACGAGACGCCCCGCCGCGCGTTCCACGAGGCGGGCCGGGACGATTGTACCCCGTGTGGCCCCCCGTCCCCCCACCTCCACCCAAAGGTAGTTCTCGCTCCGGCCCCATGCCAAGTCACCCTGCCTCTCCTCCACCGCCACCCCGACCTCGGCCCCTAGGAACCGTTCCTGGGCAGCTGCCGACCAGCCGTCGGCAAGAGCCGCGAGCCGGGCCGCGCGCCGGGCGGCCTCCCTGGGAGGGACGCGCGGTGCCATCCGCGCCGCGGCCGTGCCGGGCCGGGGGGAGAACCGGAACAGGTGGACGTTGAGGGGCTCAAGGCCAGCGAGGGCGTCCACGGTGCGCGCGAACGCCGCTTCGTCTTCCCCCGGAAACCCCACCATCACGTCCGCGCCGAGGGTCGCTCCGGGGACCGCAGCGCAGAACGCGCGTGCCCGCTCGAGGTACTCGGCCACGGTGTAGGGCCGTCCCATCCTCTCCAGGATCGCATCGTCCCCCGACTGGAGGGGGAGGTGCAGGTAGGGGCAGAGGCGCCGCTCCCGAGCGAACAGAGCGATGAGCCCGTCGGTGAGCCCATCCGGGCTAAGGGAGGAGAGCCGATACCGAACCCCCGCCACCTCAAGCAGGGCTTCGAGGAGGTCGACGAGCGACGGCCGCGAAGGGAGGTCCTCTCCGTACTGAGCGAGGTTGATCCCCACGAGGACGATCTCCCGATGGCCAACCCGCGCGAGGGCTGCCGCTTCGGCCCGCGCCGCCTGGGGGGTCTTGCTCCGCAGCGGCCCCCGCACCTGCCACGTTCGGCAGAACGTGCACCCGACGGTACAGCCGTCCTGGACCTTGAGCACGGCCCGCACGCGGGGCTCGGCCCCGGAGAGGCGCTCCTCATCCAGGGTTCCCCACCCCCCGTTCCCCTCCTCCGTCCTTCCCTGGAGGAACCGTTCAATCACCTCGGCGAGGCGCACCTTGTCCCTGTTCTCCACGAGGAGATCCGCCCCCGCCGCCCGCAACCTCCCTTCAGCCCCCCGAACTCCGCACCCCACGGCCACGATGAGCGCCGCTGGGTGCTCGCGCCGAAGGCGAGACACGAGCTGACGCGACTTGCGGTCGGCGAGGGCGGTCACGGTGCAGGTGTTCACCACGTGGACCTCGACCGAGTCCGGCACGGCGTCCAACCTCTCCGCGAGGAGGTGGGACTCGTACTGGTTGACCCGACAGCCCAGGGTATGAACGGTCACGCTCATGCGGTGTGCCTCTCCACCGTGAACCGCCACAGCCGACACGGCTCGTCCGGAGAGAGGCCGGCCTTCATCCTCGCGATCCGGAGCTGCTCCTCGACCGTGTCCACCGTGGGGAGGTCGGGGAGGAGGAGTCCCCGTCGCCACCCGCTCTCCACGATCACCCCGTACCGCTTGGGCTCGAGGTCCGCCGCGGTACACGGTTCGATCGGAGAAAGGACATCCACCGATACGTCGAGCTGCGGCAGCTCCTCGGCTCGCACGGGGGGGAACCGCGGGTCCTGGGTTGCCGCACGGATCGCGTTGGCAATGACCTCCTCGGCGAGGTTGTCCTCGCTCGGCTCGTAGGTACCGATGCACCCCCGCAGCGCCCCCCCCTTCTTGATGGACACAAACACCCCTCGGCGAAGGGAAGTGAGCTCCGGGGGGAGATCGGGCGGGGTGGAGATGCGCCGACCCTCGCTCACGTACGCCGCGATCGCCGAGCGAGCCAAAGCCACGTATGGATCATGCTGGACCATCGCCAGCGAGCGTACTCGGCAGCCGGCCACTGTCAACCGCCCGTTTGACGGCACTCCCTCCCTCTGGCTACTCTCTACCTACGATGCGACGGGTAGCGGTTGGCGTGGGGTTGACCCTGATCGGCGTGGCCGTGACCCTGTTCATCCTGCTTTCCCAGACCGAGGTTGCGCGGACGCTCCGCCAAGGGACCCCTCTCTCCATCCTCGTCGTCCGCGTGGACGAGGGGGGGATGGAGGCCGAGGCCGTATCCCTGGCCTTCCTCCAGCCAGGGGGCAAGGCGACCTGGATCAGCGTTCCCCGCAACCTCGTGTGGCCCACGGCCAGCGGGTGGCAGCCGCTCCACGCCCTGTACGCCTCCGAAGGGGTCGCTGGCCTGGTCCACCGCGTGAACCTGCTGTTCGAGATCTCCCCGCCGTACTGGGTGGTCGTGGATACCGCTGGGTTCCGCGAGGTGGTCGACGCGATCGGGGGTGTGGAGCTCGCTGTGGAAACCCGCCTCGTGTACCAAGACCGTTCCCGCAACCTGTTCATCGACATCCCCCCCGGCCAGCATACGTTCGACGGGGCGACCGCTCTTGACTTCGTGCGCTACGAGGACGGCGGCGAGGAGGGGCGGCTCACGCGCCACCACGACCTCCTGCGCGCTGCCCTGAACCGGATGCGGGCCGCTCCTCTCCGGCGTGCGACGGTCGAGCGGGTCTGGAGCGCAGTGCGGACGAACCTCTCCCTGGGGGAGGCCCTCGACCTGGCGCGGGCCCTCGGGGATCTCGCCCCGGACCGAGTTACGTTCACCATCGTCCCCACCGTGCCCCGACCTGACGGGGGGGAGGACCGCGCCCCCGACCTCGTTCGCCTCCGTCAACTCGTCCAGTCCATCGGGGGTGGGCCATCCTTCCTCACCCGGGACGAGATCCGCGTGCTTGTCCTCAACGGCACTGGGATGAAGCTCCTCGCCACGAGGACCGGGGGCTGGCTGGCCGACCGCGGGTTCCAGGTGGTGGGAACGGCGGATGCCGATCGGTCCAACTACCCTCGCACCCACCTCGTGGTGAGGGAGGAGGACTGGGCCAAGGGCCGCGCCCTCCTCGACGTCCTTCCCGCGAGCGTCCAGGCCGGGATCCAGGTCCAAACCGATCGCGAGTTCGACCCCGCCCGGGTGGGGGGATGGCCGGAGGACGTGGACGTGATCTTGATCCTTGGGGAAGGATTCGATGTCTACCCCTGAGCGGGAGCTCCTGGACCGGGCAGCGGCCCTCATCGCCATGAAGAAGGGGGCCCGCCTGACCGTGATCGACGTGGGAGGGTCGTCCATCCCCACCTCGTACTTCCTCATCGCCAGCGGGGAGAACCCGGTCCATGTGAGGGCCCTCTGCAGTGAACTCCTTGCGAAGATGCCCCTCGCCCCGCGCCACATCGAGGGGGTGCGGGAGGGGAAGTGGGCGCTCCTCGACTACGGTGATTTCATCGTGCACGTCTTTCAGGACGAGGTTCGCGCCTTCTACGATATCGAGGGGCTGTGGCCGGAGAGCCAGGTCACCCCCTGGTCGGGGTTGCGGCTCCCCCCTCCCTCGGTATAATCTCGGCTTGGTCGTGACCCCTTGCCCTGGGCAGGGGGAGTGCTATACTTGTGGAAGACAATCCGGTCCTTGAAAAGTGAATAGAGCGTCTGCTACATAAGCATGGTAAGGGCGGACGGGGGATCCCTTGGCAGTCGAGGGCGATGAAGGGCGTGGCTAGCTGCGATAAGCCTCGGGAAGCCGCTGAGCAGGCTACGATCCGAGGATGCCCGAATGGGGAAACCCGCTGGGCCGTTGAGGCTCAGCATCCAGGGCCGAAAACCCAAGTAAGCCCTGGAGGCGAACCCCGCGAAGTGAAACATCTCAGTAGCGGGAGGAGAAGAGATCAACCGAGATTCCCCCAGTAGCGGCGAGCGAACGGGGAACAGCCCAAACCGCGTGGGTGCAAGGCCACAGCCGTTGCCCATGCGGGGTTGTGGGATGATGACGGAGGTCACTGTGGAGGCCTCGGGAAGTTACAAAGGCCGTCTCTAGCCGAACAGCCAGCAAAGCCACTGGAAAGGGCGACCGTAGAGGGCGATAGTCCCGTAGGCGAAAGGGAAGGCCCTTCCTGGTCATCATCCCGAGTAGCGTCGGACACGTGAAATCCGGCGCGAAGCTGGGGGGACCACCCTCCAAGGCTAAATACCAACGACTGACCGATAGCGCACCAGTACCGCGAGGGAAAGGTGAAAAGGACCCCGGGAGGGGAGTGAAATAGAACGTGAAACCGTCCGCCTACAGTGCAGTGGGAGCCCGAAACCCACCCCGCAAGGGGTGGAGGGCGGGTGACCGCGTGCCTTTTGCAGTATGAGCCGGCGAGTTGTGCTCCGTGGCGAGGTTAAGCCCTTCTGGGGCGGAGCCGTAGCGAAAGCGAGTCCGAACAGGGCGTCTAGTCACGGGGTACAGACCCGAAGCCAGGTGATCTACCCATGGGCAGGATGAAGTGCGCTTGACCGCGTACGGAGGTCCGAACCCGTAGGTCGTGCAACGCCTTGGGATGACCTGTGGGTAGGGGTGAAAAGCC
>JACIWJ010000032.1 GCA_014361015.1 Candidatus Bipolaricaulota bacterium | reverse complement strand
CGACAGCTACGTGCCGGGTCCGCCGGAGGGTCCGTCGCGTGCGCTCGGTGAGGAGCCCCGCGGTCTTCGCTGCATGCCCCTCCACGGCCAGAAGCCGCGCCTCACGACGTCCCAGCCCCATCCGCCGCAACGCCCGCCACACCGTGCTTGGGGAGACGTGGACCCCTTGTCGTGCAAGCTGCAACGACACTCGGTTCGGTCCCCACGTTGGCCACGCCAGCGCCGTTGCTACGATCGCCCGTTCCTCCACAGGACCCAGCAGCGGTGGTCGTCCGGGACGAGCGGACGTTCGTCGGGGATGAAGAGCATCCGCCCCGTACGCCCGGAGCCGCTTCTTCCACCGGTAGAACACCGTGCGCGAGATGCCGAGTTCTCGACACGCCGCGCTCACGTTGCCCAGTTCCTCCGCTCGGCGGAGTGCATGGAGCCGAAAACCGTGTACCTTGTCCTCGAGGGTCATCGGGCTACCTCCCAGGTTTCTTGTCGGATCCCTGGTGAGCTTGCCACGGTGACCCTCGCTCTTGCTACCCCCTCGTACCTCCACCTGTCAACACTACTGTGAAACCGAACAGACTAGGGCCAACGGTCTGCACGGAAGGGCGCACGCGCGGCCGCGCGCGGTGCGCCTTGTCCTTTGGATCGGGTGGGGGGCGCGTAGGGTCAACTCGGGGGCACGGCCGCGCGCCGCAGGGCATGGTGCCGCCAAGCGGGGGTTCCGACCCCAACGGGCTGCCGTTCGAATCGGTCTGGCACGCGGTCGAGAGCCGCTTCCTGGCCTCCTGTTCCTCGCCTCGGGGAGGGACCTCGGTCCCTCCCCCCTCTCTTGGGGCCGGGGACGACCGGGGGCTCCGGAGGCGTCTGACTTTTCCCAGTGCGCATTTCTGCCCCTTGTCTCCCCGCAGGGGCCCGGTTAGAATCCGCTCAACCGGGCCTCCGCGGCCCGTACCTTTGCACAAGGAGGGATTCTCGGTGCGCAAGTGGCTAGGGTTGACACTGGTGATGGCGTTGGTGGCGGCGCCGGCGGTGGCCCAGGTGGTCACTGGGAAGGTGGCGGTGGTCCTCGACGTCGGCGGACGGGGCGATCTCTCGTTCAACGACATGGGGTTCAAGGGAACGGATCAGGCAGCCAAGGACTTCGGCCTCGAGATGGCCGAGGTCCAGAGCGCGACGGCGGCGGACTACCTCCCCAACCTGCGGAACCTGGCCCGGACCGGCCAGTACGACCTCATCATCTGCGTCGGGTTCCTCCTTGGCGATGCCCTCGCCCAGGCCGCCCAGGAGTTCCCGCAGCAGAAGTTCGCGATCATCGACTCGGTCGTGGACGCGCCGAACGTGATGAGCATCGTGTTCCGCGAGAACGAGATGTCGGCGCTCGTCGGGGCACTCGGGGCGATGGCGGCCGCCCACTACGGCTACCCAAACGTGGGCGTGGTGCTCGGGATCGAGATCCCCGTCCTGTACCACTTCGAGGCGGGGTACCGCTTCGGCATCGACTGGGGGAACAAGAAGGCGGCTGAAGTCCTTGGAACCAAGCCTGTCGGGCTCCTGTACACCTACACCGGTTCGTTCAGCGACATCGCGCTCGGGAAGGCGGCCACCGAGGCCATGCTCGCCCAAGGCGCGGTCGGGGTGTACAACGTGGCTGGCCCGCTCGGAATCGGCGACCTCGAGGCGATCACCGAGTTCCACCGCAACCGGGGGACGCCGTCCGGCCCGCCGTACTACTTCGGCGTGGACGCGAACCAGGACTGGCTGGGGAACGGTCAGCACGGGCTCGCCAGCGGGATGAAGCGGGTCGACGTCGGCTGCTACAGCGCGGTGGAGGCTGTGGTCAAGGGCACGTTCACGGGTGGCGTCACGAGCCTCGGCCTCGCTGAGGGCGGGGTGGGGATCAGCAAGTTCGTCGATCTCCTCGAGTTCATCGACTTCGGCATCTCCGCCGGGGCGCTCAAGGCCGAGGATCGCGACCTGACCATCGCCAACTGGGCGGTGAACCGCGGCACCGTTCCCGCTTGGATCTGGCGGGCGGTGGACGAGCTCGAAGCGGGGATCCTCGACGGGACGATCGTCGTCCCGACGGCGGACACCGTGGACGAGATGCAGGCCGTGCGCGCTCGGTACACGTTGGGGGCGCCGTAGGGTCCGGGGTGGCAAGCTGACGGGGAGAGGGAGCCGAGCGTTCCCTCTCCCCGTGTTTGTGCTGGTTCAGCGACGGGGGCACCCGCATGAGCGAGAGTACGAACCGTAGCGGCGCAGAGGGGAACGGGTACTTCCTTCGGGCGGAGCGGATCACGAAGATCTACTCCGATGGCACGGTCGCCGTCCGTGATGCGACCCTCGAGCTCCGTCCCGGGGAGATCGTGGGGCTCCTCGGGGAGAACGGAGCCGGCAAGACCACCCTCACCAAGATCCTGTCGGGGCTCCTCCCCCCCACGAGGGGGCGGGTGGTCTCCCCGCGGGGGCGGGTGCGGTTCTCCAGCCCGCGCGAGGCCCTCGAGTTCGGGATCGGGATGGTCCACCAGCACTTCGCCCTCGTGGGGACGTTCACCGCGGTGGAGAACGTGGCCCTGTCCCAGGAGCGGCCACTGGCGCCCCTTCAGCTGGCCGAGACCCGGGCCAAGCTCGAGGCGCTGATGGGAGAGAGCGGGCTCCGGGTTCCCCTCGATGTCCCGGTGGAGAAGCTCGCCGTCGGCGAGCAGCAGCGGGTGGAGATCCTCAAGGTCCTGTCGCGGGACGTGGACCTCCTCATCCTCGACGAGCCGACGAGCGTCCTCACCCCGCTCGAGGTGGATGAGCTGTTCCGGCTCCTGCGGCGGCTGAAGGGCGAGGGCAAGGCGATCGTCCTCATCACCCACAAGCTGAAGGAAGTGGGCTCGATCACGGACCGGGTGGTCGTGCTGCGCAAGGGGGCGGTGGTGGGGGACGTGCGCACGGCGGACGTGACGAAGGAGGAGCTCGCCCAGCTCATGGTGGGGAAGGCGCTGGAGACGAGGGCGGGCCGCGCGGTGGAGCTCTCGACCGAGGAGGTCCCCGCCCACGCCCCGGCCAAGCGCGAGGGCGGGGGGCGGGGACAGGGGGTCCTCCACGTGGAGGGCCTCTCCGTGGCGGGGGACGCGAAGCCGATCGCGGTAGACGACCTCACGTTCGATGTGTACGGGGGGGAGATCTTCGGGATCGCCGGCGTGGAGGGGAACGGTCAGACCGAGCTCGTCGAGGCCCTGACCGGGCTTCGCCCCGCCTTGAAGGGGAGGGCGACGATCCACGGGCAGAACATCCTCGGCCTCGACCCCCGCCAGATCTACAAGCTCGGCGTGGCGCACATCCCCGAGGACCGGTGGGTGCTCGGGCTCGTGCTTCCGTTCACCCTTGCCGAAAACGCGATCCTCGGGGTCCACCGGTGGGACCAGTTCCGGGGGCCGCTGTCGGTCCTCCGCTGGGGGCGGATCAACGCCCACGTGCGGGAGCTCATGGAACGGTTCGAGATCCAGGCCACCGGGCCGGGCGCCCCCGCCAAGAGCCTGTCCGGGGGCAACCAGCAGAAGCTGATTGTCGGGCGGGAGCTCGCCAAGGACCCGGCGATCGTGATCGCCTCCCAGCCCACGCGGGGCCTCGACGTGGGGGCGGCCCAGTACATCCGGGACACCTTGGTCGAGATGCGGGACCGCGGGCGGGCGATCCTCCTCGTGTCGGCGGACCTCGACGAGGTCCTTGCCCTGTCGGACCGGGTGGCGGTGATGTACGAGGGGAAGTTCATGGCCGTGGCCCGGCCGGAGGAGCTGGACCGAGAGAAGGTGGGAATGCTCATGGGTGGCGTGAGCGTAGGGGGGAGAGGATGACGGGGAACGAAGGTCAACCGGGAGGGCGGCTCCTGCGAGGGGTCCACCGCACGCTCACCGGGCTCCATCCGGCGTTGGAGTCCGTGCTCGCTGCGGTGGTGGGGCTCCTCGTGGGGGCGGTGCTCATGTACATCTGGGGCTACGACCCGTGGCGGGCGTACTGGGCCCTCCTCCGGGGGGCCTATGGCGGCAGCTACGAGATCGCCAGTTCCATCGCGCGCGGGGTGCCCCTCGTCCTCACTGGGCTCACGTTCGCGATCTGCCTGCGGGGGGGGATGTTCAACATCGGCGCCGAGGGCCAGATGTACGTGGGGGCGGCGGCCGCGGTGTGCGTGGCGTACTTCAAGCTCCCCCCTGGGCTCCACGTGGTGGCGGGGGTTCTCCTCGCCGCCGTGGCCGGGGCGGTGTGGAGCCTGGGGCCGGCGCTCCTCAAGCTGACCCGCGGCGTGCACGAGGTCATCTCGACGATCATGTTCAACTGGATCGGCCGGTTCCTCGTGTTCTACCTCGTGGCGTACGTCCTGGTCGACGCGCGTCAGGGGCAGCGGACGGTCCAAATCCCTCTGTCAGCGCGGTTCCCGGTGCTTGTGCGCGGCACGGACCTCTCCTACTCCGTGTTCCTCGCCGTGGCGTTCGCCCTGTTCGTGTACGTCCTCCTCTGGCACACCGCAACCGGGTACGAGGTGCGGGCGGCGGGGCTCACGCCGACCGCGGCCCGCTACGGGGGGATCTCGATCAAGCGCACGATGCTGCTCAGCTTCATCCTCGGCGGCGTGGCGGCGGGACTGGCCGGCGCGGCGACGGTGATGGGCCTTCCCCCGACCTACGCCATCATCAGCGGGCTTCCCCAGCTCATGAACCTCGGGTTCGACGGGATGGCGGTGGCGATGGTCGGTCGCAATCACCCGATCGGGATCCTGGTCGCGGCCCTGTTCTTCGGCGGGCTCAACGCCGGGGGGCGGGTGATGCAGTTCTACGGCTCGAACCCGGTGCCGTTGGAGATGGTGCGGGTGGTGATGGGGGCGATCGTGTTGGCGATGGCGATCCCCGAGCTGGCGCGGGTGTTCCCGGCGCTGGCGGCGAGCGGGCGGGCCCTGGTGGGGATGCTTTCCCGGAAGAGGCCCGTCGAGGAGGCAGCATGAGCTGGAGTTACGTCCTCGACCTGTTGCGGATCTCCCTCCATGCGATGGTGCCGATCACCCTCACCGCGACCGGGGAGATCATCGGCGAGACGGCGGGGCTGTTCAACATTGGCCTCGAGGGGATCCTCCTCATCAGCGCGTTCGTGGGCGCCCTCGCGGCGGGCGCGGGGGGACCGATCGTGGGTCTCCTCGCGGGGATGGCGACGGGAATGGCGATCGGGTTCCTGTTCTCCGTGATCGCGGCGTACTGGAAGGGGACGCAGATGGTCGCCGGGATCGGGATCAACCTGTTCGCGCTGGGGTTCGTGGCGTTCGGGCTCATCAAGCTCGGGGCGCCGGGGTTCCACGCCGTCCCCGTCGCAGCCCAGCTCGTCAAGCTGCGGACGCCGCTCGGGGCGTTGTCCCCCCTCATCTTCGTTGCCCTCCTGGTCCCGTTTGTGGCGCATTGGTTCCTGAAGCGCACCCGGGCCGGGCTCATCCTCAAGGCGGTGGGGGAGAACCCCGAGGCGGCGGACGTGGCGGGGGTCAACGTCAACCTGACCCGGCTCCTGGCGACCACGTTCGGGGGGGCGCTGGCCGGCCTCGCCGGGGCGTACCTGTCCGTGGCCTGGTTTGGGTCGGTGACGAAGGAGATCTCCGCGGGGCGGGGGTTCATCGCCCTGGCCACGGTCGTGTTCAGCGGCCTCAACCCGCTCCTCGGCCTCGTGGGGGGGATCATCTTCGGGTTCTTCCAGAGCCTCGCCACGTGGATCAAGACCCTGCCCACGAAGACGATCCCGTGGCAGTTCGTGGACATGCTCCCCTACATCGTGACCCTGCTCGTGGTGTCGGGGGTGGTGGGGCGGGTGCGGTTCCCGAAGGCCCTCGGGATCCCGTACAAACGGGAGTGAGGGAGCGCCCCGTCGTCGCCCTCCTCGGCGACCTGAACGTGGACGTCATGGTCCGGGTCGGGGCGATGCCCGCTCCCGGGGGAGAGGCCCACGCCGCCGCTTGTTCCGCCCTCGGGGGGTCGGCGGCGCTGACCGCGCGCTGGCTGGCGGCGGCGGGGTGCGAGGTGCACCTCGCGGCCGCGGTGGGGGAGGATCCGTTCGGCGACTGGCTCCTGGCGGCCCTCGCTCGGGATGGTGTCCCCACGACGTGGATCCAGCGGGCCCGTGGGGACCCGACCGGCCTCTGCCTGTCCCTCGTCCAGCGCGGCGGGGAGCGGACGCTCCTTGCCTCCCCGGGCGCGGCCCGCGATCTCCGTTGGGATCGCATCCCCGAGTCGTGGCTCGGTGGGGCCAGCATGCTCCACGTCTCCGGCTACGCCTGGCTCGGGGGGGCGGAGCGCCAGGCGGCGGACCGGGCGGTGGGACTCGCCCGCGAGCGGGGGATCCCGGTGAGCCTCGACCCGGGGGCCGTCGCGGCTCGCCTCGAGGAGACCCTGGGCGCCCTGGCGGCGTTCGAGCTCATCCTTCCCAACCGGCGGGAGGTCCGGGATCTCACCGGGGAACCGGACCCGCAGAGGGGGGCGCGGGCACTGCGCCGGCGGGGGGTGCGGTGGGTTGCCGTCAAGCTGGACCGCGAGGGGTGCGCGGTCCACGGCCCACGGGGCGCGGTGCGCGTCCCTCCGTTCCCGGTCGAGGCGGGGAACGCGACCGGGGCCGGGGACGCGTTCAACGCGGGAGCGATCGTGGGGGTCCTCTCCGGATGGGGGCCCGAAGAGGTGGGGACCCTCGGGAACTTCCTCGGGGCGGCGGCCGTCCGCCAGGGGGCAGGGGGGCCGCTGCCCGATCGCGGCGAGCTCCTCGCCCTCCTCCCCGGCGGGGGTACCCTTGGCCGGTGGATCGAGGACCACTGGCGGAAGGAGGGACGATGACCGCGGACTGGAAGAAGCGTTGGGATGGGTTGCGGATCGGGTCGCTGCGCGACCTGTTCGGGGTGGACCTTCCGGTGATCGGGATGGTCCACCTGTGGCCGCTCCCGGGCGCGCCGGGGTACACAGGATATGGGATGGACGCGGTGATCGAGGCCGCGCTCGCCGACGCGCGGGCCCTCGCCCGGGGCGGGGTGGACGGGCTGATCGTGGAGAACATGTGGGACCTCCCCTACCACGTGGGGCGGGCCGTCCCCCCGGAGGAGAGCGCGTGTCACGCCGTCGCCGCCCGGGCGGTGGTGGAGGAGGCGTCCGTTCCGGTGGGGATCAACGTCGTCCACAACGGGGGCGTGGTGACGCTGGCGATCGCCGTGGCCAGCGGGGCGCGGTTCATCCGGGTGTGCCTCCTCACCGGGGCCCAGGTGTGGGACACGGGGGAGTTCGACCACGGCTGTGCCGCCGAGCTCCTGCGCAAGCGGAAGGAGCTCGGGGCCGAGCACGTGAAGCTCCTCTGCGATGTGGACAAGAAGCACGCGGTGCGGTTCCCGGGGATCGACCTCGCCACCCACATCGAATGGACCGAGTTCTACGGCGCGGATGCCCTCATCGTCTCCGGCCGGATGACGGGCGATGCCCCCGCCGTGGAGAAGGTCCGCGCGGCGAAGGAGGTCGCCCAGCGCCCGGTCCTCGTCGGGTCTGGGGCGACGGAGGAGAACGTGGCCGCCCTCCTTCGCTGGGCGGACGGGCTCATCGTCGGGTCGAGTCTGAAGCGGGATGGCGACCCCACGAACCCGGTGGACGAGGAGCGCGTGGTGCGGTTCGTGGCTGCGGTGCGCTCCGTGCGGGGGTAGCGTTGTCCCTCCCGTGGCCCCAGGGCTTGCGGCCGGTGGTGGGGGTGATCCACCTTCCGCCCCTGCCGGGCTCCCCCCGGTACAGAGGCGGCGGTCTGGGGCCGGTCGTGGACCGGGCGCGATCCGATCTCGCCGCGCTCGCGGCCGGCGGGGCCGACGGGGCGATCGTGGAGAACTTCGGCGATGCGCCGTTCGGGAAGGTGGCCGACCCGGCCACGGTCGCGGCCCTGGCGATCGTCGTCCGTGATCTCGCTCAGCGGGCGCGGATTCCCCTGGGGGTGAACGTCCTCCGCTCCGACGGCGTCGCGGCGATGGCGATCGCGTCCCTCGCCGGGGCGTCCTTCATCCGGGTGAACGTGTTCGCCGGGGTCGCGTTCACCGACCAGGGGGTGATCGAGGGCGAGGCGCGGGCGATCCTCCAGCTTCGGCGGGCGCTGGGCGCCGACGTGGCGGTTCTCGCCGACGTCCACGTGAAGCACGCCGTGCACCTCGGTTCGCTTTCCCAGGCGGCGCGCGACGCGGCGCGGAACGGCCCCGACGCGCTGATCGTCACCGGTGGGGCGACCGGCGATCCCGCGGCCCCCGACGACGTCCGGGTGGCAAAGGCCGCCTCCGCGCTCCCCGTGTTCGTGGGAAGCGGGGTTGGGCCCGATCGCATCGGTCTGTATCCTCAAGCCGATGGGTTCATCGTCGGCACCGCCCTCAAGCGCGGTGGGGAGGCAGCGAACCCGGTGGACCCCGACCGGGTCCGAGCCCTCGTCGTCGCCCGGGACCGCCTCGCGGGGGGCGGGGGGGAAGGTATAATGGGTCACACCTAGGAGGTGGTGCTGTGAAGCGGACTCTGCTGGCAGTGTTGGTGGCAACGGTGGCGCTTGGGGCGACGGGTCTCGCCCAGGCGCTCGGCACGCGGGACAACCCGATCATCTGGGTGTTCCCCCCGTCCACGCGGGCGGAGGTGATCGAGGCGACGGCGAAGCAGATCGTGGAGGCGATCGGCAAGGCAACCGGCCTGTACATCGTCCCGCGGGTGATGCCAGACTACGCCGCGCTCATTGAGGCGTTCAAGGCTGCCGAAGGAAACGTGATGGGCACGCCGACGACGGACCAGTACGCCCGGATCTCGGTGGAGACCAACTTCGGTGCCCACGCCCGTCTCGCGGCGGTGCGCCGCGGGTACTCGTTCTACTTCTCGAGCATCTACGTCCCGCGCGCCGCAGGCTACACCTCGGTCCAGGACCTCAACGGCAAGATCTGGATCTACAACGACGAGGGTTCCACGTCCGGGTACGTGTTCCCCCAGAAGTATTTCGAGGCCAACGGCGTCGTCGTTGGGGGCGTGGTGAAGTCCGGTGGGCACACGAACTCGATGATTGCCCTTCTCAAGGGGCAGGGGGACTTCTGCACCGGTTACGGTTCCCCGCCGGAGCCGCCGGCTGGCTACGAGGGCCCGAAGTGGGACTACGGCATGGATCCCGAGATGTGGATCTGGGATCGGGAGAACAACGCCCTCTATCCGCCGGAGCTGCGCGGCGCCTGCGTCGACCTGCGCCTCGCTGCGTCCAAGGTCGAGGGGATGGGCACGCTCGAGGAGATCATCGAGAAGATCGGGGTCCTCGATACCGTAGGTCCGCTCCCGAACGACTGCATCGCCTTCTCCGCTGGGTTCCCGATCCGGGTCGAGAACGCGATCGTGGCCGCGATCATCGCTCACATCCGCTCCCCGGAGGGCTACGCCCTGTGGAGCAACCCCAACTTCTACGAGTGGACCGACGTCGAGCTCATCGACGACTCCTACTACGATACGTACCGGGCACTCATCGGGTTGCCCAACCCCGAACGGTAGGCCCAAGTGGAGGCATGTCGACCATGGGGGAGGCTCCGCCTCCCCCATGGTTTGGAGGCCCATGGCTAACCCTTACCTCGTTGTCGAGCACCTGACCAAGGTCTACGAGCGAGGGCAGGTCCTCGCCCTGCGCGACCTCTCGTTCGCGGTGGAGAAGGGGGAGTTCCTCGTCGTGATCGGCCTCTCTGGGTCAGGGAAGTCCACCCTCCTGCGCTGCATCAACCGGTTGATCGAGCCCACGCGCGGGAGGATCTGGCTCGATGGGGTGGACCTGACCCGCCTGTCGCAGGCGCGGATGCGCCGCGTGCGGCGGCGGATCGGGATGATCTTTCAGCAGTTCAACCTCGTGGATCGGTCCACCGCGATCGGGAACGTCCTCACCGGGCGGCTGGGGTATCTCCCGGGGTGGCGGGCGCTCCTCGGCTGGTTCCCCAAGGAGGACCGGGAGAAGGCCCTCGCCAACCTGGAGCGGGTCGGGCTGCGGGACAAGGCCTACGTGCGGGTCGATCAGCTGTCGGGCGGGCAGCGCCAGCGGGTGGGGATCGCCCGGGCCCTGATGCAGGAGCCGGAGATCCTGCTCGCCGACGAGCCCGTATCCGCCCTCGACCCGGCGACCTCGCACTCGATCATGCAGTACCTCGAGCAGATGAACCGTCAGGATGGGGCGACCGTCATCGCCAGCCTCCACTTCCTGTCGCTCGCGCGTCGTTACGGGACGCGGATCATCGCCCTCAAGGACGGTCAGCTCGTGTTCGACGGACTGCCCACCGCGATCGACAACGCCAAGTTCAAGGAGATCTACGGCGAGGACGCCGAAGAAGTCGAGGTCAGGTGAGCGGGGACAACGCGGCGATCGTCGGTTCCGCTGTGGGTGACCGGTTGG
This sequence comes from Candidatus Bipolaricaulota bacterium, assembly GCA_014361015.1. Classification (GTDB taxonomy): domain Bacteria; phylum Bipolaricaulota; class Bipolaricaulia; order Bipolaricaulales; family Bipolaricaulaceae; genus Bipolaricaulis. Next base: position 10,081 of record JACIWJ010000032.1, on the reverse strand, counting down.
CGGTCCTGTCCCGCCGCGCGTTCTCGTTCCTCCTCGACTGGATGACCTGGGGGTACGTCGCCTACTGCGTGATGTACCTCCTCAACCACTACTGGTACACCGTCCACGTCGACTGGTGGGGGACCCTCACGCTCCCGTCGTGGGGGTGGTCCGTCGTGGTGCTTGCGACGCTCGAGCTCGCGGTGTGGTCCCGCTCGCTCGGCCGCAGCCTCGGCCAGCGGGCGATCGGGGTCGCGCTCCAGGATGCCGCAGGAGGGCGGATCACGGCCGGGCGGAGGCTCGTCCGCATCCTCCTCTGGCACGTCTCCGTCCCCCTGTTCGCGGCCGGGTTCTGGCGGGGAGGGGATCCCTGGCACGACCGGGTCGCGGGGATGGGCCTGCGCCCCGTTTCGCCTGACCCCGAGCGGCCTGGGCGGCGGGCGCTCGCTACCCAGTGGGGCATCGTGGCCCTGTTCCTCGGTGTGCTCACCCTCTGGGTGGGGTGGCTCATCATCGGGATCAACTTCCAGATCCTCGCCCGCCGCGCGGCCCAGACGGGGCGGATCTGGGGGGAGATGCTGCGCCCGGACTTCCGCTACTTCACGACCCCCGATCCCGTGTTCTCGCTCCGCGCCCTGTCCTACTCGATCCTCGACCTTGCCGTCGTCACCGTGTTCATGGCCCTCACGGCGACGATCCTCGGAAGCGTGATCGCGTTCCCCCTCTCGTTCGTCGGGGCGCGCAACGTGATGGGGTTCAGCCCGTCGGGGTGGGCGGCCTACGGGATCGTGCGCGGGTTCTTCAACGTGTTCCGCTCGATCGAGACGATCATCTGGGGCTCGATCTTTGCGGTATGGGTCGGCTACGGGACGACGTTGGCGGGGATCCTCGCCCTCACCGTGCACACGATCGCTGCGTTGGGGAAGCTGTACTCGGAGCAGGTGGAAGGCGTGTCGCCGGGTCCGCTGGAGGCGGTGTGGGCGGCCGGCGGAAGCCGGGTTCAGGTGGTGCGCCACGCGGTGATCCCCCAGGTCCTGCCAAGCTTCTGGGCGTTCACCCTCTACCGGTGGGACATCAACGTCCGCATGTCCACCGTGATCGCCCTCGTCGGTGGCGGGGGGATCGGGGACATGCTCTTCTACTACAAGAACCAGGGGGACTGGCCGAAGGTGGGGGCAGTGGTGATCGTGATCGTGGCCATCGTGTGGGCAATGGACTACATCTCCGGGCGGCTCAGGGAGAGGATCGCGTGATGGGCTATCCCGAGGGATACCTGTCCGAGCGGCCGCCGTGGACCACCGGGGCCGGGATCCAGGATGCCCTCGCCCGGCGGGCAATCGCCGCGCGGCGGTACCTCGGGGTGTTCCTCCTCGATGCCGGGGCGCTCGCGATCCTGTGGATCCTCGTGAGCTACGTGTACGCGTGGTACGTCCTGGGGACGACGGCCTATACGCTCGTCCCGTGGTGGGCGTTTGCGGTGGGGGTCGTGGAGGGGGCCGCGGCGTGGGGGAGCTTCGGGCTCTCCCTGGGGCAGCGGCTCCTGGGGCGGGATCTTGGCCCGGTCAAAGGGAGGGAAGCCTCCAGCGGAGCGCGTGTGTGGTACCTGCTCCTCTGGCACGTCCTCGTCCTCCCCGGGGTGGGGTTCCTGTTCGATCCGCCCCTCCACGAACGGCTGACCGGCCTTGGGCTGCGACCGCGGGGGACGCAAGGGGTGGCCCCGGCCCCTTGGTACCGGACCTCGGCCGGGCTGTTCGTGGCGGCGCTTCTCGCCGTGACCTGTGCGGCCGCGGTCGGGGTCACCGTGAGCTGGACGGCGCTCGTGCGCCTGTTCCGGCAGGCGGGCGAGACGGTGGACTTCTGGCGAGCCCTCGTCTCCCCCGATACCTCGATCCTCCTCGATGCTGGGCGGGACATGATCATCACCGTGTTCATGGCCGTTCTGTCCACCCTGTTCGCCGTGGTCGTGGCCGTTCCCCTCAGCTTCCTCGCGGCGCGGAACCTGATGCGGGGCCCGTTGGGGCGGCCGGTGTACACCGTGTTGCGGGGGGCGATGAGCATCATCCGCTCCATCGAGCCGATCATCTGGGCGATCATCTTCCTCGTGTGGGTCACCGCGCTGCGGTCCGCGTTCGCGGGGATCCTCGCCCTGTGGGTCCACTCCATCGCCGACCTCGTGAAGCTCTACGCCGAGCGGCTCGAGGCCATCGACCAGGGCCCGATCGAGGCGATCACCGCCACCGGGGCGGGGCGCCTCTCCGTCCTCCGCTACGCGATCATCCCCCAGATCGTGAACCCCTACATCAGCTTCACCCTCTACCGGTGGGACATCAACATCCGCATGGCAACCGTGGTCGGGCTTGTGGGCGGCGGGGGGATCGGCCAGCGGCTCATCAACTACATCTGGGGCGTGCAGTACCGCCAGGCGGGGACGGTGATGATCCTCATCGTGATCCTCGTGTGGGCGATCGACTACCTCTCCGCCCGGCTGCGGGCCAAGCTGGCGTAACGAGACAGTCCCCAATCGCAGGTTGAGAGCACGAAACCCGCCAGACGCGTTCCAGAAAGCATCGCAGCGTTATACATCCGTGTGTTATACAACCCTGTATAATGGCCCCATGGACAACCCGTTCCGGTACAGCGGGGTGGTGACCGGCGACCTGTTCGTGGATCGCGAGGACGAGATCGCCGCGCTCCACCGCGCGTTCCGCGCCGGCGAGCACGTGTTCCTCTACTCCCCGCGCCGGTACGGCAAGACCTCGCTCCTCCACGAGGCGTTCCGGCGTCTCCCGGCGGGGGAACCGTGGGCCTTCGTCGATCTCTCCCGCGCCCTGTCCCTGCAGAGCTTCGTGGAGCTCTTCATCTCCGCGGTTCTCCACGGGGCGGAGTCGTCCGCGGACCGGGCTCGGCGGTGGGCGCGCAAGTTCCTGTCGCGCCTCCAGCCCCGGCTCGTGCTCGACAACTCGGGACGCGTGCAGGTCGAGCTCGGCTTCGGCCCGCGGCTGGCCGAGCCGACGACGCTGGCCGAAGCCCTCGACCTTCCCCAGCGGGTCGCCGAGGACCTCGGCGTGCGGTTGGCGGTGGCGCTCGACGAGTTCCCGATGGTGGCCGAGCTGGGAGGAGACGGGCTGGTGCGGGCGATGCGCGCCGCGTTCCAGATGCACCGCCTGGTGAGCTACGTGTTCGCGGGGAGCCAGACCACGATGATGGAACAACTCTTCGCCGCGGAGCGGTCCCCGTTCTTCCGCATGGGGCGACCGTTGCGGCTCGAGAAGATCCCCCGGGACGCGTTCGTCCCGTTTCTTGTCGGGGGGTTCCGAAGGGGAGGGATGGACCTTCCACCGGATCTGGCCGGCGAACTGTGCCGTCTCGTGGACGACCACCCGTACTTCGTCCAGACCCTCGCCCACGAGCTGTGGGATCAGGCCCGGGCGCGGCGTCCTTCGGTCGCCGCGGGCGACCTGACGCAAGCCCTGGCGTCCGTCGTTGGGTGGCACGACGCGTACTACCGCCGCCTGTGGGAGCGGCTGACCCTCTACCAGCGGCGGTGCCTCCTCGCGCTGGCCGAGCTCGGCACGGGTGCGTCCCTGTTCGCCGCGGACACGGTGGCGCGGTTCGAGCTGAAGAGCGCATCCCACGTCCAGCGGGCGCTGGAGGCCCTCCAGCGAGAGGGTTTGGTCCACCGCCGGAACGGAGAGTACGGCCTGGCGGATCCGTTGTTCCCCCACTGGGCGCGGGCTGCAGGGTTGGTGTCGGGCCGGGCGGAGCGGGGGTAAGATCCGAGTGCAATGCGGGCCGTGGACCTGATCGAGAAGAAGCGTGATGGGGCCGAGCTCTCCGCGGGCGAGATCCGGTGGCTCGTCGGGGAGTACGTGGCGGGACGGGTGCCCGACTACCAGATGGCGGCGTTCCTCATGGCCGTCTACTTCCGGGGAATGAGCGAGGACGAGACCGTTGCCCTCACCCAGGCGATGGCCGACAGCGGGGAACGGATCGACCTCTCGGCGGTTCCGGGGATCAAGGTGGACAAGCACTCCACCGGCGGGGTCGGGGACACGGTGACCCTCGTCCTCGTCCCGCTCATGGCCGCGGCGGGCCTGGTCGTGGCCAAGCTCTCCGGCCGGGCGCTCGGGCACACCGGCGGGACGATCGACAAGTTCGAGGCGATCCCCGGGCTCAGGACCGAGCTCACCCTCGCCGAGATCCGCGCCCAGGCCGAAGCGATCGGGGCCGTGATCGCCGACCACACCGCCGACGTCGTCCCCGCCGACCGCCTCCTCTACGAGCTGCGCGACGTGACGGCCACCGTGCCCTCGCTCCCGTTGATCGCCTCGTCCGTCCTGTCGAAGAAGCTCGCCGGGGGGGCGGACGCGATCGTGCTCGACGTGAAGTGCGGGGACGGGGCGTTCATGCGGGACGAGGGCCAGGCCCGCCGGCTCGCCGAGACCCTCGTCCGGGTGGGGAACAAGCTCGGGAAGAAGTTCTCCGCCCTCGTCACCGCGATGGACGAGCCCCTGGGGACGATGGCCGGGAACGCCCTCGAGGTGAAGCAGGCGATCGAGGCCCTCCGCGGGGGAGGTCCCGCCGACCTGCGGGAAGTGACCCTGGCCTTGGGAGCCGAGCTCCTCGTCCTGGCCGGCGAGGCGCTCGACCCGGCTGCAGCGAAGGCTCGGCTGGGGGAGCTCATCTCCTCCGGGAAGGCGTGGGCGAAGTTCCGCGACCTCGTCGCCGCCCAGGGGGGCGACGTGCGGGCGATCGAGGAGCCGGAGCGGCTGCCCAAGGCGAAGCGGGTGGCCGAGGTGTGCGCGCCCGCGTCGGGGTACGTCACCGAGCTGCGCGCCCACCCGATCGGGGTCGCGTGCGGGCTCCTCGGCGCCGGGCGCGAGGTGAAGGGACAGGCCGTGGATCCCGCCGCGGGGGTCGAGCTCCTGGCCAAGGTCGGGGACGAGGTGGAGCGGGGGCAACCCGTGGCCCGGCTCCACAGCGGTCGCCCCGATCGCCTTGCCGCGGCGGAGGAGCTCGTCGCCGGCGCGTACACGATCGGCCCCGAGCGGCCGGCCCCGCGGCCCCTCGTCCTCGGCCGGATCGGTCCCAGCACAGGAGGGGGCGCCGGGGGTCGGTGATAGGTTGACGGCGACGGCCTCCAGGTGTGTACAATCGGGCGGTAAAGGAGGTGGCAATGGCCTACGTGACCAAGAAAGAACTCGTGGACAAGCTGAAGCCGCTCCTGACCGAGCTTGGACAGCTCCAGGAGGAGTTGGAGTCCGCCTTGGAGAGGCTGGAGGACCTCCTCGACAAGGTGGGGGAGGCGGTGGAAGAGGCCGAAGAGGAGTGAGGGGAGGGGCCTCCGCTGCGGGATGTCGGGCGTCGCAGCGTGTCTGCGACGCTTTTCGTTGCCGTCCGGGCCACAGGTTGTTCCCCGTCGGCGGCTGTCCTATGATGCTGGGTCGCCCGCGCGGGCGAAGGAGGCAGGCATGACACGAGGGCTTGTGCTGGGACTGGCGGTGGCGTTGACGGTGGGGGCCGGGGCGTGGGCGCAGGAGGCGCAGCCGGACGTGGCGGACCGGCTCCTGTCGTTCATCCAGTCGGCGGCGGAACTGATCGGGGAGGGCCTCGTCCGGCTGGTCAACCTCATCCTCCCCGAGGGGCGCGGGATCAGCTCCGACCTCGCTCAGCCGCTCGGGTACCTGGGGCTGATCACGCTGATCCTTCTCCTGTTCGGGCTCATCTCAGCCGCGCGCAAGGTGATCTGGATCGTCGTCGTGGTGGGGTGGGTGCTCCTCGTGGTGCGGATCGTCCTCGACGTCCTCCGGGTTACGTAGCGGCGCCGCTTATCCGCGACGGCCGTTGGCTCCAAACAACGGGGGCGGTTTCCCGCCCCCTGTTCTTCTTGCCTCACCCGCCTCACCGGCCGGGTGCCCATTCCAGCTGGACCATCATGAGCCCGAACTACTTGGGCTTACCGGGCTGCGGCTTCGGCTTATCCTTCTTGTCCATGGCCAGCGCTGCACCTCCTCGTGGCTGCCCTACAGGGGGCAGTTGAGCGTAGAGTAGGACCGTCGTCGGGGGAAGTCAATGGGGAGCGATGAGACATTCGTCACATTCCCCACCGAGCGCTCCCCCGCTCGGACCGTTGTTCCGTCCCGGGATTGCGTCCCCGGAAAATCGATGGGGGCAGGTTTCCCTGCCCCCACGAGTCCACCACGTGCTGCACCCTTGGCCACGCATGGGGCGCTCATCACGCTCCATACGCAGCCCCAGACTACTTCTTCTTCGGCTTCGGTTTGGCCGCCTTCGCCTTCTTGTCCATGAGCAGCACGCCACCTCCTCGCTACCGCCCCAGTGGGGGCGGCCGATCGGACAATAGGACTGCTCCCGAGAAAAGTCAAATCGTGGGGTGGGGACGTTCGTCCCGCCGCCGTGCGGGAGGATCTCGCGCGGGAGACGTGATAGAATCTGAAAATGCTCAACTTGCTCCTCGTTGTGGCGGGGATCGGGGTCGGGGCCGTGGGCTCGATGCTCGGGATCGGTGGTGGGATCTTCATGGTTCCGCTCCTTCTCCTCGCGGGGTTCGTGGCGACGTCCCCGGAGGCGGTGGGGACGAGCGCGGCCGCGGTCATGGCGACGGGGTTGGCCAGCACCGCGGCCTACCTGCGGAAGCGGCGGACCGACTGGCGGGTGGGGCTGACGCTCGCTCCCGGGGCGGTGGTCGGGGGATGGATCGGGCCGTGGCTGTGCGGGGTGATCGGGGCGGGGTGGCTGGAGCTGGCGTTCGGCGTGTTCCTTCTGTACCCGACGGCGATCCTGCTCCTTGGGAAGCAGCCGAAGGAGCTCTTCCGCGGCACGGGGCGGAGGGCGGTCGGGGCGCTCGCCGGCGCGGGGGTCGGCCTGGTCGCGGGGACGGCGAGCGGGCTGTTCGGGATCGGGGGCGGGGTGTTGATGGTGCCCGCGTTGACCCTGCTCGGCCTGGAGATCCTGCCCGCGATGGCGACGAGCCTGTTCGTGATGATCCCCACCTCGGCGATGTCCACCGCCCGGCACGCCCTGGCGGGCCGAGTCCATTGGGAGCTCGCGCTTCCGCTCATGGCGGGGATCGTGGTCGGGACCCAGGTCGGGCCGTTCCTGTCTTCCCGCCTGCCCGCGCGTTGGCTGCGGCGCCTGTTCGCCCTCGTCCTCCTCTACACGGCCGTGACGATGATCCGGCGCGGGGTCGGCTGACATCCGGAGTCTCCGGGCTAGAATCGAACCGTGATGAAGCGCATGACGCGGCTCGGGGTGGCGCTGGGCGGGGGCGGGGCCCGCGGCCTGGCCCACCTCGGGGTGTTGATCGAGCTCCTGGAGGCGGGGATCCATCCCGAGTTCGTGGCCGGGACGAGCATGGGGGCGATCGTCGGGGCGGCGTACGCCGTGGGCCAAGACCTCCCCCAGCTCCTGCGGGTGTTGGCGCACCTCGAGCTCCGCGAGCTCCTCGGGGTGGGGGAGCCGTTCGAGACGATGCTCGGCCGGACCGCGGTCGAGTCGCTGCGGGGGCGGCTGCGGCGCCGGGCGTGGCACGACGAGCCCAGCCCGCGCCTCGGGCGGATGGCGCAGTTCCTGAAGCTCATCACGAAGGGGATGTGGTTCGAGGACCTGGAGGTCCCGTTCGTGGCCGTGGCCGCGGACTACGTGACGGGCGAGGAGGTGCGGATCGACGAGGGCCCGGTCTACCATGGCGTCGCGGCGAGCGCTGCGCTGCCGGGGCTCGTCAACCCGGTGCCGTGGCGGAAGCGGTACCTCGTGGACGGGGGGCTCGTGAACAACCTCCCCGTGGACGTGGTCGCGGCGATGGGGGCGCGGACCGTGCTCGCGGTGGACGTGCGGGCCCCCCTCGGTCCGCCTCCCGCGACCCTGGTCGGGGCGACCCTCCGCTTTCTGGAGATCGCGACCCGCGAGGTGGAGCGGGTGAGGGTCGAGCGCGCGCGGGACAGGCTGGGCGACCGTCTCCTCATCGTCCACCCCGATGTGGACGAGATCGGGGTGCTCGAGTTCGAGCGGCTGGAGGAGGCCGTCGCCGCCGGCCGGGAGTGCGCCCGGAGCACCCTCGCCCGGCTGTAGCGCCCCGAGGACCTCGGTCAGCGAACGGGGCGGGCCCAAGCCCGCCCCAGCGCCCGCCCTGCCCCACGCGGGGCTTACGGAGAAGAAGCGCGGTAGCCCGAGTCGGGCTCGACATCGGTCCGCACCCGTAGTCATTGCACGCCGAGACCTTGTACCAGTAGGTCGTCCCCGCCGTGGCGCCCGTGTCGTTGCAGGAAGTGTCTGTATCGTTTCCATCCGCATCCGTGATCTTCGTGTACGCCCCGGTCTTGGTCGTGGCGCGGAACACCTCGTACTTGTCGGCTCGCGCCGCCGCGGTCCAGGTGATGACGACCATGTCGGTGTGGGCCCCATCGGTGGCGCTCACATCCGCCGGGGCATCGGGCGTCCGGCGGACGTAGCCCGACTCCGCGGCCGAGAGCCCGCCGCACCCGCACGCCGTCGCTTCCCCGCACGCCTTCACCCGGTAGTAGAACGTCTTCTCCCAGTAGTTGCCCATGGAGTCGTCGAAGGTGTCCTCGAACGTGACCGTGGTGTTCTTGTCGTCGTCCTCAGCCTCGGGCACGTCGCCCACCTTCGTGTACGTCCCGCCGAGCGACTCCGCCCGCCACACCTCGTACGACGTCGCCCCCTTGATCTCGTTCCAGGTGAGGACGATCTTCGTGGCGTGCAGCCCATCCGTCGCCGAGACCGTGGGCACGCCGGTGACGCGGGTCCCGCGGTAGCCTGAATCGGGCACGGAGAGCGGCCCCTCGCCGGTGGCGTTCATCGCGCTCACCGCGTACCAGTAGTCCTCGCACAGGTCGAGCGGGTTGTTCGTGTCGTGGTGGACGTCGTCGTACGAAGTCGAGGTCGTCTCCGCGATCCGGTCCTGGGTGATGTCGAACGTGGAGTCCTCCGAGCGGTAGACGCGGTAGCTCGTGGCCCCGGAGACGCTCGACCACGTGACGCGGATCTTGTCGGCGTAGGTCCCATCTGTCGCGGCGAGGCTCCGCGGTTGGGCGGGGAGCTGGCCCGTGTCGCCGCCGCCCCCTCCGCCGCCCCCACCACCCGTGGACGCGAAGCCGGAGTCGGGGACGGAGAACGCGCTGCACCCCACGGTGTTGCACGCCTTGACCTTGTACCAATAGGTCGTCCCCGCGGTGACGCCCGTGTCGTCGTAGGTCGTCCCGGTGACGGTGGTCCGTCTCCCGTAGGTGCCGTCCTCGCTCTCGGCGCGGTACACCTCGTAGTTGGCCGCCCCGGCGGCGGCGGTCCACGTCACCCGGACCCGATCGGTGTACGTCCCATCCGAGGCCGAGACGTTCGTCACCGGGTCCGGCGCGGACGGGAACGTGTACCCCGAGTCGGGGGCCGAAAGCGCGCTGCACCCGGAGGCGTTGCACGCCTTGACCTTGTACCAGTAGACGACCCCCGGCGAGGCGTCCATGTCGTCGTAGGTGGTGCCCGACACCGTGCCGCGCCGCGTGTACGGCCCGCCCTGGGCCACGTCCCGCCACACCTCGTACGACGTCGCGCCGGGGCTCGCGTTCCAGGTCACGCGCACCCGGTCCGTGTACAGGCCGTCCGTGGCCGCGACCTCGGTCGGGACCTCGGGGACGCCCTCCCCCTGGGCGTACCCGGAGTCGGCCGCCGAGAGGTCGCTGCAGCCGCCGCGGTTGCACGCCTTGACCCGGTACCAATAGGTTCGGTTGGGAACGACCGTCGCGTCGGCGTACACCGTGCCCGTCGTCTCGCCGAGCTGGGTGTAGGAGCCATCCTGGGTGTCCGCGCGGTACACCTCGTAGCGGACAGTGCGGGCGACGGCGTTCCAGGTCACGACCACCTGGCCGGCGTGGGTTCCGTCGCTCGCCTCGACCCCGGTGGGGACCGCCGGCGGGGTGAGCCAGAATAGCTCGCAGCCCCCAAGCGCGATGCCCGTGGCGAGGAGGCCGAGCCCGAGCGCCGTCCGCACCAGATTGTGTTTCGTTCGTCCTCTCATCTCCGTCCTCCCCCAAGCCAATGGATCCGATTCGATCATACGGATGTTGAG
>JACIWJ010000031.1 GCA_014361015.1 Candidatus Bipolaricaulota bacterium | reverse complement strand
TCACCGACCACGCCCTGACCTCCCTGTTCGCGGACAACATGTTCCGCCCCATCCCGGCCGGCGCCGCGGGGTCGGCGTTCGCCGACCGGCCGTTCACCCTCCTCGTCCTCCCCTACGACAAGCTCGACCCGGGGAAGTACGCGGGCCGGCTGCGCACCGATCGGGCGACGGGGCGGACCTCGGACCTGGCCGTGGTCATGGACTTCGCCCTCCGCGCGGGGATCGTGTACGGCTCGGCGTACCTCGGGTCGGTGAAGAAGCTCCTGTTCACGGTGATGAACTTCCTCCTCCCCCCGCGGGGCGTCCTCCCGCTGCACGGGGCGGCCAACGTCGGGGCCGACGGCGCCTCCGCCCTGTTCCTCGGCCTGTCGGGGACGGGGAAGACTTCGCTCTCCTCCGACCCCGAGCGGATCCTCATCGGCGACGACGAGCACGGGTGGAACGAGGGGGGGATCTTCAACTTCGAGTGGGGCTGCTACGCGAAGATGATCGGGATCGACCCCGCGAAGGAGCCCGACATCTACGGGGCGGTGATGCACGAGGCGGACCCCTTGGACCACGGGGCGATCGTGGAGAACGCGTTCATGCTCCCCACCGGGAGGTTCGACTTCTCCGACCGCAGGCTGACGGAAAACTCCCGGGCCTCCTATCCGCTCTCGTTCATCCGCAACGCCGACCCGGGGGGGCGGGCCGGACACCCGACGGCGATCGTGTTCCTGACCGCGGACGCCCACGGGGTCCTCCCTCCCCTGACCCGCCTGGAGCCGGATCAGGCCAGACTGTGGTTCCTGATGGGGTACACGAGCAAGCTCGCCGGGACGGAGACGGGGGTTGCCGAGCCGGGTTCCACCTTCTCCCGGTTCTTCGGGGCGCCGTTCATGCCGCGGCTGCCCCACGTGTACACGGACCTCCTCGGGAAGTACCTCGACCGGTACGGGACGCAGGCGTGGCTCGTCAACACCGGCTGGTCGGGGGGGCCGTACGGAACGGGGTCGCGGATCGACATCCGCCTCACCCGGCGGATGGTGCGGGCAGCGCTCGCCGGGGAGCTCGATGGGGTGGACTTCGCGCTCGACGAGCGGTTCCACGTGTGGGTGCCCGCAGTGTGCCCCGGGGTGCCGAGCGAGATCCTCCGTCCCGAGGCGACGTGGCCGGACAAGGGGGCCTACGCCCGCCGGGCGGACCTCCTCGCCCGCCAGTTCGCCGACGAGTTCTCGCGGTCGTTCGGGGGGCTTTCGATCAGCCCCCGCGTGGCCGCCCAATGCCCGGGCCGGCGGTAGCGAGCGCCCCCTTCACCCAGCGCACGAGCCTCCGCCAGGACTGGACCGCGGGCCACGATACCCCCACGGCAGACAGGGCCAGGGCCCACTCGAGCAGGCTCCCCGTCGCCCCGAGGGCGAGGGCGCAGGCGGCCACGATCGCCCCCGCCACGACGCCCAGGCACACCGCGACGAGGCCCAGCCCAGCCGCCGGGATCACGAGCAGCGCCACCACCACCGCCAGCACGTACGGCATCAGATCCGCCGCACGAGCTCAGCCAGGGGCCGCCGGTCCCGCGCCGGCGGTTCCTCCGCTGGGTACCCGATCGGGATGAGCATCATCAGCTCCTCCCCTTCCCGGGCCCCGAGGACGGCCTCGACCTCCCGGTCGCGGGCCCGTCCGATCCAGCACGCACCGAGGCCCAACGCGTGGACCGCGAGGAGGATGTTCTGCGCGCAGGCGCCGATCCCCTGCCCATCCTTGAGCTCGTCGTAGCCCGCCTGGCGGTCGAGGAGGATCGCCACCGTGACGGGGGCAGTGGCCACCATCTCCCGCTGGGGAACGAGCTTGGCAAGCTCGGCCCGCTTGGCGGCCGACTCCACGACCACGAACCGCCACGGCTGGGTGTTCTTCCCCGACGGGGCCCACCGGCCGGCATCGAGGACCGCCTCCACCTTCTCCGGCTCCACGGGCTGGGAGCGGAACGCCCGGATCGATCTCCGCGCGCGGATCGCCTGTAGGACCTCGTTCATCGGCTCCTCCTTCGCGCGATTATAGCGAGCCGGCGTCCTTAGGGGCCCTTCTCCCACTCCGCGGCGAGGGCCTCGAGCTCGCTTGGGGTGAACACGCGGCCGGTGAAGGGGAGTTCCTGGCCGACGAGCGTGGCCGCCCACCGGAGGCGCTCGTACGTGATCGCACAACGGGCCGTGAGATCGAGCTGCTCTCCCGTCACATCCCAGTGACAGACGACGACCTCGGCCGGGAGGCGCGGGGCGACGAGGAGGGGAGCACGGGCCTCCACCGCGAGGTCGGGGAGGCGGATCGTCAGCGCCTGGTCCCCGAACGGAGCGTCCGCGGGGACGGACACCTGCCACGAGCGGACGGTGAGCCTACCGCCCACGACCGGGTCGGGCCCTCCGGGGCCGGGCGCACACGACCATCCCGCGGGGAGCTCCACCTCGGCGTTCAGGGTGGGAAGATCGCGCGGGGCGACGAGGTGGAGGAACAGGGTCAGGCTGAACCCGGGGAGGACGATCGGCGTCGAGGTCTCCGCGCCGGCGAGGACGAGCGTCGCCGCGGTCCGCGTGCCCGGCTCGACGTGCACCGGGCGGCGGACCTCCTCCCCTCCCACCTCCGCCGCGAGCTCGTGGTCCCCGGGCGCGAGGATGAAGAACGCCCATCCCGAGGCATCGGCAACCCTCGCCTGTCCGGAGAGGGCGAGGGCGGCGCCGCGGCTCGCGCGCACTTCGGCCACCCCCATCTCGTCCGGCACCCTCAGGAACGCATAGCAAGCCGAGCCCGTGCAGGCGAGCCACACCCCCGGAGGGGCATCAGAAGGAAGGTCCGCTTCCCACCGCACCCGCTCCCCCTCCGGGGCGCAGCGCCAGTCGACCTCCCACGTCTCACCGCTGTGGACGAGGCGCAGGGGGTCGGCCCCCCGTGCCGTCCACAGGACGACTGGCTCGGAGAGGAAGAACACGGGGCATGCCGCGTCCAGCCCCGTGCCCCCCGCGCCCACGCCGATCGCCACACTGAGGGCGAGGACCCACCGCTTCATCGCAACGGGAGGATGACGTAGGCCGTGTAGCATCCCCGTGGATCCCGGAACTGGGCCCACAGCACCTCCCCCGCGCAGGCGCCGAGATCGGACGGGCGGATAGGGGCACTCACGAACGCCCCGTCGACGGCCGAAGCGAGGGTCAACGTCTGCACCCGCGGGTCCGGGCCCAGGCGACCCACCATCACCTCCACCGGTCCCGTGGCCCCGTCGGCCCGGACCAGGACCTCGAGCGAGCACGGCCACGGCTCGGCCGGGCGGGCGCCCGTGGCCCCATCCACGAACGACAGCCCGACCCGCGGGACGAACGTCACCTCCGTCTCCGCCCGGCCCCAGAGCAAGCCCTGGCGCACGAGGGCGACCACGGACGCGGAACGGGGAGCATCCGCAAACAGGGGCAACCCCAGGCCCCCGCTGCGCGGCGCCCCGTCCACCCACCACCGCACCTCGTCCGCCCCCTCCGGCTCCGCCACCCGTACCTCCCCCACGCAGCCCACGGGCAGGACGAGACCGGAGGGCCCAAGCGCGACGGAGAGCGGCGCGAACGGCACCTGTCGGGTCTCCCCGCCGTGCCGGGCCGCGATGAGGATCCCCCCCTCGACCGGCACCGCGGCGAGGGGGTCCCCCTCCACGGTGAGCAACTGGAGCCACAGCGCGCTGTCCCGCGGTTCGAGGGCGACCACGAACTCCACGCCGAACGTGCCGCTCGCGGGAGCGTCCTCGACGAGGGGAAGGGAGAACTCCTCCCCCCCGATGGCCACGGGGAGGACGAACGAGTCCCGCTCACAGGTCGTATCGAGCGAACGATCGGCGACCACGAACCGGAACAGGGCCGGCTCCACCTCTTCGGCGGGAACCCACTCCATCTCCACGTTGTCCCAGCGCTCGAACGCGAGGGCGGGCACGCCCGGTTCGCGGGCCCCAACGCGGGCCGTCCGGGACAGGCCTCCCCCGAGGTCCGTCGCCGCGACGATCGTGTCCCCGAGCTCCACGGACAGGGACGGATCCCCGTCCGGATCGCACGGCCGCCGGGCGTGGATCGGGGGTGACTCCAGCCGGGCGCCCTCGCAGCGGAGATCGACCCGGATCACCTCGCCCGTCCTCAGCACGACCAGCGTGGCCTGCCCGCTCGTCTCGGCGACCCCGGTCACGACCACCTTAAACGCCCCCGCCAGGTACGGCTCCCCTTCGAACTGGAGCTCCGCCCCCAGGGCAGGGAGGGCCAGTAGCACGAGCAGCCATCGCATCTTCGCCATCCTCCGCCTCCTTCGTTCGCCACCCATTATAGGGAAGGCACCCCCCCTTCGAACGTGACCGCCATCACACCCGCAGCAGGGGGTACAATCCCCCCACCGCAAAGGGGGTCCGATGGAAGACAGGCTGCGCGAAGCAGTGGCCCAAAGCCGCGCCGACTACACGGAGGCGCGTTGGGAACAGGTCACGCGGTCGCGGGTCGCGTTCCAGCGCGACCAGCTGATGGCGCTCGAGTCGGGGGAGGAGGCGGGGGGAATCGTGCGCTGCCTCGTCCGGGGCGCGTGGGGGATCGCCGTGTTCACCGATCCCAAGGAGCTTCCCCGCAAGGTGGAGGAGGCGACGGAGCTCGCGCGGACCGCGGCCAGGCACGTGGCCGACCCGGTGGCGCTCGCCCCCGTCGAGCCCGTGGAGGCGCGGTGGCAGGGAGAGGTGAGGCGCGACTTCCGCGGCGTCCCCCTGGAGGAGAAGCGCCGCCTCGCCGAAGGCTACAACAAGCTCCTCCTCGAGCACTCGCCGCTCATCGCGTCCACCAGCGTCCGCTACACCGACAGTTGGCGAACCACGATCTACGCCAACTCCGAGGGGACCTACGTCGAGCAGGGCATCCCCGACGTGACCCTCATGGTGGCCGCCGTGGCGAGGAGGAACGGGGACATCCAGCAGGGGTTCGAGTCGCTGGGCTACGCCGCCGGGTTCGAGGCGGTCCTGGGGAAGGAGGAACAGGCCCTCCAGGCAGCGCAGCGGGCGGTGGACCTCCTGTCCGCGACGCCCGTCCAGGGGGGCACGTACACCGTGATCCTCGACCCGGACCTGGCGGGGGTGTTCATCCACGAGGCGTTCGGCCACATCTGCGAGGCCGACTTCCTGCTCAAGAACGCGCCGCTGCGAGAAGTGATGCGGGTCGGGACGAGGTTCGCCGTTGAGTTCCTCAACGTGGTGGACGACGGGTACCGGGCGCGGGAGCGGGGCAACGCCCCCTACGACGACGAGGGCGTTCCGCGGCGCAAGACCTACCTCATCAAGGATGGGGTCCTGTCCGGCCTCATGCACTCCCGGGCCACCGCCCACAAGATGGGGGCCGAGCCGACTGGCAACGCCCGCGCCGTGTCCTGGGAGCACGAGCCGATCGTGCGCATGCGCAACACGTACATCGAGCCCGGCACGGCGTCGCTGGAGGAGATGCTTCACGGGATCGAGCGTGGCCTGTACGCGTGCGCGGCGTTCGGGGGGCAGACGATGTTCGAGCAGTTCACGTTCTCCGCCGCGTGGGGCCACGAGATCGTGAACGGGAAGATCGGGCCGATGGTGCGGGACGTGGTCCTCACCGGGAACGTGTTCCACACCCTGCAGAACATCGAGATGATCGGGACGGACTTCAAGCTCGAGGGGAGCGCTGGCGGGTGCGGCAAGGGCGGGCAGTGGCCGCTCCCCACCACGACCGGTGCCCCCCACGTCCGCGTGCGGAACGTGACGGTGGGAGGACGCTGATGGACATCCTGGGAAAGGCTGGGCAGAGGGCGGAAGCAGCAGAGCTGTACGAGGAGCTGCGGGAGGGCGTTGCCGTCAAGTTCCACGGCGGGGAGATCGAGTCCGTGGGCTCAGTGGCGGTGCGGGGGCGGGCGCTGCGCGTGATCGCTGAGGGGAGGCTCGGGTTCGCCTCCACCGCGGGCGGGACCGATGCGGCCCTGGTCGAATCCGCCCTCCTCGCCGCCTCCCACGGGGATCGGGCTCCGTTCCGCTTCCTCGGGGCGGGCGATGGCCGAGGCCCCTCCGTGCCCGTGCTCGACCCGGCGGTGGGGAAGATCGCGGTGGAGGACCTCATCGTGTGGGGCGAGGACGCCGTGCGCCGGGTCCGCGAGGAGTTCCCCGAGCTCGTCGTCGACGCCTCGCTGGAGCGGGGCACGGTGGACGTGTCCGTGCGGACCACCGAGGGGGCGGAGCGCGCCGAGCGCCGGTCCTACCTCTCGATGACGGTCGAGGCCGAACAGGTGCGCCAAGGGGACATCTGGAGCGTGTACGCGTCCCGCCTCGTCCGCCGGGCGAGCGATCTCGACCGCGACGCGCTCCTCGCGGATCTGATCCGCGAGCTGCGCTGGGGGCGGGAGATCGCCCCCCCTCCCCTGGGCGCGCCGCCGGTCCTGTTCCTCCCCACCGGGACCCCTGTCCTCCTCCTGCCCCTCATGGTCGGGCTGTCCGGCCTCGCCGTGTTCCTCGGGACGTCGCCCCTCAAGGGTCGCCTCGGGGAGACCGCGTTCGACGAGCGGTTTTCGCTCATCGATGACGGGACCCTTCCCTTCGCCCCCCGCTCGCGGACGTTCGACGACGAGGGGGTCCCCGCAAGCAAGCTCCCCCTCGTCGAGAACGGGGTGGTCTCCAGCTTCTACTACGACCTGCGGGCCGCAGCGCTCGCCAACGCTGACCCGACGGGGAACGGGATCAAGGGGAACCTCCTGGGGGGCGGAGGGTTCCGCGTCCCCCCCGGGCCCGCCTCCCGCAACGTCGTCGTCGCCCCAGGCGAGGGGACCGTCGACGACCTCATCCAGGAGATGGGGGACGGCCTCATCGTCGCCGGCGTCCTCGGGCTGGGCCAGGGGAACATCCAGTCCGGCGCGTTCTCGAACAACGTGGGGGTCGGGTTCGCCGTGAAGGGAGGGAAGGTCGTGGGCCGGGTCAAGAACACGATGATCGCCGGCAACGCCTACGACGTCCTCAAGGACGGGGTCCGGGCGATCGGAGGCCAGGCGGAGTGGACGTTCGGGGCGCTCCACGTGCCGCCCGTGCTCACCACCGGGGTCCGCGTCGTCGCCCAGTGACTTGACCACGTAACAGTGTTGTGTTACACTAGCCTGCACACCGTTGCCACCGCGACGGAGGGGGAGCGATGGACGAGGATCTGATCGCGAAGAAGGACGTGCTCGAGCAGACGGGGATCTCGTACGGCCAGCTGTACCGGTGGAAGCGCAAGGGGCTCATCCCCGAGGCGTGGTTCATCCGCAAGGCGACGGTGACCGGCCAGGAGACGTTCTTCCCCCGAGAGAAGATCCTGACCCGCATCGAGCAGATCCGCTCCCTCAAGGAGGAGCAGTCCTTGGACGAGCTCGTGCAGATCCTGGCCCCGGAATCGGCTCCGGAGACGGTGAAGTGCGATGACCCGACCCTCCTCGCCCCGGTCGGGGCCGAGGGGCGGAAGCTGATGTGGAAGGACCGGGGGTACACGTTCGGGGAGCTGGTGGCCCTCGCGTGCGGGGCCCATGCGCTCCGGGCGGGGACCCGTCCCGCAGAGGCGAAGCTCCTCGTGGACCTCGTGCGGGCCGCGGAAGAGGTGGTGCGGGCGCCGACCGGGATCACCGCGCTCCTCGGGGAGAAATCCATCGACGGGGAGGGGCTCGCGGTGCGGCTCACGGTGGGAGTACTGGGGCACGAGCCCGTGAGGCTCGACCGCGAGTCGCGGGTCAAGCACCGCGTGGACATGGAGAAGATCGCGGAGCAGGTGAAGCTGGCGCTGAGGGAGGTGGCGTAGATGGAAGGGCAGAACATCTCCATCTCGGGATCGGGGCGGGTCTCCGGTGGCGAGTACGGCCAAGTCCGCATCTCGGGATCAGGAAAGGTGGACGGGGATGTCACGGCCCAAGAGATCCGCGTCTCCGGCTCGGGGCGGTTCCAGGGAGAGGTGAAGGCCAAGGAGATCACCGTCTCCGGGGCCGGGAAGTTCACCTCCCGGGTGGAGGCCGACGTCCTCGTCACCTCCGGCAGCTGCGGGATCGACGGTGACGCGGAGGTGAAGGAGCTCCGTTCCTCGGGCGCCCAGCGCATCGGGGGGAGCTTCCACGGCCACTACGTGCGGGTGAGCGGGGTGCTCCACGTGGCACGGGATCTGGAGGCCGACGTGTTCACCTCCTCGGGCCGGTTCGAGATCGGCGGGCTTCTGTCCGCGGACCGGGTGGAGGTGAAGCTCGTCGGCGACAGCCGCGCCCGCGAGATCGGCGGGGAGAACATCGACATCCGCGCCAGTTCCGGGCTCAGCTTCGGGTTCAGCCTGGCGCGGGGGTTCCGGTTCGGGCTCGGGATCGGGACCCTCACCGTGGGCGAGGTCGAGGGCGACCGGGTCCACCTCGAGGCCACCACCGCCGACGTGGTGCGCGGCAAGGTCGTGCACGTCGGGCCGGGATGCCGGATCGGCCGGGTGGAGTACAGCGAGTCCCTGGAGGTCCACCCCGAGGCCGAGGTGGGGGAGAGGATCAAGCGTTGATCCTCGGTGCCCTGTTCCGGACCCTGGGGGCCGCAATCGGGCTCGTGGCGGGCCTCATCGGAACGGCGGTGGGGACGGGGTGCGCCCTCCTCACGGGGACGTTCCTCGTTCCCCTCCTCGTGGGGGTGGCCCTCCTCGTGGGGGGCCTGATCCTGCTCCCGCTGTTTTTCCCCGTCGTCCTGATTCTGGTCGGGGCGTGGATCGCTTACCGGATCCTGGTTCCGACCCGCCCCCGCTAGGGGGCAACGGCGGGCCCGAACGGGTATCCTTCCCGGCGCCGTGAACCATCCGGCGAAGGGGGAGAGAACGGTGTCCGACGGAAGCGAACGGGAGTTCTACGCCTCTGTGGAGAAGTTCTTCAACCGCATGCTCGAACAGGTCCCCGTCGCGGCGACCCAATTCGGGGACCACCGCTTCGACCACCGGCTCGGGGACCACAGCCCGGCGGCGCGGGCGCGCCAGGAGGGGATGCTGCGCGAGGCCCTCGCCCAGCTCGAGGCGTCCGACCCCTCCGGCTGGTCGCTCGACGCCCGCATCGACCGGACGCTGATGGTCCAGTTCGCGAAGTCGTTCCTGCGCGACCTGGAGAAGGTGCGGGGCCACGAGCGGAGCCCGGGGATGTACTCCGGCGAGTGCCTCGGCGGCGTGTTCCTCCTCCTGATGCGGAACTTCGCCCCATGGCGCGTTCGGCTGCGGGCGGTGCTCGGGCGGCTCCGGGAGGTCCCGCGGGTCCTGGCCCAGGGGAAGGAAAACCTCGTCCCGGAGCGGGTCCCCAAGGTGTGGGCCGAGACGGCCGTCGAGGGGGCAAAGCGGGGGGCGGTTCTGTTCAGGGTTGTGGTGCCCCTGCTTGCCCTGCGCACCCCCCACCTCTTCCCGCGCGTCCTCCGCGCCAGCCGGAGAGCGGCGCGCGCGCTGCGCGACTACATCGCGTTCCTGGAGCGGGAGGTTCTCCCCCAGGCCCAGGGCGAGTTCGCGGTGGGCAAGGAGCTGTTCGAGGAGATCCTCCGCGAGGACCACCTCCTCGACTGCTCCGCCGACGAGCTGTTGGAGCTCGGCTGGAAGCTATTCCGGGAGACGGAAGCCCAGATGGAGGCCCTTGCCGCAAAGATCGCCCCCGGGAAGACGGCCCGCCAGATCGTGGAGGAGGCGAAGGACCACCATCCGCCGGCCGGCGAGCTCCTCGCCGCCTACCGCCGGGAGATGGAGCGGGTGCGGCGGTTCGTGGTCGAGCGGGGGATCGTGACCATCCCCGCGGGGGAGAAGCTCACGATCCGGCCCACGCCCCCTTCGTTGCGGCCCGTCATCCCCTACGCGGCGTACATGATGCCGGGCCCTCTGGAGAAGAATCAGGAGGGGATCTTCCTCGTCACCCCCGTCGAGCGGTGGGCCCCGCGCAAGGTCCGGGAGGAGAAGCTCCGTGGCCACAACTACGCCAAGCTCCCCGTGACGGCGCTCCACGAGGCGTACCCGGGCCACCACCTCCAGCTCGTGTACGCCAACACGTACGCCACGACCCTCCCCCGCAAGATCGGGAGCGCCCTATCGAGCCTGTTCGTCGAGGGGTGGGCGTTCTACTGCGAGGAGCTCATGGAGGAGCTCGGGTACATCCGGGAGCCCGTGCAGAAGCTGGCGCGGCTGCAGGACCAGCTGTGGCGGGCAGCGCGGATCATCCTCGACGTGTCGCTGCACACCGGGAAGATGACGGTCGAGGAAGGGATCCAGTTCCTGACCGAGAAGGTGGGGCTGGAGCGGACGAACGCCGAGGCCGAGGTCCGTCGGTACACGTCGAGCCCGACCCAGCCGATGAGCTACCTCGTGGGCAAGATCGAGATCCTGAAGGTGATCGAGGAGTACAAGCGCCGGAACCCGATGGTCACGTTGCGGGAGCTGCACGATGCGATCCTGTCCTGCGGGTCGCTGCCCCCGGAGCTGCTCCGGGAGCGTCTCCTGGGGACGTAGCCCGCCGCGACAACGCGGGGGGTCGTGGGGGCGGACCTCGCGGGTGGAGGCGGGGATCAGCCGCTGTGGAGCGGCCGGCCGAGGAGGGCGAGCGCCGCCTCCCACAGCCCCTCCGGGAACGTGGGGTGGGCGTGCACCGTCTCCGCGAGCGCCCTCACCGTCAGCCCAGCCTGAATCGCCAGCGTCGCCTCAGCGACCAAGTCCGAGGCGTGCGGCCCGACGAACTCCGCCCCGACCACCTTGCCCGCGGCGTCCGCCGCGACCTGCACGTGCCCCCCGATCTCCCCCTGTGCCCACGCCCGGCCGAGGGCGGCGAGGGGGAACCGGCCCACGCGAAGCCCCTGCGCGGTCGCCTCGTCGATCGGGACCCCGACCAGCGCCACCTCGGGCTGGGTGAAGATCGCCTGGGGGATCACCGGCGCGGCCTCCCCGGCGGGCGGGGCGGACGGCGCGGCGATCCGCTCCGCGACGAGGAGCCCCTCGTGGGACGCCTTGTGGGCGAGCATCCATCCCCCCCGCACGTCGCCGATCGCGTACAGGCCAGGTGCGGCGGCGAACCCGTCGTCCGTGACGACGAACCCCCGCTCGACCCGTGCCCCCACCGCCTCCACGCCCAGGCCGTCCACGTTCGGCCTCCGGCCCACGGCGACGAGGATCGCGTCCGCAGGGACCTCCTCCGTGCCGTTGGCCGTGCGGATCTTCACCCCATCGGCCGTGAGCCCCTCCGCCCGCGCCCCGAGGCGCAGTTCGATCCCCTGGGCGGCCAGTGCCCGCCGGAGGAGCGCCTCCCCGCGGCGCGAGACGCCGACCCCGGGGAGGAGGCGGTCGAGGAGCTCCACCACCACCACCGCGCTCCCCAGGCGGCGGTACACCGTCCCCAGCTCGAGCCCGATCACCCCACCCCCGATCACCAGGAGCCTGTCCGGGACGCGCGGGAGGAGGAGGGCGTCCGTTGAAGACCATACCCTCTCCCCATCGAACGGCAGGCCGGGAAGCTCGATCGGGGTTGAGCCGGTGGCGAGGACGACCGCGTCGGCCGCGATCCCCTCCTCGCCCGTGGGCGCCCGGACGCGGAGCCTTCCTGGCCCGACGAGGGTCGCCTCGCCGGAGACGACGTCCACCCCCGCCTGGGCGAGAAGCTTCCCCACCCCGCCCCGCAACGCGCCCACGACCTCGGAGAGCCAGGTCCGAAGCCGCGCCGCGTCGACCTGTGGGGAGAGGGAGATCCCCATCCGGGCGAACGCTTCCCGGTGCCCGAGGGGCGAGGTCGCGGCGTAGAGGGCCTTCGTGGGGATGCACCCCTCGTTGAGGCACGTCCCCCCGAGCTCTCCCCGCTCGACGAGGACCGCCTCCACCCCGAGCTGCCCCAGCCTCCGGGCGGCGACGTACCCCGCTGGCCCCCCGCCGACGATCGCGACCCGCGTTCGCTCCATGGGCCCGAGTGTACCCGGCGCGGGCCCTGGCGGCGGACCCCGCGTTCGCCGGGCCGGCCCGGAGGGGGTAAGCTCTCCGGCGGAGGTCACGATGCGAAGATACCTGTATGCGATCCTTTCCCTTGCCGTTCTCCCCCTCGGCGGGTGTTTCGGCCCGGCCCCAGCCGGCCTGCAGGCCGTGATCGTCACGAACCCCAATCCCGCCCAAGGGGCCTACCCCCTCACCGTCGCGTTCGACGCGACCCCGTCGCACGGGGACATCGTCGAGTACCTGTGGGCGTTCGGGGACGGCACCACCGGCACGGAGCCCGTGCTCCCCCACACCTACCGCGAGCGGGGGACGTACACGGTGTACCTGACCGTGGTCGCTCGCGACGCGGGCACCGCTCAAGCCACGGCCACGGTCTACGTCCACTCCCAGCGCCCCGTGGCCCAGTTCACGATCTCCCCCAGCACCGTGAAGGTCGACCAGTGGGTGTCGTTCGACGCCAGTGCCTCCTTCGATCCCGACGGGACGATCGTCGAGTACACGTGGGACTTCGGGGACGGGAACCGGCAGACGACCACCGCCCCCGAGGCCAGCCACCGCTACCGTGAGGTCGGGGCCTACACCGTGACCCTGGTCGTGAAGGACGACGCGGGGGACCTGTCCGACCCCGAGGCGAGACCGCTGGTGGTGGAGAGAAGCGGGTGTTGTGGAAACTGAGCTCCGAGTCCCCGATCTCGCCCGCACTCTGCGGGAGCTGGTGGGGGCGATCCCCGCGGGCAAGGTGACCACGTACCGGGCGCTGGCCGAGACCCTCGGCGACCCGGGCGCGGCGCCGTTCGTGGCGAGCTGGCTCGCGTCGACCGAGGCGGAGGGGCTCCCTGGGCACCGGGTGGTGTACGCCTCGGGCGCGGTGGGCCGGGCGTGGGGGGGGACCCAGGCCGAGGCCGCGGCGCGGCTCGCCGCGGAGGGGGTCCGCGTGGCGGGGGCGCGGGTCGACCCGTTGGCCCGGTACTTCGTGTGGAACTTCCCGACCGACCGGCCGCTGGCCCGGCTCCAGGAGGAGCAGGCCGAGGTCGCGCGGCGGGTCGTCCTCGCCCCCCTGCCGGCGGTGGAGACGATCGGCGCCCTCGACGTCGCCTACCCCGACCGCGAGGCCGTGGCCGCGTTCGCCCTCGCCGACCGCGACGGGGAGATCCTCGACCACCTCACCGTCCGCGCCCCCGTGACCTTCCCCTACATCCGGACCTACCTCGCCTACCGGGAGCTCCCCCCCTACCTCGCGGCGATCGCGGAAGCCGACGCCCGGGGCTGGAGGCCGGACGTCTACCTGGTCGACGGGAACGGGATCCTCCACCCGCGGCGCGCCGGGATCGCGAGCCACCTCGGCGTGCTCCTCGACCGGCCGACGGTGGGGATCGCCAAGGGCCACCTCTGCGGCCACGCCAACACGGCCGGGATGACGATCGGCGAGTGGAGGCCGGTGGTGCTGGACGACGACACGGTGGGGGCGGCGTTGCGCACCGATCGGAACCGGACCCTGTTCGTGTCCCCCGGCCACCGGGCCGACCTCGAAAGCGCGGTGGAGCTCGTGCAGGCCCTCACGGAGAAGACCGCCCTCCCCCCGCCCCTCCAGTGGGCCCACGAGCTCGCCACCGAGGCCGCCCACGCCGCACGGGGAGGATGAGGCGCCACCTCAGAAGGCGGGGTTCCGTAGCGTCGCAGCTCGTCTGCGACGGCCTTTCCCCGAAGGGTCCGTGGGCCGTAGGGGCGGACCTCGTGTCCGCCCATCGTTCCCGGAACCGAAAGGCCTCGGGGACAAACCCCGACGCTACAACGGAACGGCCGCCGTAATGCCGTCGGGCACAAGGCCCGACGCTACAGGTCATCCAGTGGGAACGCCAACGAGCCCGAGCCCCCGTACTCGCGGAAGTCCTGAACCAGCCCCCGCCGCACTGGGTTGGCCACGATGTACCGGGCCATCTCGCGCACGTCCTCCTCCGCGCGCAGGACATGATCGTAGAACCCCCGCTGCCAGAGCCGCCCGCTCCCACCGTGCTCCCAGAAGGCGCGGGTCGACCGGCCCTTGAATGCCTGTACGAACCGCGACAGGTGCACTCCACCCGGCAGTGCAACGAGCAGATGGGCATGATCCGGCATGAAGCAGTACGCGTACACGGTTGTGCCCGTGGCGCTCGCGACCGCTGCCAGCTCCATCCTGAGGGCCTCGACGAGGGAAGCCGTGGCGAGGAGGGGTTGTCGCCTGAACGTACCCAGGACCACGTGGTACGGGCCAGGGTGCCGGTAGTCGAACCCCGCAAGCCGCAACGACCGGCACCGGCGGAAGGTCTTGGGGCCACGCATCGTTCCCCCCCACGGTCCTCGATTGTAGCGTGGCAGTCCGTCTGCGACGGCCTTTCCCCGGAGCGTCGCAGCTCGTCTGCGACGGCCGTTCCCAGGGAAGCGGGCCCGCGGTTGACGAATATCCTAGTGTAAGACAGAATCCTCTTCGTAGTAGCAGATGGGAGGAGGTAAGACATGGTCGGGACGAAGGTGACGGCGAAGGGGCAGACCACGATCCCCAAGCCGATTCGGGACGCCCTCGGCCTGAAGCCAGGGGACCGCGTGCTGTTTGTGCGGAAGAAGGAGGGGGTCATGCTCGTACCCGCCTCGGGTACCCTCCGTGAGCAACGAGGCACGGTCGCGCCCCGCCGTCGGCCCGAGGACTTCGCCGAGGTACGCGAAGGGGTGAAGAAGGCGCGAGGAAAGCGGGCATGATGCGGTGCTTTGTGGACACGAACGTGTTCCTCCGCTACCTCACCGACGACGTGCCGGAGCAGGCATCGCACGTGGAGGATCTCCTGCGCAAGGCGAAGAACGGTGAACTCACGCTCGTCACGAGCGCGCTGGTGGTTGCGGAGATCGTGTGGACCCTCGAGTCGTACTATGGGCTACCCAAGGACACTGTGGCCAACAAGGTCACAGCGATCCTCAACACGCCAGGCCTCGAAGTCGAGCACGCGCATCTGATCGCGGAGGCGGTAGTTCTCTACGCGGCAGAGAACGTCGACTACGCCGACGCCTTCAACGCATGCTGGATGCGGGAGCATGGCATCCGCCGTGCCTACACGTTTGACCAGCGTCACTTCGCGCGGTTCGGTGACATCGTCGCTTTGCTTCCCGGCGACCCTCCGCCAGACCGTAATCCGTTGTCCGTGATCTGATTTCGTAGCGTCGCAGCTTGTCTGCGACGGCCCTTTCCCGATCGGGTTCGGGTTCCGTAGGGGCGGACCTCGTGTCCGCCCGCCGTTCCGGGAACGAAACGGCCGTCGGGCTACAACGGAAACCCCGTCTACAATGGAACGGCCGCCGTAATGCCGTCGGGGATAAACCCCGACGCTACGACGGAACGGCGATCCGTGGTTCGGGTTCCGTAGGGGCGGACCTTGTGTCCGCCCGTCGTTGAAACGGCCGTCGGGCACAAGGCCCGACGCTACAACGGAAAGGCCGTCGGGCACAAACCCCGACGCTACAACGGAAAGGCCGTCGGGGATAAACCCCGACGCTACACCCTCCAATGCGAGAGGGGCCGGGTTGCCCCGGCCCCCCCTGCGGTTGGCGTTGCTATCGGTGACTACCGTCCGGGCCCAGGCTCCGGGGTCGCCGCCGGGAACAGCTCGTCGAAGCTGAACGTCGCGGACAGCACCAGGCTCTCGCCCGGCTTGTCCTTCAACACGTACGCAGCGTCGATCGTCAGTCCTGCGATCGCGAACCCAGCGCCCACGCTGAAGTAGTAGTCGGTGAACGCAATCTCCGGCACCGCGATCCCCGCCCGCACGGCGAGGTTCTCGATCACCACGAACTCGATCCCGGCGCCAAGGTTCAACGGGTTGAACCCTCCATCCACGGCCACATCCGCCGCCAGCGCGAGCGCCCCGTCGAGGAGCTTCACCGCCAGCCCCGCCCCGTAGGTCGAGACCACGGTCTGCTCCGCCACGGTCGTCCCGCCGACGTCCTTGGCCACGATCCCGATCGCGATCTCCGGCGTCAGGGGCACGAGGAACCCGAGGTCGAACCCGAACCCGCTCGCCGTATCTCCGGCCAGCGTCTCGGAGTAGTACTTCAGGTTCGCGCCCAACGTGCCGAAGTCCCCGATCTTCATCCCCACGGTCCCCATGTACAGGTTCCCCGCGTACTGGGTCCCCGCGGTCGCGTTGCCCCAGGCCAGGCCCACCGCGTAATCCCCGAACTTATACCCCGCGGAGATGTACTGGTACCCGACCATCCCGAACAGGTTCGACGTGGCCCCGCCCAGCCAGATGTTCGACCCCATCAGGGCCAGACCCGCCGGGTTCCACAGGGCCGCCGTCCCGTCATCGGCGAGCGCGCAGAACGCGCCCCCCATCCCAAGCGCCTTCGCTCCGTGGCCGCCCTGGAACACGATCGAGCCTTCGTACCCGAACCCAACCATGCCCAGCACGCCCACGAGCAGCACTGCTACCGCTAGTCTTTTCATCGTCGTCTCCTACCCCCTTGGTATCCCAAGGCGGGGGGCCGGGGGCTTTTCGCCCCCGACCCCGCGGCCTCTTCTCTACCTCTTGATGTACACGAACCCCTTGCCCGTCCAGGTCTGGATCGGGTTCCCGCCCTCAACGGCCCACACGTAGATGTAGGCCCCGTTGCGGAGGGTTCCGCCGTTCCAGCTGACGGTCGCGGTGTTCGTGCCCGTAAGCGTGGCCACCTTGCGCCCGGTGAGGTCGTAGACCTCGATTGTCACCTTGCTTGGCACCGCCCCGGCGGGCTGCGCGTACACGGTGAACGCGGTCGAGGTCGAGAACACCTCGGGCACCGGCTTCACGTCGGAAACACCCGTCAGCACCGGCGCGGCAACCGTGGCCTGCGCCTGCGCCGTCCGCGTCGGGATGAGCGGGTCGGTGTACACAGCGATGATCGTGCCCGTCACATCGGCGGGCAGCACGTAGCTCACCCGGAACTTCCCCGGGTCGCCGGCCACGGCCGGGATCTGCGTCCAGCTCTTAAGCTCGGTCCCATCCGCCTTCTTCAGGATGAGCGGCTTCGCGGCGCCGGTGATCTCGCTCGCGCCCGCGTACTGCTCGTCGGTGACGGTGATCGTCACCGTCTCGCCGGGGTTGTAGTTCGCCTTGTCGAACGCAACCGACAGGGCCACCGTCGGCGGGGTGATCCCGCCCGCTCCGCCCTCAGCGACCTTGATCGAGATGATCGAGATGTCGGAGTGGTTGGAGGGGTCCTGGTAGAACGCCATGATCGTGTCGCCCGGCTTGGAGCCGAGGTTGCCCTCGCCAGGGTTCCTGGCGTCGGCCACGAGGACGCAGGTCGTCGAGCGGAAGATGCCAGACCCAACCGCGGTCTCCCGCAGGTCCATCCGCTCCCACGCCCCGCTCTGGGCGTTGAACATGAACACCTTGACCGTCGGGTTGATGCCGGAGATCGACACACCGCCGTTTTCGCCAGCGATGTTCCCGATCCGCGTATCGGCGAAGAACTCGGAGAACGTTGTTTCCGTTGCGTCCGGTGTCCAGATCGGGTCGGTGTGCTCCCACTTACCCTCGGTCTCGTCATCGGCCTTGGCGTCCTTGTTCCAGCCGCCGAAGATGAGCTCCCGCATCGCCGGGTGCTCGTTCTGGTCGTAGTCACAGACCTCGAGGTACAGCGAACCCGAGAGCGGGATCGAGGTCACCGGCTGGTAGTTCCCATCGAGGAACCGCATGCAGTGCGTGATCCCATCGAACACCTGGAAGTCGTACACCTTCACCTTGGCGAAGGAGACGTCCCAGTACTGGTTCCGGGCCGCGTCGTAGTTGATGACCGGCGGGAAGAATCCGTCGTTCGGGTCCCCATCGCCCAGCGCGTTGAGGCTCGCCTGCTCGTAGTCCACGGAGTTGTAGCGGACGAAGATCGTGTCCTCGTTGAACGCCTGGATCCGCCAGTCGTCGAACACAAGCTGGTACCCCGCCACCGCGTCCCACACCGGGAGAAGTGGAATGCCCGACTGCGTGAAGAAGATCCCCGAGTTGTTCGAGATCTCGTCAATCACGTAGTACTCGCTGTCGTCCTCGTTGTGCGGGTCGCAGATATGGACCACGACCTTGTCCTGGCAGCACGCCTCGACGTTGGCGTCCGCATCGTACACGCGAATGTAGAGGCCGCCCCAGCCCGCGCCGATCCGGACCTCGCTCACCGGGATGCCGTTGGCATCCGTGATGAAGGTCTCAGAATGCGGCCGGTTGCCGACCATGACCGTCGCCAGGTCCATGTCGTCGAAGTCGTTCGGGTCGATGTAGTAGAAGGCGATCGTCGTCCCCGGCGGGAGCCGGTCGGTCGGGTCAAGCCCGAGGGCCCGCTGGAAGTCCTCCAGGTTCCCGAAGTCGAACGTGAACACGCCCGAGTCCACGCTCGTCTCAGCAGCGAAGAACACCGCAAAGAGCATGTTCGCATCGTAGTTCCACCACGGGGCGTCGCTGTAGTCGATGTACCGCTCCGGCTCGTAGATGTTGTACCAGCGGATGGGCTCGTCAAAGAGGTCGCCTTCGCCATTATACCCGCCGAGCATCATCAGAGAGCAGAAGTTGGTGACCCCCGGCGTCTGCTCGGGGTTCCAGCTTCCGGGGTTGATGATGACGAAGAACGGGACGTACTCGATCGCGTTACAGTTGAGGTTCTCGTCCTTGTCCTCGATCGTGACGACGATGTTCGAGCACGCCGGGCCACACCCGTAGTCGAGCCGGGACGGGACCACGGTCAGCTCGCCCACCGTGTCCACGATCTTGATCTGGTCTTGATCCACATTCCGCTCGTCCGTCGTGTCCCGGGCGATGAGGATCAGGGTGTCGTTGTTCTCGAACCGGCCCAAGACCTCAGTAGCACCGTCGTAGGTGGGGCTGTAGAACTTCTCGCCTTCGAGGTCTACCCGCGCGGTTCGCCTCTGGAACGGGAACTCGTTGAACTCGACGAGATCAATGCCCCCGTTGGTTACGTCTTCGTCCAGGTATTCCCAAGCCCCGTTCCACCACGCAACCTCAATGGCACCATCCAGATCCGGACCGAGTCGGATGCTCGCCGGGGAGATCGTCCCGAGAACGTGGGTGTTCCCGAAACATACGTCCGTGATCGCGGCGTCAATGAAACAGTCCCGCGATCCAACCTGGAGGGAGACCTTCACGTTCGAGCCCGGGCCGGCAACCCAGAAGTAGAGGCCGCTGCCGATGCCCCCCAGCTCGCGGAACCAGGCGCCAGGGACAAAGTAGTCGTCCTTTGTCTCCAGGGTAGCTCCGGTCTTGAAGTCGAAGATGATGAGGTCAACCATGAACTGGTCAATCCCGCACGCC
Organism: Candidatus Bipolaricaulota bacterium; assembly: GCA_014361015.1. Classification (GTDB taxonomy): domain Bacteria; phylum Bipolaricaulota; class Bipolaricaulia; order Bipolaricaulales; family Bipolaricaulaceae; genus Bipolaricaulis. Next base: position 1,246 of record JACIWJ010000031.1, on the reverse strand, counting down.
CCCTTCTCGGGGTCCTTGATCGCAATGTAGATCTGCTGCCCCTCCCACACCCGGCCGAGCTTGTTCCCGGCCGCGTCGGAGAAGAAGGGCTCAAACGCCCACGCCGTGCTCGCCAGCACGGCCACGAGTAGCCCAATCAGTATGCCTTTCCTTGCCAACGTAGAACCTCCTTTCCGTTCACCGACAGCTATGTCGTTCACACCCTTCATGATGCCTCCCTTGTGAGTTGTGCCAACCGCTCACCACCTCCCCGATAGAACGCCAACGTTCGTGCGCATAGTGCACAACTTGACCGAATCCTACAGCTCTTCCTTCCTGCGGTCAAGTCCATGCCGTACCTTCTCCGCACGACAACGGCCCGTATGGTAGCCCTCCTCCTTCTCCCCGTCAAACCGGGGCACCAGATCCGTGGACCGGGGTCCGTGATCCGTGGACCGTAGGGGCGGACCCTGTGTCCGCCCATCGTTCCCGGAACCGCGCCGGCCGCGGTCCATTTCCCGCGGGGCCACCGTACGGTGCCCCTTCCCCTGGCCGAAGCCGCGTCGTCCGGGGACGGCCGGACGTTCGTCCGTGATCGGGGGCCCGTTGGCCCCGGGGCGTTCATCCGTGGTCCGTAGGGGCGGACCTCGTGTCCGCCCGCCGTTCCGGGAACGAACCGGCCGTCGGGCATAAAGCCCGACGCTACAACAGAACGGCGATCCGTGGTCCGGGGTCCGTAGGGGCGGACCTCGTGTCCGCCCATCGTTCCGGGAACGAAACGGTCAACCGCCGTAATGCCGTCGGGCATAAAGCCCGACGCTACGACGGAACGGCGATCCGTGATCCGTAGGGGCGGACCTCGTGTCCGCCCGCCGTTCCGGGAACGAACCGGCCGTCGGGGACAAGCCCCGACGCTACAACGGAACGACGATCCGTGGTCCGTAGGGGCGGACCTCGTGTCCGCCCGCCGTTCCGGAAACGAAACGGCCGTCGGGGACAAGCCCCGACGCTACAACGGAACGACGATCCGTGGTCCGTAGGGGCGGACCTCGTGTCCGCCCGCCGTTCCCCGAACCGACCAACCGGCCCACCGCCGAACCGCCTTCCTCCGGTAGGAGCCCACGCGCCCTTTGTCGCCTCCGCTCAACATCCGTATGATCGAATCGGATCCATTGGCTTGGGGGAGGACGGAGATGAGAGGACGAACGAAACACAATCTGGTGCGGACGGCGCTCGGGCTCGGCCTCCTCGCCACGGGCATCGCGCT
>JACIWJ010000030.1 GCA_014361015.1 Candidatus Bipolaricaulota bacterium | reverse complement strand
TCGCCCACGTCCACGTGCGCCAGCTCGTGGACCGCAACGTGGATCCCCGCGTCGAGAAGGGTCTCGGCAGCGATCCGGACGAGCCGTTCGGTCGAGCCCCACATGCTCACGTAGGCCACGACCACCTTGGGGACCGTTTCTCCCGCGGTCCACTTCCGGTACAAGCCCAGAATCCGCTCCGGGTTCCGCCACACCGGCCCGTGGCTCGGGGCGATGAGTTCGATCGGAAGATCGGCGAGCTTCCGCATCGCCCGCTCGCCGGCCTTCCGGAACGGCATCATGATCTCGCCGAAGTACATCTGGGCGCGCACCGCGAGGTCGGGCACGTCGTCGTCGTACACCCCGGCCGCGGTGTGGGCGCCGAAGAAGTCGCACGGGAAGAGGATCTCGTCCTCGACGAGGTACGTGAACATCGTCTCCGGCCAGTGGAGGAACGGGGCGTCGATGAAGCGGAGGGTCTTCCCACCGAGGTCGAGCGTGTCCTCGTCCTTCACGACCTGCATCCGGTTCTCGGGTACGCGGTAGTAGCGGGCGGCCATCTCCGCGCCCTTCGCGGTGAGGACGAGTTGGGCCCGCGGGCTCTGATCGAGGAGGACGGGGATCGCCCCCGCGTGGTCGGGCTCGGCGTGGTTCATGACCACGTAGTCGAGCCCCGCCGGATCCGCGACCGCGCCGATCTTGGCGAGGAGCTCGCCCTCGAACCCGGGGTTGACCGCATCCACAAGGGCCGTCTTGGCGCTTCCCACCACGAGGTAGGCGTTGTACGACGTCCCGCGGGGAAGGGGGATCAGCCCGTCGAACAGCCGTCGTCCCCAATCCTTGACCCCAACCCAATGGACGCTCTCTCTAAGCTCGATCACCGCTGGGTTCATCGCCTGCCTCCAGTTCATCCAACAGCGCCGCCGCCCGGCGGAGGTGGGGGATGACGATCGACCCGCCCACCACCAACGCGACCGACATCGCCTCCATCAGCTCGTCTCCGGTCGCCCCCGCCTCCCACGATCCCACGATGTGGTACGTGATGCAGTCGTCGCAGCGCAGGACGAGCGACGCCACCAGGCCGAGGAGCTCCTTCACCTTGCGGGGAAGGGCCCCGTCGTCGTAGGCCGCGGTGTCGAGGGCGAAGAACCGCTTCATCACCAGGTTCGCCCGCCGGAGGGTGAGCGCGATGAGGCGCTCCCGGTCAGCAAAGAACTCCTCCCGTCTGCCCATCGTGGCCTCCTTCCATCACCCTCTCCCGGTCCTCCCCCGGTCGAGGGGGAGGGCCGGATCGTCAGTCATCCAGAAGCCGACGCTCCCCGGAGATCCTCTGGATCGGGCCGATGTCCTGGGTCACCTCGACCGTGCCCAGGTACTCCCCGCCGCGGCCTCGCACGGGGAAGTAGCGGATGTAGACGAACTTGCCCCCGAAGGGGATCCAGAACTCGGCCACGTCGCGCCGGCCGGCCTTGAAGTCGGCGAGGATCTTCTCCACCACGTGCACGCTCTTCTGGGGATGGCAGTCCTGGACCTTGCGCCCGAGCACGGCCTCGGTGCGGACGAAGATCCGGTCCTTGGAGGCGCTGAAGTAGCGCACCGTGTCGTCGGCGTCCACGAACGTGATGTCCACAGGGAGGGCGTTGAGCACCGCCTCCAGCTCCTGGGGGGTGAACTCGCCGGTGGGAAACTGCAGCCGGAACTGGGAGCTCGACGCCGGCGCCGCAGGCGGAGCCGGAGCGCCCGGCGCCTCCGGTGGAGGGGGCGCAGCCGGGGTGAAGCAGCAGTAGCCGATCTCGTCGAACTGGCGGCGGATATCGGGCCACGCGCCCTCTGGGATGACGCGCAACCCGCTCGGGAAGAGGATCCGGTTCTCCTTGAGGAAGTGGCTCGCCAGGGTCTCGCTCAGGGCGATCGCTGCCGGGACGAGGTCCTTCCCTGCCGGCGCCGCCTTGACCACGGCCTTCTTCAGCTCGCGGATCCGGTCGTGCTCGGCCCACATCACCTTCGGCGGTTCGACGATCCCGTGCCGCTCGAGGTACGGGAAGAGCACGTTCTCCTCCCGCAGGTAGTGGCTCTCCGAGCCCACGAGGTGCTTCACGAGGTCCTCGACCTCGGCCTCGGGGGACGTCACGCCCTCCCGGGCCCGGGCGGCGAGCCGGTTCGCCATCGCCAGCATCTCGCGGTGCTCGGCCATCAGGATGTGGAGGGGGTGCCAGGGTGGGGTGGTGAGCTCGGCCCCCGCGAGGGACTCCTCGAACAGGCCGAGGTGGAGGTCGCAGAGCTTCATCAGCTCCTCCCGCGGCAGCCCGTCGCGCACGAGCTCCTCCTCGATCTGGGCGATCTCCTGCGGAGAAACGTTTCCCACCGCGTTGCGAAATGCCTGTTTGAGGGCCTGCGGGCTCTCCCCGGCGTGCAACCGGCGCAGAATCTCCTTCAAAGCCTGCTTGCGGCTTTCTCCCATCATCTCGCTCATCCCGACCTCCTTGTTGATCTCCTGGTCACCCGCGCGGCCAGAGAGCCGAGCGTGGTCTGTTCGAGAAACCGGACCACCTTATCCCGGAGGGGGTCCCACACGGGAGAGAGCGGGCAATCCGGCCTTCCCGGGCACGGCTCTGGCTCGAACGGGCACTCCTGGAGCGCGGCGCTGCCTTCCATGACGCGGATGATGTCGGCAAGCGATATCTCCTCGGCCGGGCGTGCCAGCGAGATCCCGCCCCCGCGTCCCCGCGCGGAAGAGAGGATCTCGGCCCGCACGAGCGGAGGAACGAGCTTCGCCAAGTACGGCTCCGGGATCGAACCATCGCTGGCGAGATCGCGCACCGTGACCGGCCCCCCACCGGCCGCCGCCAGGCGGACGAGGGTTAGAATCGCGTACTTGCTCGACAGGGAAAACCTCACCGCCCACCACCTGATACTCGGATCATGTTGTCGCATTATCCTAACGAACGCCTGTCGCCCTGTCAAGTCACGGTAGAAGGGGGTCGAACCTGCAACCACCGAACCGACATCCTGGAACCGCCGTAGCGGCCCGTGCGGGCCTCCGTCGGGGCTGGCTCGCCGGGCGCCCCTGGGGTCCAAGCTCAGGCCAAGGGATCCCCTATCACCCGCAGGGACCAGCTTACCGTTGCTCCCTTCCGGGCCTAGCGGGGTTCACCGGTGTGCGTCGCAGGGGGCTCGACCGTCATCGCCCGGGTGTCCCAGGTCGCTTCCGTCTCCCCCTCCTCTCGGGAGGCCCATGGGTTCCACCTAGAGCGGGTTGTGGATACAGGGGACCGCTAGCCCCCCACCTGCACGGGCCGAACACCAGTGTAGAGGTTATCGGTGGGGAGGTCAACGGTTCGGCCCGCAGTGTTCCCTGAACTCACGTCGGGCGTTTCCGAAGGTACGGCACGCATCCGCTTGGCAGCCGCGCCCCAAGCGTCCCTTGGGCCAGTAGCCCGTTCGAACGAGCTTCCTGCCACGCCTCGATGCCCTCAACGGGCTCGACCTTCGCCACGTCCCACGTGATCCGGTGTCAACCGATCGACCTGGAACTTCTGAGCCGCCTTTCTGGCGGAGGGGGTGGGATTCGAACCCACGGCACCCTTGGGGGGTGCACCTGCTCTCCAGGCAGGTGGCTTCGACCGCTCACCCACCCCTCCACGATCCCATTCTATGCGCCATTCCCAGGTACAACAAAGGACCGCGATGCTCTACCCCGGGAGGAACCTCCCCACGCCCAGCCCGAGGAAGTACCCCACCACTCCCGCTCCGAGCGGGGTCAGAACCCACCCCGCGAAGATCGCGACGAGCTGCCGCATGTTCACCGCCGCCACGCCCTTCACGAGGCCAATCCCCACCACCGCCCCCACCACGGCCTGGGAGGCCGATACCGGGACCCCAACCAAACTGAACGCCTGGAGAACCGTAGCCTGCGCCGTCACCGCGAGGAGGGCGGGCCACGTCCCGAGGGAGACGAGCCGCTCGCCCACCGTCTCCATCACCGGTCGGGAGAACGTCAGCACCCCGAGGGCAATGCTCGCCCCTCCGACCAGCGCCGCGAGGGGCACGGTGAGGACCCCTGCCCCCACGTAGACACCGGTCACGTTCGCCACGTTGTTCGCTCCGAGCGCGTACGCACCCCAGATCCCGATCCCAATGATGCCCAGCCGCATGGTCCGATCGTACCAAAGGAGTCCAGTCAACTTCCGCTCGACGAGGGGGCTCACGGCCCGGTGCAGGACATACGCGATCACGAGGGCAGCAACGGGCGAGGTCACCCAGGAAAGGACAACCCGCATGAGCACTCCCCACTCCACCTCCCGGCCCGTGGCGAGGGCAACCCCGAGGATCGCCCCCACCGCGGCCTGGGTGGTGGACACGGGGAGACCCCGCCAGGTCATCACGGTCACCGTGAGCCCAGCGGCGAGGGCTACGCAGAATGAACTGGCAAGACCATGGCTGGCGAGAGCACTGTAGGTCGCGAACCCCGCCGCACCCGACAGGCACGCCCCGACCAGCGCCGCGACCGCGGTGAGACCGACAGCCGTCCAGTACCCCACAGCACGCACAGCCACGCCCAGGCCAAACACGTTGGCCGCGTCGTTGGCCCCGAGAGACCAACCCATGAGCAGCGCCGGGAACAGTGACCACACCGCGCGAGACCCCCGAGTATGGGGGGCTTTATACGTCTATAGACGAGGGGGTGCAAGCCTGCGGGGGGCGAGCGCCGGCGTGAAGGGGGAGCAGCCGGCTCCGGCGGGGGGCCCTCCGAGACACGGGACCGAAGGCCTGGTACGCCCGGGAGGATTCGAACCTCCGGCCTGCGGTTTAGGAAACCGCTGCTCTATCCAGCTGAGCTACGGGCGCAGCCAACGCCAGCATGTTAGTCGCGGAGATGGTGGGCCCGCAACCTTGGCTACCGACCGCCGCGGCGGCGCTTGATCGCGTAGAGAACCTCGTCCGCCTGGCGCAACAAGCTCTCAAGCGTAGCTGGGCCGTCCCGGCCCGGATTCCACACCACGTGGCCCAGGCTCACGCTCACCACGAGACCCGGAACTTCGTCCACCGTGATTCCCGCGGTCTCCTCCTTCAGCCGGCGGAGGGCATCCCCACCCTCGTCTCCGGTCTCGGGGAGGACGATCACGAACTCCTCCCCCCCGTAGCGGAACACGTAGTCCCCCGCCCGCACGGTCCCCTGGAGGACCTCCGCCACCCGGCGCAGCGCGGCGTCCCCCGCCAGATGACCGTACCGGTCGTTCACGAGCTTGAAGTCATCGATGTCGGCCATGATCAAGCTCAGCGGGTGCCCGTAGCGCTTGGCGCGCTCCACCTCCCGGGCCAGCACCTCCCCCAAGAACCGGCGGTTGTAAAGGCCGGTCAGCGGATCGCGGATCGCCTGCTCGCGGAGATCCTCCTCGACGTGAATGCGCCGAATCTCCTCCCGCAGGTGCCCAGCGAGGATCTCCGCGACCCGCACATCCCCCGCGGAGAACGCGTCGCGGTCGGTTGACCCGACCTGGAACACGCCGAAGTCTCCGATGGGAACGGAAAGAATGCTCTTAAGATCGGGGCGCAGCAGACGTGCGTGCGGCAGGTCCTCCAGGTTGCCGCAGACCGTCCGCCCGCTCGCCAACGTGTCCCAAGCGACCCCGTGCCCCCGCCGCAGAGGACGCCCCTCGATCCCCACGGAGGCCTTGGAGACGAGCCAGTCCCCTTCAACCAGGCTCACATTGCACGTCGCGAACCCGAGGATCTGCGTCGACACCTCCGCCGCCACGGTGCACACCTCGTCCACGGTCGAGCACCGCTGGAGGCGCACCACCACCCCGTGGAGCCCAGCCAACCGCTCGTTGAGGGCACGCAGGTCGGCCAACCGCTCCAGCCCCGCCAGCGCCACCGCGAGCTCCGAGGCGACGATGTTCAGGAGGCCTCGATCCTCAGAGGGGATCCCATCCCGCACCGCAGATTGGACGTCCAGAACCCCGAACAGCCGGTCCCCGAGAACGACCGGAATGGCGAGCTCGCTCTGCGTGTTGGGATCGCCGGAGATGTACCGTCCATCCGCGGCCACATCCGCCACGTACTGCGGCTCCCGCGACCGGGCTGCCGCGACCGTGATCCCCCGGCCGTCCCGACCGAACAGCGCCCCCTGCGCCCAAGCGAGCTCGCCGTGCCCCGTCACCACGGTCAGCGCATCCCCCCGCGGTTCGAGGATCGCGCACGGTCGGTACCCAAGCACGGAGCGGATCAGATCGAGGACGATCGCGTACAACTCCTCCCTGCTGGTGGCAAGCTTCATCCGGCGCGAGTGCTCCTCCACCGCCCTCAGCTTCCTCTCCAGGGCGGCAAGCCCGGCGAACGTGCGGGCATTGCGGAGCGCTGTGGCTACCGAACTAGACAGGGTGCTCAGGAGGCGAAGCTCCTTCTCGCCGTAGGCATGGGGAACAAAGCTTTGCACAGAGACGACACCGAGGACCTCGTTCTGGTAGAGAAGGGGGACGCCGAGCCAACTCCGCACGGCCTTCCCCACCTGTTGGGCGGCCGCCGGGAGCCCATCCCTCTCCGCGTCGGCGTCGCGGATGAGCAGAGGCTGTTGGGTCGACGCAATCCAGGCGGTGAGGCTCTTCTCGGAGTCGAGCGGCAGAACAAGCTCCGGAAGCCGCTCTCCTTCCTCCACCGCGAACGCAAGCCGGACCTCCCGGTGGGACCAGTCCACCAGGGCGATCGCGAACGCATCGCACGGGATAAGGCCGCTCACCTGCTCGTAAATGCGCGGGAACACGTCCCCAAGGTCGAGGGTCGTCCCCAGGGCCGTGGACACCTCGTACAACCCCTGGAGATCTGCGTTCAGCGCGCGCAGCTCCTTCTCGAGCCCCGCCCGTTCGATCGCCGCCCCGAGCGCCCCCGCTGCGGCGTAGAGGGCCTCGATCTCGGAGGGCGTCCAGTCGCGTTCGCGGCGGCACTCGTCGAACCCGAGGAATCCCCACCGTTCTCCCCTCACCAGGACGGGCACAGCGACGGTGGCCTTGATCCCTTGGGCCACCAGGAGCGCTCTCTCCTCCTCGGGAAAGTCGTGCACCCGGCCGGCGATCGGTTCGCCCCGCGCGAACGCGTTGTCCCACCGCGAGAACCCCGCCTCTCGGTACGAGACTCCCTGCAGTTTAGGGTTGTCAATCTGGGGTTCGACGCCGGGCGCCGCCCACTCGTACCGCTGGCTGGCGAGCAGCTGCCCCTCCTCGTCCCGGTGGTCCTGGAAGATGTACACCCGGCTCACGTCGGCCGCCTCCCCCAGGCGGGCGAGGACCGCCGGGATCTCCCGGTCGAGCTCCCGGCCCCGCAGGAACCGCTCCGCGGCGAACGCCACCGCGCCCAGCACCGCGTCGCGCCGGGCGACCACCTCCTCCGCCTCCACGCGCGCCGTGAGGTCGAGGACCGAGACCAGAACACGATCGTAGGTCCGCTCGTGCCCGGGGAGGGCCCGCCACGCCACGCTGACGTGGAGCCGCGTCCCATCCATCGTCCGGTTGACCCCCTCCCCGTGGAACTCCGTCCGCCCCTCCCACATCGCCTGCAACTCGGCCCCGAACAACGGAAGGGCCTCTACCGAAATGAGCTCAGGAAGTTTGGCGCGGAGTTCGTCCTTGTCCCGGGCCCGGTAGAGAGCGAGCGTCGCCCGCTTCACGTCCACAACCCGGACCAGGGCCAAGAGCTTCTTGATCAGCGGGGGGTTCCCCGCGAGGAAGGCAGCGAGGTCTGTGACCCCGCGAGCCTTGACGGACTCAAGCTCCCGGGCCACGGCGGAGAAGTCCTCGATCCACAGGGCGAGCGGGGCCTCCTCGAACAGCGCTCGGTACCGGGCCTCACTTTCCTGAAGGCCCTCGTAGAGGAGCGCGTTCTCCAGTGCGACCCCGGCCTGGGTCGCCAGCAAGTTCAGCACCGGGATATGGCGGCCGAGCTGGCCCGGCTGGCGGCTGTGCACGTAGAGGATGGCGCGGTGGTCCTTGCCAACGCGGGTTGGCACCCCCACCAGGGAGCGGATCCCTCCCCCGACGAGAACGGGACTGGCGCGGATGGATCGCCCCTTCGCCGTGCGCACCGGGGGGTGGGTCGTCCCGTCGCCGCGGATGTCCTCGATAAGAAGGGACTGCCCCGTGTCGAGGATCCAGCGGGAGAACCCCCGGGGACGAACCCGCACCGGAATCGGTGGCGCCCCGAGGGGGTCGAACGACTCGGCCAGGGCGCCCTCCTCGTCGAAGAGGAGGATGTTGGCGTGGTCGGCCCTGGCGAGCTCCCGCGCGGCGCTGACGATGCTCTGCACCACCTCCTGGGGGTCCAGCCGCGCCGCGATGGCAGGGGCGAGGCGGCCGAACGCCTCGAGCTCGGCGATCCAGTTCGCCTGCTCCGCCTCGAGTTCCTTGCGGTCGCTGACGTCGCGGTTGACGGACACGGTCGCCGGCTGCCCCCGGAACTCGAGCAGCGCCACCCGGCACTCCGTCCAGAACGTGCTCCCGTCCCGGCGGCGCTTCAGCTCCTCGAACGCCACGACCTCCCCGCGAAGGAGGCGCTCGTTGACCTCGGCGTAGGTGATGGCGGGCTCATCGGCGGCGAGGTCGCGCATCACGTTCATCCGCAGGAGCTCCTCCCGCGTGTACCCAGTCTGTCTCTCGGCTGCGGGGTTGGCCTCGAGGATCGTCCCGTCGAGGGCGGTGATGTACACCGCGTCCGCCAGACGCTCGAACAACACGCGGAACAGCTCTTCCGATTCGGCGATCCGCCGTTGCTCCCGGGCCGCGCGGACGGCGAGCGTGATCTCCTCCCACACGAGGTCTAGGCGGGCGAAGTCGTCCTCGGAGAACGCGTCCGGATCCTCCCGGTTGTCGAGGTTGAGGTAGGCGATCACCTTCCCGGAGTCCGTGATCGGCAGCGTGAGGAACACCGCCAGGGGGCCCGCGGCAGCGAAGGCTGAAGCCAGTTCCTCGCCAAGGAGCTCCCGGTTCCGCTCGAGGGACCAACGCACGATCGCCGGACGGTCGGGCGGCAAGCCCCTCTGGACGACCCGCTCCTGGGGGATGCGGATCGGAGCCAGGAGGTCCATGTCCCACCCCACGGCGGCCACGTACTCAAACGCTCCGCTGTCCTCGTTCAACACAAGGAGGGTTCCGCTCTGAGCCCCGGGGACGCTGCCGATCGCGTAGTCGAGAACGGTACGGCCAATTTCAGCCAGGTTCTGGCCGCGGTTGAGGCCGCGTAGGAACTCGACGAGGGCTTCCGATGATCGACGACCCATCTCCCCCCACACCATGCCTATGATAACGAGGATCCCCAGATCAGAGAAGTGGGAAGCTGCCCTCGATCTGCCCCGATCCCCGTGGATCGCGCCCCGTCCAGAGCTGGGCGCGGCCCCTCTCGGGAACCTTCGCGGGGTTCGGACGACAGGGGTCCCCCCCGATCGGCCGTGTTCTCCCCCACGGGGTGCAGGGGGACAGGGGCAATGCGCCCGTCAACAGATGCGGGGAACGGGGTCCCCGACTGGCATTTCCAGAAACCTGCGCCCGCCGATCCCCGTGTTCAGGACCACCCGACCCGGGTAATCCGGGATCGCGCGTCCAATGATCCGCGCCTCCTTCCCCTGCGGGTGGGCGTGAAGGAGGGAGAGGACCGTCTCCGCGTGGTCGGCCGTCACAGCGATGACCGCCCGGCCCTCGCACGCCACCTCGAGGGGGCTGATCCCGAGGAGATCGGAGAGGGCCTGAGCCTCGGGCCGGATTGGGATCGCGTTTTCCCTGACCTCGATCCCGACCCTTGCCTTGCGCGCCATCTCGTTGAGGGCCGCGGCGAGGCCGCCTCGGGTGGGATCCTTCATCGCCGTGATCCCGCCCGCGGCGAGAACCGGGGCGAGGAGGGGCCACAGGGGGGCCACGTCGCTCGTGAGCTCGGTCTGGAGATGGAACCCCTCTCGGGCAGCGAGGAGCGCCATCCCGTGGTCCCCCACCGTTCCCGTGACGAGGATCGCGTCCCCCACCGCGAGGCCGGCGTCGGAGATCGCCCGCTCAGCAACGCCGACCCCTGTGGTGTTGATCACGATCCCATCGAGCTCCCCGCGGCCCATGACCTTCGTGTCCCCCGCAACCAGGGGGAGGCCGAGGTCCGCAAGCTCCCGGGCCGCCGAGGTGAGGATCGCTTCCAGGTCCGCAAGTGAAAACCCTTCCTCGAGGAGGAGGGCCATCGTGATCGCCACCGGCTGAGCCCCCATCACCGCGAGGTCGTTCGCCGTCCCGCACACGGCGAGCTTCCCGATGTCGCCGCCAGGAAAGAAGAACGGCTTCACGGCGTGGTTGTCGGTGGTGACGACGACCTGACCTGGGGGAAGTTCGATCACTGCTCCGTCGTCGAGCTCGTCCAACCCGATCGGGCCCGCCCGGCGGAGGCGGAACGCGGGGAGGATTCGCTCAGCGAGGAGCTTCCCCATGAGCTCCCCCCCCGCGCCGTGGAGGGATGTCACCCGCTCGTCCGACAGGCGGCTCACAGGTGCGGCCGCTCCCCGTACCGGTACCACACGCTGCACGCCCCCTCGGACCCCACCATGCACGGCCCGACCGGGGAGAGGGGGGTGCAGGGATCACGGAACAGGGGACAGTCCGTGGGTACGGCCCGTGCAAGGAGGACCTCGGAACACAGGCAGCCAGGCGGTTTATCCTCTCCCTCCTCGGCTTGAACCGAGAACGCGTGGCGCGCATCGTGGCGAGCGAGCTCATCCCGAATGTTCAGGCCCGAGCCAGGGATCCGCCCGATCCCCCTCCACACGGCATCGCAGGGCGCGAACGCCATCGCGAGGAGCTCCTGAGCACGGAGGTTCCCCTCCTCGCTCACGGCGCGGGGGTAGCCGTTCTCCACCTCCGCCCGCCCCTCGCGAACCTGGCGCAGGACGAGGGCGATCGCGTACAGGATGTCCAGGGGCTCAAACCCCGCGACGACGATCGGGACGTGGTGCCGTGCCGCCACCGCGCGATAGGCGGCCGCCCCGATGACCGTGGAGACGTGGCCGGGGGCGAGGAACCCCGCGATCCGGGTCGGAGGCGTGGCCATGAGCGCGTCAAGCGCAGCCGGGATGAGCTTGTGGGAGCACAACACCGAGAAGTTCGGGGGCGGGTCGTCGAGGAGCACGGCGGCGGTGCCGGGAGCGGTCGTCTCGAACCCCACCGCGAAGAACACCACGTCTCGGTCAGGGTTCTTCCGCGCGACCACGACCGCATCGGCGGCGGAGAGCACCACCCGCACGTCAGCGCCCTGAGCCCGCGCCTCGGCGAGGGTAACCCGCGTCCCGGGCACCCTCGTCATGTCCCCGAACGTGCAGACGATGGCCCCCCGTTCGGCGATCTTGACCGCCCGATCGAGGTCCACGGTCGGGGTCACGCACACCGGGCACCCCGGCCCCTCGAGGACCTCCACGCCGCTGGGAAGGAGGGAGCGGAGGCCGTTCTCGGCGATCGTCATCTCGTGGGTCCCGCAGACGTGGACGATCCGCACCATCTCCGGCGGGGCGTGGCGATGGAGGAAGTCGACGAGGGCCCGCGCCCGCGCCGGATCGCGGAGCAGGAAGGGGGGGGTCGCGCGGGGCTCGGTCACGGCGAGGGGGATCCCGAGGGCGGGGCGTCCTCCCACGCGAACAGCTCGTCGAACAGGGCCAGCGTTTCCTGAGCGTCCTTGGGATCGAGCCGCCGGATGGCGAACCCGGCGTGGACGAGGAGATAGTCCCCGATCCGGACCTCCTCCCCGAGGGCATCGAGTCGCACCCGGGCCCGCACCCCCTGGACGTCCACCGTGGCCAGGTTCCCGTCAACCGACAACACCTTCGTTGGAACCGCAAGGCACATTTTCTGATCCGAACTCATTCTACCGATCCCCTCTTCCCGCCTCAACGGACCCCAGAACGAGTGGGCATGGTACACTCCCCCCTGAGGGGGGGTTGATGAAGAGACTTTACCGTAGCAGGAAAGATCTGCTCCTGGGCGGGGTGTGCGGCGGGATTGCTGAATACCTCGGGGTAGACCCGACCCTTGTCCGCGTCGTATTCGCCGTCCTGGCTGTGGCCAGCGGGATCGGCGTCCTGATCTACCTTATCCTCTGGCTGCTCATCCCCCAGGAAGGAGAGGCCCCTCCTGAACCCAAGGACGCGGTGCGGGCGGGGGCGGAGGAGATCGCGGACCGGGCGAAGGAGTTCGGGAAGGAGGTTCAGGCTGCCGTTGGCCGCCGCGATACAGGGCTCGCAATCGCGGTTGCAGCGATCCTCATCTTCCTTGGAGTTTCCCTTCTCCTCCGCAACCTGGGGGTCTGGTGGGCGTGGTGGCTTCGGTTCGATGTCCTCGCGCCGATCGTGCTCATCGCGGTGGGGCTCGTCCTCCTGTGGCGGCTCCCGCGAAGGGGCTAGGATGAGGCGGGATAGCTTCCTCGTGCCACTTGTTCTCATCGCCGCGGGGGTGATCCTCCTCCTCAACAACCTCGGCCACCTGCCGTGGTCGGTGTGGGGAACGCTCGCCCGACTGTGGCCGGTCCTTCTCATCGCGCTTGGGCTGGACATCCTGTTCGGCCGCTCGGCCTTGAGGTGGGCCCTCAGCGCGGCCATCGCTTTCCTGGTGCTGATCGCGGTCGCGCTAACTCTGTTCGGTCCCGCATCCGCGAGGTCAGCGGAGGCGGTGAGGGTACCGATCGGAGACGCAACGCGGGCCGAGGTGACCCTCACCGCCACGGTAGGGCAGGTCACCGTTCGCGCGTCCGCCGATCCGGATCTTCTCGTTCGGGGAGAGGTCGTCGCCCCATGGCCCGACCGAGGCAGGTGGGACTCGAAACGCAGAGAGGACACGGAGGAGTTCAGCTTGACCCTGGAGCGCGAGCACGGCTTCCCGTCGGCGTGGTGGCCCGAGCGGACCCAGGCCACGGTGGAGCTCGCGCCCGCGATCCCCCTCGCGCTACGGGCGATGCTGGGAGAGGGAGCCGCTGCGCTCGATTTGTCTGGCCTCGACCTGACCACGCTCGCCGTGCAGGGCGGGGCGGGGCGGGTGGAGGTGACGCTCCCCCCGCGGGGACGGTTCACCGCCTACGTCGCCAGCGGGACAGGGGAGATCACGGTGCGTATTCCCCGCGGGCTCGGGGCACGGATCCGCGTCGAGGAGGGGTGGGGACCGGTGGATGCGCCGGCCGCCTGGGCACGCGAAGGGGGGCTCATCACCTCCCCTGACCACGACGCGGTTCCCCACCGGGTGGACCTCACCGTTCGCACGGCCTCAGGGCGGATCCGGATCGTCTCCTGCGAGGCGCCGTAGTGGGGTCAGCGGTCGCGGCGACGATCCCGATCCTCCTCCTGATTGGGATGGGGTACCTAGCGCGGGCCCTCGGCTTCCTTCAGGACGGGGACGAACGGGCCCTGAACGGGTACATGTACTGGCTCGCCCTGCCCGCATTGCTCATCCACGACCTGAGCCAAGCCACGTTGTCCTTGGACACGCTGCGGTTCATGGCGCTCGGCGTCGCTCCGGCCATGGGCGTGGGGACCCTTGCGCTCCTCCTCCCCAGGGTACCCCGCGACCTACGCTACCTCCTCGCCGTGACCACCATGTTCGGAAGCCTGGCCTTCTTCGGGATCCCGTTCGTGGAGTTCACCCTCGGAACGGGGGAACCGGTCAGGCTCGCCTCCCTCGCCGTAGCTGGGATCTCTCCCGCCACGGTAGCGCTCGCCCTCGTCCTCCTCGAGACCCACCGCGCGACGGGCCTGCATCCCAGGGCAGCAGCGAAGAGGGTCCTCGCCCGCCTTGCCCTCAACCCGCTCATCCTCTCGATCGCCCTCGGAGCTGGTCTGTCCCTCGTCGGGGCGAAGGTCCCCATCGTACTGATAACCCCACTGGCCATGCTCGGCCGGACCGCGGCGCCGTTGGCCCTCGTCACACTGGGCGTCTTCCTGTACGGCCGTGACTACCGCTCCCTCTTCCCAGCGTTCGCGTTGTCCCTGAGCCGGCTCGTCCTCCTCCCCGGCCTGACGTTCCTCGTCGTCCTCCTCGCTGGCCTGCCCCCGCTTGAGGGGGCGGTGCTTGTGGTCATGAACGGAACACCGATCGCGGTGAACACGATCGTCCTCAGCGAGCGTTACGGGTTCCACCGAGAGCGCATCGCTCCCCTGATCCTCATCTCCTCCCTGGGGGCGGTGCTCACCCTCAACCTGTGGCTCCTCGCCGCGCGGCAGGGGCTCGGCGGCTAGGACCGGGGTGAGAAGGTTCCCACCCCGGAAGCCTCTCCGCGCCCCCGCTGCCTCCCCGGGCGTGCGGCCGCCTCGGCGGCCGGGGATGCGGACGTGACGCGGCGAGCCGGCTTCGGTAGAATCCACGCGATGTCGCCTGTGCCCTGTGCCCCGTCCTTGGCGCCGTACGCCGAAGGCGTCCCCTCTCCGATCCGAGGGCGGTCCCGATGAGGCTCAACCGTCACCCGATCCTCCCCATCGACCGGGAGGAGCCCTTCCGGTTCACGTTCGACGGCCAGGAACTGGACGCCTACCCTGGGGAGACGATCGCCGCGGCCCTCTTCGCGTCCGGGATCCGGGTCTTCGGCCACCACCCCAAGGACGGGTCGCCCCAGGGAATCTTCTGCGCCAACGGCCAGTGCGCCCAGTGCCTGGTGATCGCGGATGGCGTGCCGGTCAAGGCGTGCACGACCCTCGTCCGGGCTGGGATGCGGGTCGAGCCCGCAGATGGCCTCCCTGAGCTCCCGCGGGCCTCCGCTCCGCCGCAGATGAAGGAGATCGAGCGGGTCGAGGTGCCGGTCCTCGTGATCGGGGGAGGACCCGCTGGGATGTCCGCGGCGATCGAGCTTGGGGCCATGGGGATCCGAACCCTCCTCGTCGATGACAAACACCGCCTGGGAGGAAAGCTCGTCCTCCAAACCCACCGCTTCTTCGGCTCGCGGGACGCCGTGTACGCGGGAACGCGGGGGATCGACATCGCGACCCGCCTCGACCAGGAAGTACGGGCCCACCCGTCGATCGAGGTGTGGCTGAACTCCACTGCCCTTGCCGTTTACAGCGATCACGTGGTGGGGATCTTGCGGGCGGGGAGGGAATATGTGCTCGTGGCCCCTGAGGTCCTCCTCGTGGCGTGTGGGGCGCGGGAGCGATCGCTTCTGTTTAAAGGGAACACCCTCCCCGGCGTGTACGGGGCGGGAGCGTTCCAGACCCTCGTCAACCGGGACCTCGTGCGGGCCGCGGACCGGCTGTTCATCGTCGGGGGTGGGAACGTCGGCCTCATCGCTGGCTATCACGCGCTCCAAGCGGGGATCGAGGTCGTGGGCCTCGTCGAGGCCCTCCCCGAGTGCGGGGGGTACAAGGTCCACCGGGACAAGCTCGCCCGCCTCGGGGTCCCGATCTACACCTCGCATACGATCCTGTCCGCGAACGGTCGAGACGGAGTGGAGTCGGTGACGATCGCCCAGGTGGACGACCGCCTGCAACCCGTGCCGGGGACGGAGAAGACGTTTCCCTGCGACACGGTCCTCGTGGCGGTGGGCTTGGATCCGGTGAACGAGTTCTACCGGAAGGCCCACGAGTTCGGGATGCGGGCGTTCGCGGCCGGAGACGCGCAAGAGATCGCCGAGGCCTCGGCCGCCATCTTCTCCGGGAGGATCGCGGGCCGCCGGATCGCGCAGGCCCGGGGACAGCCCGGGGTGGAGATCCCCCCGGAGTGGGAACGGATGGCGGAGATCCTCAAGTCGAAGCCGGGCCAGCGGGGCGCCCCCCCGCCCCCGCCTGGGGAGGACGTGTTCCCCGTACTGCACTGCCACGAGGAGATCCCGTGCAACCCCTGCGCGTCGGTCTGCCCCCAGGGGTTGATCCGGATCGACCCGGATGACGTCCGCAAGCGCCCGCAGTACCTGCCGACTGACGGGAAGGCATGCCTCGGTTGTGAACGGTGCGTGGTGGTGTGCCCTGGGCTCGCGATCACCCTCGTGGACCATCGGAAGGACCCGGACCGGCCCACCGTCACTCTCCCCCACGAGTTGGGCCGCGAGGCAGTCGAGGTCGGAACCCAGGTCACCCTGGTCGGAGAGGAGGGGGAGGAGCTCGGCGAGGCCCGGGTCAGCTCGGTCCGGGCGATTGACCGGAACGACCGGACGGTTCTCGTCCAGGTCTCTGTCCCTGCTGCAGTGGCGACACGCGTGGCTGGGTTCCGGGTCGGGACCGCCTGGCGCACTGCCCCCCTCCCAGAGGCGGTGGAACCGCTCACCGAGGACCAGATCCTCTGCCGCTGCGAGCGGGTGACGGTGGGCGAGGTGCGGGCCCTCATCCGCCGCGGGGTGAAGGATATGAACGAGATCAAGGCGGTCACCCGCGCGGGGATGGGCGCGTGCGGGGGGAAGACGTGCGGGCCACTCCTCCAGCGCTTGCTTCGCGAGGAAGGGGTACCCCCCAGCGAGATCACGGACTACGTGGGGCGGCCCCTGTTCGTCGAGGTCCCCCTGCTGCTGTTCGCCGGGGCGGAAGGGGATCGGTGAAAGGTGGAGCGTGACCCGTAGCGAACCCTACGACGCGGTGATCATCGGGGCGGGAAGCGTGGGCACGCCGGCCGCGCTCTTCCTGGCCCAGGCTGGCCTCGATGTCCTCGTCCTGGACAAGTTCCCAAGCGTGGGCCAGGGGTCGAACAAGGCAGCGATCGGGGGGATCCGCGCCACCCACTCCGACCCGGCCAAGATCCGCCTCGGCCAGCGGACGATCGAGATCCTCGCCGCGTGGGAGGAGACCCATGGCCAAGACATCGAGTGGCGCAGCGGCGGCTACGTCTTCGTGGCCTACACGCCTCGCGAGGAACTGATTCTCAAGGACCTGCTCGTGGTCCAACAGGCCTACGGCCTCGGGATCGAGTGGCTGGACGCGAGGGAGCTCCTCGAGATCGTTCCCGACCTCAACCCCCGCGGCCTCATTGGCGGAACCTACTCCCCCGGCGACGGCCACTGCTCGCCCCTGCTCGCCTGCCATGCGTTCTACGAAGAGGCGAGGCGGGAAGGGGCCTCGTTCCGGTTCGGGGAACAGGTGACGGGGATCGAACTTCGGGAGGGGCGGGTGCGGGGAGTGCGGTCCACCCGCGGCCGCTACGAGACGCGGGTCGTGATCAACGCTGCTGGCCCGTGGGCCCGCGCGGTAGGGGAACTCGTCGGCCTCGATCATCCCGTCCAGCCAGACTCCCACGAGGCTGGGGTCACGGAGCCGGTGACCCACTTCCTCGACCCGATGGTCGTGGACATCCGGCCCATCCCCGGGTCGTCCAACTGCTACTTCCACCAGCTCGCCTCGGGGCAGGTAACGTTCTGCATCACCCCTCAGCCGCCGATCGTGGGGGAGGACCGCCGGGAGACGGGCGCGTTCCTCCCCATGGTCGCCCGGCGGATGGTGGACCTCATGCCCAGGCTCGCCAACCTGCGCGTGCGGCGGACGTGGCGGGGGCTGTACCCGATGACGCCGGACGGATCCCCTCTCGTCGGGTGGGCCCAGGAGGTCGAGGGGTACGCGATGGCGATCGGGATGTGCGGGCAAGGGGTGATGCTTGGCCCCAGCGTGGGCGAGCTCTTGGGACGGATGGTCACGGGCGGCCTCGTCCCCGAGGACGAGGAGATCCTCGATGCCCTCTCACCCTACCGCACGTTCGCCGCCGAAGAGGCCCTGCGGTAGGATGGGGCGCAGGCCGACCCCGAAGGAGGAGAGCATGGGAACCATGAGACAGTTCCATCCGCTGGCCCTCGTCGCCCTCGCCAGCTTCGTCCTGATCGGGCTGGCCGCAGCAGGACAGTCCTGCTGTGAACGCCCCGACCTCGCTGTCGCTACGTTCACCGACCACAGCTCCTGGGTGTACGGCGTGGCGTGGAGCCCGCGCGGCGACCTCGCGGCCAGCGGTGGCTGGGACAGTATCGTGCGCGTGTGGGACCCCGACCGCCACCAGCTCGTGTACACCCTGACCGGCCACCTGAGCTGGGTCCACACGGTCGCGTTCCACCCCGGGGGCGCACTCCTCGCGTCCGGAGCGCGGGACCACACGATCTTCCTATGGGACATGAACACCGGGCGGGAGCTCCGCCGGCTGTACGGCCACAGCGGGACGGTAACTGGACTCGCGTTCAGCCCAGACGGAGCGCTGCTCGCGTCGGCGTCCGGGGACGGCACGGTCCGCCTCTGGGATACGCGAACGTGGGCCACCGTCCGGACCCTGACCGGGCACGAGGGTGAGGTGCTGTGCGTCGCGTTCAGCCCCGCTGGAGCCACGCTGGCCACCGGGGGGGAGGACACCACGATCCGGCTGTGGGATGTGGCATCGGGACGGCTCCTCCGGACCCTGTGGGGCCATCAGGCCGCGCTGCGGGCGCTCGCGTTCAGCCCGGACGGGAGGTACCTGGGGGGCGTATCCGTCCTCTGGAATGCCCGGCTGTGGGACCTGACGACGTACCGCACCGTGCGCGAGTTCCCCAGTCCTGGGCTCCGCTCCTACTCCGCGGCGTTCAGCCCGGACGGGAGGTACTTCGCCGTCGGCCGGCAGGACGCGACGATCCGCGTGTGGGACATCGCCACCGGTGCCGAGGCGCGCGTCCTCACGGGACACCGCGGCGGCGTCCTCGGGCTGGCGTGGAGCCCCGACGGAAGGGCCCTCATCTCCGGCTCGGCCGACAACAAGGTCAAGCTGTGGGATGTGAGGGACCTCGTCTCGCCGTAACGGGCGCGGCGCGAAGTCGATCCGCCCGATCCGCGCCCGGGAGCACCGGGTATCCTTGACCGGTGGAAGCCGAAGCTCAACAAGGAGGAGAACCATGGAACATAAGGTGCGCGAGGCGCTGGAGGGCATACGCACGTTCCTCCAAGCGGACGGCGGCGACGTGGAGCTCGTCGAGGTCACGGAGGACGGTGTAGTACGCGTGCGGCTGATCGGGGCCTGCCACGGGTGCCCGATGGCGACGATGACGCTCCAGAACACGATCGAGCGGATGCTGAAGGAGGAGGTGCCCGAGGTCGTGGCCGTCGAGGCGGCGTGAGTTCGATCCAGCCGGACTGAACCGAATCGGAACTGAGAACGGCCACCGCGTCTCCCGCGATCGGTGCGGTAAGATCGGACCGGTGGCGGTTTCGGATCCAGCGCTGACGCGGTTGCTGCTGGAGCAGGGCTGAATTTGCGAGGGGGGTACGCGATGGAAGAGCTTGTCCAAGAGGGGTTGAACGCGCTTCAGGCGTTGGGTGTGGACTACGGTGAGGTGAGGGCCGAGCACCACACAGCGGAGAGCGTGAGCGTCAAGAACCGCGAGGTGGACTCCCTGTCCCGCCGCGAGTCGTGCGGGATCGGGATCCGGGTCCTCCACCGGGGAGCGTGGGGGTTCGCGGCGACGGGCGACACCCGAGACGGCGCGATCGCGCGGGCAGCGGAGTCCGCGTTGGCCATCGCCCAGGCCACGGCGCGCGTCCAGCGAGGGCGGGTGGAGCTCGCCCCGGAGCCGGCCCATCGCGCTGTGTTCGCGACCCCCTATCGGCGCGACCCGCTGGCAGTGCCCCTCGCCGAGAAGCTCGACCTCCTGTTCGCGTGCGCGGAGCGGATCCTCACCGTTCAAGGGGTGGCGATGGCCAAGGGATCCATCGCCTCCTGGAGGGTGGAAAAGGTCCTCGGCAACACTGCGGGGAGCCTGATCCAGCAGTCGCTTACCAGCTGTGGGGCGGGGATCGAGGCCTACGCCGCCGGAGCGGGAGAGTTCCAGCGCCGGTCCTACCCCTGCTCGTTCGGAGGCGACTACGCAAACGCCGGCTACGAGTTCATCGAGGGACTACATCTCCTCGATCATGCGACACGGATCGGCGAAGAAGTGGTCGCTCTCCTCACAGCACCCTTGTGCCCCAGCGGCGTGTTCGACATCGTCCTCGAGGGCTCCCAGCTCGCGCTCCAGGTTCACGAATCGGCGGGCCACCCCACGGAGCTCGATCGGGTGCTGGGGACGGAGCTCTCCTATGCAGGGGGGAGCTTCCTTTCCCTGGACAAGCGAGGGACCTTTCGTTACGGGTCGAAGCTCGTGAACATCGTGGCCGACGCGACGGTCCCCGGTGCGCTCGGGTCGTTCGGGTACGACGACGAGGGCGTCCCCGCCCAACGGGTGGACCTCGTGAAGGAAGGCCTGTTCGTGGGGTACCTCTCGTCGCGGGACACCGCCCCCAAGATCGGCGCTCGCCGCAGCGGCGGTGCAGCGCGGGCCTCGAGCTGGGCGAGGATCCCCCTCGTCCGGATGACGAACATCAACCTCCTCCCTGGCGAGGGGACGCTCGACGACCTCATCCGGGACACGAAGCACGGGATCCTGTTCGCGACGAACAAGTCGTGGTCGATCGACGATCGCCGGGTGAACTTCCAGTTCGGGACGGAGATCGCCTGGGAGATCGTGGACGGGCGGAAGACCCGCATCCTGAAGAACCCCCTCTACACCGGGATCACCCCCCAGTTCTGGGGTTCGTGCGTGGCGATCGCAGGGCCGGAGGAGTGGCACATGTGGGGCGTCCCCAACTGCGGCAAGGGCGAGCCGGGCCAGGTGATGCAGGTCGGCCACGGCGTGGCCCCGGCGAAGTTCGCCCGGATCCAGGTGCGGGGGGCAGGATGATCGTCTGTGAGTTCTCCATCGTCCCGATCGGCGTCGGGGAGTCGCTGTCGAGCCACGTTGCTCGCTGCGAGCGGATCGTACGTGAAAGTGGCCTCCCCCACCGGCTCACCGCGATGGGGACGATCGTCGAAGGGGAGTGGGACGAGGTGTTGGCCGTGATCAGGGCTTGCCACATGGCGGTGCGGGCCGACTGCCGCCGCGTGTCCACCCTGATCCGCATTGACGATCGGGAAGGCCCGCCAGGCCGCCTGGAACAGAAAGTGCGCGCGGTGGAGGAGAAGCTACGGACCTAGATGAGTCCGAGGATGTAGTGCATGTAGAAGAAGTACAGCGGTGCCGAGGCGAGCAGGCCATCCACCCGGTCGAGCATCCCCCCGTGGCCGGGGAAGAGGCGCCCCGTGTCCTTCACCCCCGCGGCCCGCTTGAC
>JACIWJ010000003.1 GCA_014361015.1 Candidatus Bipolaricaulota bacterium | reverse complement strand
TCGGCCAGCTCGTCCAGGAACCGGCGGCGGTCGGTGTCGTCCACGAACACCGCGGCCCGGGCGTTGCCCCGACCGGTGACGTGGTACACCGCCCCCGGGAACTCCAGCCGCAGCGGTCGGGCCATGACGCGCCAGTGTACGCCGGGGTACCTGAAAAGCAAAGATCTGACCCCAAGGAGGGGAGATGGAGCTGAAGGTGGTGCGGATCGAGAAGCCGGATGTGGTGAACCTGATCCTCGGGCAAGCCCACTTCATCAAGACGGTGGAGGACCTCCACGAGGCGCTGGTGAACGCCGTCCCGGGGGCGAAGTTCGGGCTCGCGTTCTGTGAATCGTCGGGCCCGGCCCTTGTGCGCTGGTCGGGGACGGACCCCGAACTCACCGACCTCGCCAAGCGGAACGCCCTCGCCCTCGCTTGCGGCCACGCGTTCGTCATCCTCATGCGCGACATGTTCCCGATCAACGTCCTCAACGCTGTGAAGATGGTGCCGGAGGTGTGCCGCGTGTTCTGCGCCACGGCTAACCCCGTCCAGGTCATCGTCGCCGAGACGGAGGGGGGACGGGGGATCCTCGGCGTGGTGGACGGAACGTCCACGAAGGGCGTGGAGGGAGAGAGGGACCAGGAGGAGCGCAAGGCGTTCCTGCGCCGGATCGGGTACAAGCTGGGTTGAATCCCGCTCGCGGGGCAAGGAGGCGCAACGTGAGCACCCGGGTCACGAAGAAGATCGTCACGCCGTTCGAGACGCTCGGGGTGTCGGGAGCGGTGGTCATGATCAACCTCTACGACCCCCAACTTCCCACGGCGCGGCTGTTCCTGGGGGCGGTCCGCGGCGCGGGGCTCCCGGTCCTCGCCCTGGGGAACAAGCTCGATCTCGTGCCCCCGGACGTGGTGGGGCAAGTCCGGGACGAGCTCGGGGTGGATGTGGAGCCGATCTCGCTCCTCACGGGCCAGAACGTCGCCCGGGCGGCCGCCGCGATCGAGGAGCGGTTCCCCGCCGGGGCCCGGATCGCGGTCCTCGGCGTGTTCAACGCCGGGAAGACGAGCCTCATCGCCCATCTCACGGGAAAGGAGCTGCGGGTGGGCGACCTCCCCGGCACGACGCTCGAGTTCGAGGAACATGCCTGGAACGGACGAACCCTCATCGACTCCGTGGGCCAGCTCATCGATGTGAACCGGCCGTTCATGGTCGGCTACGACTTCACGGGGTGCGAGGGCCCCGAGGACATGTTCGAGCGCGCCCTGCGGCTGGAGGCGGAGGGGATCCTGTCCACCCTCGTCACGGCCCGGGACGGGTTCGTCGAGGCGCTGGCCCGGATCGGCGGGCGGATCGCAGCCGGAGGGAAGATCGTCACCACGGGGGCTGGGGCTTCGGCCCTCGTGGCGGAGGAGATCGCCGGGCAGTGCTACGAGACGGGCATTCCCTGTCTGTGCATCACGAACAACATGGCCCAGGCGCTGCCGGTGTCGTTCGCCAAGGGCACGGCGGAGGAGGAGGGGGGACTGGCCCGCTACATCGCGGACTCCACCGGCCCGGGGGACGTCCTGATCGGAATCTCCGCCTCGGGGGGGACGGGGTTCGTCTACGAGGCCCTCCGGCTGGCCCGGGGCAAGGGCGCGCTCACGGTGGCGATCACGGAGAACAGGGACACCCCACTCGGGAAGAACGCGGACGTGATCGTGAAGAGCAACGCCAAGCCCGAGGGGCCGTCGAGCACCCGAGTCCAGACGGCCCACCTCGCCCTCGGCCACGCCCTGGTGTGCTCGCTCGCCGCGCTGCGCGGGCTCACCGCGGAGGAGTCGATCCGGTACATGCTCCCGGAGCGGATCGCCACGAAGAAGATGGGGATCAAATGATCCGCGCGGTGCTCCTCGACCTGGGTGGGCCCGTCCTGAACGAGGACGCGGAGTACGCGAGCTGGGCCCACTTCCTCCGCGGGGCGCTGGCCGCGGAGGGGATCGCCGTGCCGGAGGGGGATTTCGTCCGCGAGGTGCGCCTGGGAATCGCCCGCTGCGACCCCAACGCCTACCTCTCCGCGGTGTGGACCTTCGTGCGCCCGGATGTGGACCGGTTCCGCCGGATTCGGACCGCGTTCCGGGAGCACGGGCGGGCGTTCGCCGCCGATCTCCCCGGCGTGGGGGTCCGCCCCGAGGCGCGGGAGGCCATCCCCGCGCTTGCGGACCGGTACCTCCTCGCCATCGCCGCGAACCAGCCGCTGACGGCGCTTCGCCTCATCGAGGAGGCGGGGTTGCTCTCCCACTTCCGCTGGAGGCACGTCTCGGACGGGATGGGTGTGGCCAAGCCCTCCCCCCTCTTCTTCCGGATGATCCTCGACGGACTCGGCGTACGGGCCGAGGAGGCGGTGATGGTGGGGGATCGGTTGGACTTCGACGTCCACCCCGCGAAGCTCCTGGGGATGAAGACGGTCCGCGTCCTCATCGGCCCGTACGCCGGCCAGGAGCCGATCTCTCCCCTCCACGCGCCCGACCGGACCGTTCTCACCCTGCGCGAGCTCCTCCCTGCCCTCGCCTCGCTCCCCGAGCGGCGGGACGGCCGCTGAGGCGCCGGATGACCCGGAGCGTCGCCGCGTGCCGGTGACGGCCGTCTTCCCGTGTCCGCCGGGCGGTCCCGGGACGAAACGGCCATCGGGGACAACCCCCAACGCCCCGACCGTCGTGGTTCGGCGAGGGGTGGCGAGCGGACGGAACCTCCTCTACACTTCGGCCGAGGAAAAACAAGGAGGAGAACGGATGCGCACGCTGTCCCGAGTGCTCGACGAGACGGCCCAGAGGTTCCCCGATCGGCCCGCCGTGTTCCACGGAGAGCGGACGATCCCCTACCGCGCCCTGGCCGCGGAGGTGGACCGGCTCGCTGCGGGCCTGGTCAAGCTGGGGATCGCGCCGGGTGACAAGGTCGCGATCTGGATGTCGAACATCCCGGAGTGGATCGCGGCCTACTTCGCGATCGCCAAGGCGGGCGGCGTGGTCGTCCCGATGAACACCCGCTACAAGACCCACGAGGTGGAGTACATCCTCGGGAACGCGGAGGCGAAGGCGGTGTTCCTCGCCCAGGGCTTCCTCGGGATCGACTACGCGGCGATGCTGTCTGAGGTGCGGCCGAACCTCCCCCTCCTCCGCGAGGCGATCACCGTCGGCGGCTCTGCGCCGGGGCTCCGTCCGTACGCTGACGTCCTCAAGTTGGGCGAGGACCCGGGAGCCCGGGCCGAGGTCGCCCGCCGCCAGGAGGCGATCCGGCCCGAGGACTGCGCCTTCATCCTCTACACCTCGGGGACGACCGGCCACCCGAAAGGGGCGATGCTCTCCCACATCAACATGACCGAGAACGCCCGCCAGATCACGGAGATCATGCGGATCTCGGAGGAGGACGTGTTCCTCCTCGCGGTTCCGTTCTTCCACTGCTTCGGGTGCGTGATGGGGATCCTCGGCGCGGTGACGTGGGGAGCGGGGATCGTCCCGATGCCGGTGTTCAAGGCCGACGAGGCCCTCGCCCTGGTCGAGAAGCACAAGGTGAGCGTCCTGTACGGCGTCCCAACGATGTTCGTCCTCGAGCTCGACGAGCAGCGGAAGGCGAAGGCTGCGGGGAAGCCCTACGACGTGTCGAGCCTCCGCACGGGGATCATGGCTGGAGCGCCGTGCCCGGTGGAGGTGATGCGGGGGACGATGGACGACCTCGGGTGCAACGTCTGCATCGCCTACGGGCTCACCGAGGCCTCGCCGGTGATCACGATGACCCGGTTCGACGACCCGCTCGACAGGCGGGTGGAGACGGTGGGGAAGGCCCTCCCCGGGGTCGAGGTGAAGATCGTGGACGACGCCCACCGCGAGGTCGCGCTGGGGGAGACCGGCGAGCTCGCCTGCCGGGGGTACAACGTGATGCTCGGGTACTGGAAGAACCCCGAGGCGACCCGCCAGGTGATCGACGACGAGGGGTGGCTCTACTCCGGCGACCTCGCGACCCTCGACGAGGAGGGCTACGTCCGGATCGTGGGCCGGAAGAAGGACATGTACATCGTCGGCGGGTTCAACGTCTACCCGGCGGAGGTCGAGGAGGTCCTGTTCACCCATCCCGCTGTCCAGAACGTGTCCGTGGTCGGCGTCCCTGACCGGGTGATGGGCGAGGTGGGGATGGCGTTCATCATCCCCCGCGACGGCCACGCCGTGGATCCCCAAGAAATCGTGGACTTCTGCGCCCGCCAGATCGCGGCGTTCAAGGTGCCGCGGTACGTGATCGTGGGGAGGGAGTTCCCGATGACGTCGTCGGGCAAAGTGCAGAAGTACAAGCTCGCCGAGCGGGGCCGGGAGCTCGTCGCGTCGGGGCAGGTGCAGCGGCTCGAACCGCGCCGACCAGGGCGGTAGCCCGCGCCTTCGGCGGCCCTGTACCCTGGTGGTTCACAGTCCGCCGGTGGGAGCGACCTCCCCCTTGCGCGAGGGCCGCTCGCGGCGGGTGGGAGACCACGGAACGGGGTGGTGACCCCGGGCGCTACAATCGCGAGGTGATGAGGGGATCCACGCCTGAAATGCCCGATCCGCTCGCGCGGTTCAGCCCTGCCGTCGCGAGCTGGTTTCGGGAGGCGTTGGGGGAACCGACCCCAGCTCAAGCCTTGGCCTGGCCGGCAATCGCGGACGGGGCCCACACGCTCGTCCTCGCTCCCACCGGGTCGGGGAAGACCCTCGCCGCGTTCCTGTTCGCGATCGACCGGCTCCTGACCGAGCCAGCCGAGTCGGCGACGGTGCACACCCTGTACATCTCCCCCCTCAAGGCCCTCGGGTACGACATCGAGCGGAACCTCCACGTGCCCCTGGCGGGCATCCGGGCCACGGCCCACGCTCGCGGGATCGCCCTGCCCGAGGTCCGGGTCGGGGTGCGCACCGGGGACACCCCGCCCGCCGAACGGCAGCGCCTCGTGCGCCGGCCACCCCACATCCTCATCACGACCCCGGAGTCGCTTCACCTCATCCTCACCTCCCCCCGGGCTCGGGAGACGCTCCGGGGCGTCCGGACGGTGATCGTGGATGAGGTCCACGCCGTGGTGGACAACAAACGGGGCACGTTTCTGTCCGTGCTCCTCGAGCGGCTGGAGGCGCTGGGCGCGCGTCCGGTTCAGCGGATCGGCCTTTCGGCTACGGTCCGCCCGCTGGGGGAGGTGGCGCGGTTCGTCGGGGGGTACAGCGACGACGAGGGGGCGTTCGGCGAGCGGGAGGTGAGGATCGTGGACGCCGGCCTGGGGAAGGAGCTCGACCTGCGGGTCGTGGCCCCGACGCCGGACATGGCCTCCCTCCCCGAGGGTTCGATCTGGCCGTCGATCTACGCCCGGATCCACGATCTCATCCTCAACCACCGCTCGACGATCGTGTTCGTCAACAACCGCCGCACCGCGGAGCGGGTCGCCGCCGAGGTCAACGAGCTCGCCGGCCATGAGCTCGTCCAGGTCCACCATGGGTCCGTGTCCTGGGAGCGGCGACGCGAGCTCGAGGAGAGGCTGAAACGGGGAGAGCTCCCCGCGCTCGTGGCCACGGCGAGCCTCGAGCTGGGAGTCGACATGGGGCTCGTGGACCTCGTCGTCCAGGTGGAGTCCCCGCACGGGGTGGCGCGGGGACTGCAGCGGGTGGGGCGGGCCGGGCACCTCTACCGGGCCCCGTCCCGGGGGAGGCTTCTGCCCAAGACGCGGGGGGACCTCCTCGAGATGGCGGCGGTGGCGCGGGCGATGCGGCGGGCGGAGATCGAGCCGGCACGCATCCCGAAGGGGTGCCTCGACATCCTCGCCCAGCAGATCGTGGCCGTCGTCGCGGGAGGCCCGATCGCCCTCGACGAGCTTGTCCGCATCCTCCGCCGGGCCTATCCGTTCCACGATCTCGATCGGAGCACGTTCCTTTCCGTACTGCGGATGCTCGCGGAGCGCGGGGCCGGGCCGTGGGCGGTTCGACCGCGCCTCGTCTGGGACCGGGTGCACGGCGTCGTCCAACCCCTTCCTGGAACCCGGAGCCTCGCCCTCACGGGCGGTGGGGCAATCCCGGACACGGGGCAGTACGGGGTGTACACGGAAGGAGGGGACAGGATCGGGGAGCTCGACGAGGAGTTCGTGTACGAGGCGCGGACCGGGGAAGTCGTCGTGCTGGGGACGAACCGGTGGCGGATCCTCGACATCACCCACGACCGCGTCGTCGTCGCCCCTGGGGAGGGCCCGGCCAAGGTCCCGTTCTGGAAGGGGGAGGCCTACGGCCGCGACGTCCACCTCGGGGCCCGGGTGGGAGAGCTCGCGCGCGAGATCGAGGCCCGGCTCGCCGACCCCGACCTCGCCGCCTGGCTCGAGGAGGAGTGCTCCCTCGATCCGCCGGCGGCGATGAACCTCGTCCAGTACGTTGCGGGCCAGTGGGAGAGGGGAGCGGTGCCCACCGACCGGCGGGCCGTGATCGAGGGGTTCCCCGACGAGGCGGGGGGGATGCGCCTTGCTGTCCTCACCCCGTACGGGCGGCGATTCCACCTCGCGCTGCGACTGGCGATCCTCGCTCGGTTCCGGGAAGAGGAAGGGATCCAGCCCGACTCCCTCCACGGGGACTCCGGGATCCTGTTCCGGCTGACCCAGGTCCCGTTCTCCCGCGCCGTCGCCCTCATCCAGAGCGTGCAGCCCCACGAGGTGGAGAGGCTGGTCCTGGGCGAGCTGGCGAACTCGCCCCTGTTCGGGCTCCGGTTCCGGGAGAACGCGGGGCGGGCCCTCCTCCTCCCCCGGGACCGGCCGGGAAGACGCACGCCGCTCTGGCTGAGGCGGCTTTCCGCCCGCGACCTCCTCGACGCGGCCCGCGCCCGGCCTGGGTTCCCCATCGTCACCGAGACGTACCGGGAGATCCTCCACGACGTCCTCCCGTTGGCGGAGGTACGGGACTGGCTGCGCAGGCTGGCGACCGGCCAGGTCGAGCTTGCCCTCCGCCAGGCCCTGACCCCGTCGCCGTTCTGCTCCTCGCTGCTCTGGGAGTTCCAGGCCGCCTACCTCTACCAGTGGGACGAGCCCAAGCCGGGGCCCGTCCCCACCGGCCGGGCCGAGGACGACCTCCTCGCCCTGCCCGGCCGGGACCTCGCGGAGTGGCTCGATCCCGGGGCGCTGGAGCGGCTGCAGCGGGAGCTGGGTGGGGCGGTGCAGGAGGCCCGCACCGGCGCCGAGGTCCTCGCCCATGTGCAGCGCGCGGGGGACCTGGCGGACGGGGAGCTGTCTCGGATCGCCTCCCCCGCGGCGCGGGCCGCGGCGGCGGAGCTCCTGGCCACCGGGTCCCTGGCGCGGGTGGCGATCCCTGGATCCGTCCCTCCGGAGCGGATCGTGGCTGGGGACGACCTTCCCCTCTACCGCGCGGCCCTCGCCGGGGACGGGGAGGCTCAGGTCGCCATCGTGCGCCGCTGGGCCGGGAGCCGAGCGCTCGTCACCCTCTCCCAGCTCTGCGATCGGTACCCGTTCCCCGCGGAGACGATCGAGGACGCGGTGAGCGGGGCCCCGTTCGTGGCCGTGACCTGGCGGGGGGAGAGGGCGTGGACCCAGCGGGGAGCCCTCGACCGGCTGCGCCGCCTCACCCTCGCCCTGCGCCGGGCCCGGATCCTCCCCCGCCGCCCCGCCGACCTCCAAGCGTTCCTCCTTGGCCACCAGCACCGGACCCCCGCGGCCCGCCTCCGCGGGCCCGAGGGTGTGGCCCAGGTCCTGCGCGAGCTCCAAGGGATCGCGCTCCCGTGGGCACAGTGGAACGAGGAAACGTTGCCGGCGCGGGTGGAGGGGTACCGGGAAGGTTGGGTGGCGGATCTCCTCGCGACCGGGGAGTACCTGTGGGTGGGCCGGCCCGGGCCGGGGAAGGACATCGCGGTCGCGTTCCTGCGGCGCGAGGACCTGCCCTGGCTGGGGAAGGCCTATCCTCCCCCGGCGGAGGCCGACCTTCCCCCGGAGGCGGAGCGGCTCCGAGGGTCCCTGGCCAAGCGGGGAGCGAGCTTCCTCGTTGAGCTCGCCGGGGACGTGGGGATCCCCGCGGTTCGTTGCGCGTCGCTGTTGTGGGAACTGGCCCGCGTGGGGCGGGTGACCCACGACGGGCTGGCCCCCCTCCAGGCGGGACCTCCTCCGGCGAGGCCCGGGAAGGCGCGGGTCTGGCCAGGGGGCGGCGGGAGGTGGTCCCTCGTCCCCGTGCCGAGCGGGCCCCTCACGGACGGAGAGCGGGGGTGCCTCGTGCGGCTGCTCCTCTCCCGCTACGGGATCCTCTCCCGGGGGATCCTCGCCCTCGACGGGGCCGCCGCCCCGTGGAGCGAGGTCTACCCCCTCCTCCGCCGCCTCGAGTGGAGGGGGGAGCTCGCCCGGGGGGCCTTCGTCGACGGTCTCGCCGGAGCTCAGTTCGCCTGGGCGGAGGTGCTGCCTCAGCTGGAGCGCGGCGGGGAGGGCTACGCGCTCGTGCCCGCGTCCGACCCCGCGGTGCTGTACGGGGCGGGGGCCCCCTTCCCCGTCGTGAGCCCCTCCCACCCGGAGTGGCGCCTCCGCCGCGGGCCAGGGACGTACCTCGTCCTCCGCGGGGGCGCGCCGATCCTCGCTGTCGAGGGAGCGGGGGAACGGCTGACCCCGCTGGGCGAGCTGGCGCCCGACGCGCTCCGCCACGCCCTCGCCCTCCTCCCCGCGCTCGTCGCCGGACCGCTGCGGAGGCTGAGGGTGCGCACCTGGAACGGGGCATCGGTGCTGGGATCCCCGATCGAACGGGTCCTCAACGACCTTGGGTTTCAGCGGGGCCCGGACGCGTGGGTCCTGTACCGCCGGTACGGATCCGGGCGGATCTGATCGCACGTCGCCCCGTGCGGGCCTCCTCGGGTGCGTCGCGGGGGAGCCGGCCGCAGAATCGGGGCGTGGGACGGTATGGGGTGGTCGTGGTCGGGTCGGGGGCGGGCCGGGGGGCGCGGTCGCGGCGCGCGCCGCCGCACGGGCTGGGGCGCGGGTCCTCGTGGTCGAGCGCTCTCCCCACCGGCCGCCGCGGTGCACGGGCCTCGTCGGGCCGACCACGCTGGACCTCCTCGCCCTCCCCCCGCGGTTGGTGCTGCGCGATCTCCGCGCGGTACGGGTGGTGGCCCCGGGGGGAGCGGTCGTCGAGTTTCGCGCCCCCGACGTGAGGGGCTACGTGCTCGATCGGCGGGGGCTCGACCGCTGGCTCCTCGAACGGGCGGCCGAGGCGGGGGCGGAGGTGTGGAGCCCGGCCACCGCGGTGGGGCTGAGTGGCCGCCGCCTCCACACGACGGGGGGGGCGGTGGAGTTCGGGGTCCTGGTCGCGGCCGATGGGGCGGCGAGCGCCGTCCGCCGCTGGGTGGGTCTCCCCTCGCCGGGGGAGCTCCTGGTCGGGGTGCAGGCCGAGGTCGAGGCTCCGGGGGCTGAGGATCGGGTCGAGGTCCACCTGGGGAGCAGGGTCGCCCCCGGCGGGTTCGCCTGGGTCGTGCCGGCCGGGGAGGGCGTGGTGAGGGTGGGGCTCCTCACCGTGGCCGGGCGCGAAGCGTTCCCCCTCCTCGATCGGTTCGTGGCCAGCCGCTTTGCGGGTCGGCGCGTCCTCCGTCGGGAGGGCGGACTCATCCCCATCGGCCCGCCCGCGACGACGTCCGCGGGGCGGGCCCTCGTCGTGGGGGACGCGGCGGGGCAGGTGAAACCCCTCTCGGGCGGAGGGCTCCTGTTCGGGGCGATCGCGGCGCGGATCGCGGGCGAGGTCGCGGCCGGTGGGGCGGACGCCCTCCCGGCCTACGAGGCCCGCTGGCGGGCCGAGCTCGGAGAGGAGATCGCGTTCGGCCTCCAGGGGCGGCGCGCGTTTTTCCTTGCGGACCGGGAACTGGACCGGATCGTGCTGGCTCTGGACCGCCCCGCGGTTCACCGCCTCGTGGCCGCCGCGGGGGACATCGATCGGCCGTCCCGCCTCGTGCGGGCCCTGCTGTCGCATCCCAGCGCGTGGGGGGCGCTGTTCCCGGTGGTGCGCGCCGTGGGCGGCTGGGTGGCACGCGAGCGGGGTGGCGGTTTGTCCACAGCTCCCCCCCGCCGGTAGAATGGCGCGTGCCGAAGCGGAAGGACGAGAAGCGGATCCCTCCTCCGTCGCGACGTGCGGCGCGGTGGTCGCGGCTCCGGCTCTGGGCCCTGGTGGCCTTCCTCCTCACGATGCCCCTCTTCTTCTCGCCGTGGAACACGGAGTACGGGTACACGAAGACGATCTACACCCTCGTGTTCGTGTCGCTCCTCCTCCTCCTGTGGGCGGTGGAGGCCCTGCCCCGCCGGGAGGTGAGGGTCGAGCTGAGCTGGCTGTTCCCCGTCCTCCCGGCCCTTCTCCTCGCCTCCCTCCTCTCCCTCTCCGGGAGGACCCCCGCCCCGGTCGTCCTCCAGTCGGCGACCCTCATCCTCTACTTCGGGTTCATCTTCCTCCTCGTGGTGAACGCCCCCCTAGGGGACCGGGAGATCGTCCTCCTCCTTGGCGCCCTGGTCGTGGCGGGGGTTGGGAACGCGCTGTTTGGGCTCCTGCAGCACCTGGGCGTGGCCCCCGGGGCGGCGGAGGACCCGATGATCGCCACGATGGGGAACCGCCAGTTCCTGGCAGGGTTCCTCTCCTATCTCGTCCTCCCCGCGGGGATCCTCCTCGTCCGGCTGCGGCGGCCATGGACATGGGTCCCCGCGCTCGCGGGGGTGGGGCTCGTCCTGGCGGTGACGCTCCTCACCCGGCAGGTCGGGGTGCGACTGGGCCTCGGGGCCGGGCTCGCGTTCGTTGCGTTCGGAGTAGGGTTCTGGTCGGCCAACGGGGGCTCGTGGCCCCGGTGGGGAGCCGCCGTGGCGGTGGGGGTCGCTGCCCTGGGCGGGGTCCTCGGGGTTCAGGGCCTGATCTACGCGGCGGTCCTCGCGCTCGCCCTGACCGCCGTGGCCGGGCTGGCGAGGCTCCTCCGCCGGATCCCCCTCCTCTGGATCCCCACCGGAGCCCTCCTCCTCGCCGCGGTCGTGCTCCTCGTCCCTGCCACCACCCCCCTCGCCGGGGTACGCCAGCTCTGGGAGCGTCAGTCGGGGGCGGTGCGGGCGTGGGACCTGTGGGTGGGCTACGAGATGTGGCGCGACCGGCCCCTGTTCGGGGTCGGCCTCGGCGGGTACAAGGTCCACTTCGTCCCGTACAAGCCCTCCTTCCTCGCCTCCCCGCGGGGCGCGGACTACGCGTTCCCGTTCCCCAGGGCAGATCAGGCCCACAACGAGTACGTCCAGGTCGCCGCGGAGATGGGAACGGTCGGGGCGCTGGTCCTCCTCGCTGGGATCGGCCTCCTCGGCTACCTCGGCCTGCGGCGGGTGAGCTCTCAGCGCGATCCAGCGAAGCGGATCGAGCTCCTCCTCCTCGGAGGAGGGCTCGTGGCGATCCTCGTCCACGCCGTTCCCACGTTCCCGTTCCACCTCCCGGCATCGAGCCTGGTGTTCGTGGTCCTCCTCGGGCTCGCGCTGTCCCCCCGCTATGGCCCGGTGGGGGACCTCCGGGTCTTCCTCCGCGGCCGCGGGCTCAAGCTGACCGCGGCCTTTGTGTCCGTGTTCGCGGTTGTCGTCTCCGTCATCGCGGTGCGGGACATGATCGCCGATGGGTACCTTCTGGCGGGTCGGGTGTCCCTGGGCTACGGCGACGTGACGCTTGCCCGTCGGCAGCTCGCGCGGGCGGTGGAACTCGACTTCTATCCCCGGGCGAGCCTGTACTGGCTCGGCGCCGCCCACGCCGAGGCCGGCGACTTCCCGGCCGCTCAGGCCGCGTTCCGTGCCTGCCTCGACCGCTACGTCCCGGAGAACCTGTACCTCCAGCTCGCGTCGGTCGACCTCAAGCTCGGGGAGATCGGGGAGGCGCGGGCCCTCCTCGAGGAGCTCCTCGCCACGCTCCCTCCACGGACGATGGAGCGCGATGCCCGCTACCTCCTCGCGATCGCCGACCTCCACGAAGGGGACCTCGTCGCCGCCCAGCGACGGCTCGAGGAGGTGCTGGCCCTGGACCGGGACTACGAGTGGGCCTACTTCCAGCTCGGCGAGATCGCCCGGCTGCGGTACCTGTGGGAGGAGGCCCGCACCCACTACGAACGGGCGCTCGCCGTCGTCGCGGCGAAGGAGAAGAAGCTTCAAACCGAGTACGGGACGGCGGTGTCCCTGGCGCGCCTCGGGGAGCTGCGCGCGGAGGAGGCCCGCCTCCGCGAACTGAGGCGACAGATCGAGTGGATCCTCGGCCAGATCCCCTGACGCCCCCGGGCTCGGGTGGTCGCTCCGCTCGCTCGGTCCCCGGACCCCCCGGCCCCTATGCGAGCCAGGCGGTGGGGCGCCCCGTCTCGATCATCTCCCCGGGCACGATCGGCCGGACCCTCTCCAGCTCCCCGCGGAACGCCATGGATTGGGGGTCGTCCCGCCCTCGCGCGCAG
Source organism: Candidatus Bipolaricaulota bacterium (assembly GCA_014361015.1). Classification (GTDB taxonomy): domain Bacteria; phylum Bipolaricaulota; class Bipolaricaulia; order Bipolaricaulales; family Bipolaricaulaceae; genus Bipolaricaulis. The sequence continues at coordinate 40,980 of JACIWJ010000003.1, read as the reverse complement.
CCCGCGATCGATCGGGCGGTGCCGTTTCCGCCTCGGTTGCGCTCATCCGTGATCGCGAGTGGAGGCGCGGTCCGCTTGCGCCTCCCCGCCTTCCGGGTTCTCGGCCACGACGAGCAGCCGCGCTGACTCGAACGAGGCCTCCCGCAGCTCGAAGTCGCGGTACGCGGCGCGGTACTTCCACCCCGCTGAGGTGAAGAGGGCGATCAGCTCGTGGAGGCCGTAGATCCGAAGGCGAAACGGGATCTCGGCGCGGAAGCGGTAGCCGTCGGCCGTCCGCCCAAAGAACGTCCACACGTTCTCCATCCGCGATGTCTCCAGGTTCAACGTGCGCTCCTCCACCAACAGGAGGTCGCCCACGCGGGCGGCCCCGGAGGGCGCGAAGTGGCGGACGACTCCCTCCCGGAAGCTCGTATCCAGAACGAAGATTCCGCCTCGCCGGGTGAGCGCTCGGCACTGACGAAGGATGGAGGCATCCGTTTCCTCGTCGTAGTACCCAAGCGAGGTGAACATGCTGATCACGGCGTCGAACCGCCGGGGAGCGAGCCGCTCCACCTCACGCTCGTCGAGGACGAGGAACTCCGTCCGGTCCTGAACCGCGTGTTGCACGGCCAGTTCGCGGGCCCTCGCGATGAACCGCGGGGAGAGGTCCACCCCCACGACGCGGCACCCGAGCCTGGCGAGGTGGATCGCATGGCGCCCGACTCCGCAGCTCAGGTCGAGGACGGTTGCCCCGGGGCCAATCCCGTGGGCCTGGAACAGGCCCGAAAGGCCCCGCGCCTCCCCCTCCGCCCGGGCGAACCGCTCCTCGAGGAGGACCTGGAACAGGTCCCCATGCTCGATGAACAGGTCGCGCACCCAGTCCTCACGCATGATGGGCCACCTCCCACCCGGGCTGAGCCAGTCTCACCGCGGTCTCACTCCGAACCGAGGTTCCCGTGCGCCGGGTCACGGTGGGCCGACCGTGGTCCCATCGGTTCTCGGGATGCCCACGCTCCGGGCGGCGGCCAGTGTACCCGGATGAGGGGGGGTATGCTTGGGGGGTGGACTTCGCACCCTACCTCGTCCGACCGGAGCGGTGGGAGGAGATCCCCCCGGACTGGGCCGCTCTGTTCGGCCGGGCGGCGCCCCTGGCGGTGGAGGTCGGGTTCGGGAACGGAGAGTTCCTCGCCGAGGCCGCCCGCGCGCGTCCGGAGTGGAACTGGGTCGGGTTCGAGACGAGCCTGACCTGCGTTGTCAAGGCGGGACGGAAGCTTGGCCGGGCAGGAGCGGCGCACGTTCGCCTGGCGCTCGCCGACGGCCGGTTCGCGTTGCGCGAGCTCTTTCCGGATGAAACCGTGAACCGGGTGTTCGTCCATTTCCCCTGTCCGTGGCCCAAACGGAGCCACGCCGAGCGGAGGGTGATGGACGCGGAGTTCGCCCGGACCCTGGCCACGGTCCTCCAGCCGGGAGGGCGGTGCGAGCTGGTCACGGACGTCCTGGGCTATGCGGAGGACGCGGCCCTGAACCTGGAGCGGGCGGGGTTCCGGATCGCGGGGCCGCAGGTGGGCGCCGCCGGCCCTGGCACGCGGTACGAGGCGAAGTGGCGCGAGCAGGGACGGCCCATCTGGCGCCTCGTCGCCGAGCGGGGAACCAAAGGGAGTACACTGCGCATTGCGGAGGGGACGATGCCCCATGTGAGGATCGACAGGCCAGTCACCGCCGAGGCGGTCGCGAAGCTCGTCGGGCTCAAGGAGACGTGGCCGGGGGGCGCGTTCGTGGTCAAGGATGCCTACGTCGCACCCGACGGTGGCTCTGTGCTCCTCCGCGCGTTCGCCACCGACGAGGGGTTCGAACAGCAGTACCTGGTGGCGGTGCGGCGGGGGGCGGAGGAGACGCTGGTCAAGCTCGACGGGGCGGCGGTGCCGTTCCGCACACCGGCGGTGAAGCGATCCGTGGCCGCGATTGCCGCGGCACTGGAGGAGGGAAGATGCGGACCATGACGAACGGAGGTGGCGCCCGGGCCGACCGCCGGGGGGACGCGCCGCCGCGGCATGCGGTGCACAGGCTCGGACTTCTCGTCACGGTGTTGACGTTCGCGGGGGCCGGTCTCGCCCTGGACGGGGAGGTGGGGACGAGGTTCGAGGTCGGGGATCAGGCGAGCAGCGCGGGGTGGTTCTCCCTCTCGGGGGAGGCGGGAGCGGTCGGCTTCACGGGGCGGGTCGAGGGAGACCTCCTCTGCGGCTGCTTCCGCCGTGGCCAGTTCGGGGCGGCCATGGGGTGGGGCGGGTTCTCCGCGGGGGTGGAGGCGGGTTTGCTGGCCACGGGGCGGGTGGATCTCTCCACCGCGGGGTCCTGGAAGGCCCTTGAGTTGACCGACCTCGGGGTCGTCTCCGTTCAGGTGGGAGGGAAGGTGACGGCGGTCGATGCCTTCGGCGGGCGGTTCCTGACCGCAGCGGGGTGGGCGTTCGGTCGGCTCGATCGCGACCCGGTGTGGGTCGAGGTCAACGCGAACCTCGCTTGGCCGGGAGGCAGCCCCCATGGGGAACTGCGACTGGGGATCTCTGGGGCGAGCTGGTCCACCCTCTCCATTTCCGGTTCCGACATCGGCCTCGAACTGGGGGCGGAGGCCCCGTACTTCTCCGTCCAAACGCACCTCTCCCTCTTCCCGGCCCATCAGACGGTCGTCGTGGGCTCCGCGGTGGCAGGGGTCCGTGTCCAGGGCCGGCTGACGGTCCGCGCCGGGGGCGAGCCATCGGGAAGCCTCTCCCTGGCCGCGACCCAAGGCCCATGGCAGGGGTCGGTGCTCTTGCTCGTCGCCGGGTCCGGCCTGGAGAGGGTGACCGTCGAGGTGCGCTACGCGCTTGGGGAGTAGCCCCCCCACCAGTCCGTGGGGAGATGGGAGGGGAGGGCAGCGGCGCCGAGGAGGCCCACGTCGTCCCCAAGGCGGGTCCGCTCGAGCCGCGGCTCCCCGCGGGCCATCGCCCGGGCCGCGGAGAGGACCTGGGGGCCGAGGGTCGCCCACGACCCGGTGAGGCCCCCGCCGAGGACGATCCGTTCCGGCTCGAGAATCTCCCACAGGATCGCGATCCCTTGCCCCAGGGCGCGGCATGCGCTGGCGATGAGCCGGCGGGCCGCGGCGTCGTGGGCGGCGCGCTCGACGAGCTCCCGGGCGGAAAGGGGAGTCCCCAGCTCCGCGGCCGCGCGGCGGGCCAGGCTCGCCCCTCCCGCCAGGGCCTCCAGGCACCCCCGCTTCCCGCACGCGCAGGGTGGCCCGTCGGGCTCGAGCACGATGTGCCCGATCTCCCCTGCCTGCCCGCTCGCTCCCCACACCACTCGCCCGCCGGACACGACCCCGCCCCCGATGCCGGTGGACCAGGTGAGGTACACGAAGTCGCGAGCCCGGCATCCGTACGCAAGCTCCCCGATCGCGGCGCAGGTGGCGTCGTTGGCGAGGGAAACCGGGCAGCCGAACGCCCGCCCGAGGTCCTGCGTCACAGCGACCCCGTTCCAGTGGGGAAGGTTAGGGCATCCGAGGATCCGCCCCGCCCGCATGTCCATCGGGGCGGGCGCCCCCACCCCGATCGCCGTCGGCTGGGGCCACCCGACCTCGACCAGCACCTCCCGGATCGCTCTCTCCACCTCGCGGATCCCGCGGGTGGGAAAGGCCCGCCGGGCGAGGATCTGGCCTTCCTCTACCGCGGCCACCCGGGTTTGGGTCCCTCCGATGTCCACACCGATCGTGTGCTCCACGGGCCCGATCTTACCGGGTCCCCGCGAGCGGGGAACGGCGGGGCGGGGGTGGGGTATATAATGCGGGCGGCCCGATGCGGAGGCACGGTACGCGGCGGCGGAAGTGGATCGCGGGGGGAATCCTCCTCCTCCCCGTGGCGTTGGGGTTCATCCCGGGTCTCCCTCACCCGTTCATCGACCTGTTCCTGTGGTGGGTGCCCCCCCCACCCCGGGTGGAGGTGGTGGCCCCGATCCTGACGGCAGAACGGGTGCTCGTGATCTCTCCTCACCCCGACGACGAGGTGCTCGCTTTGGGCGGGACGATCGCCCGACTCAAGGCGGAGGGGCACCAGGTCTTGGTGGTGTTCCTGACGAATGGGGACGCCAACCAGGCCGCCAAGAAGCTGTTCACCCTCAACCCCCTCCGCCGGGCCGAGGACTACCGGGCCCTCGGGTACCGCCGCCAGAAGGAGGCGGTGGCCGCATTGAGGATCCTCGGCGTTCCCAAGAACGCGGTGATCTTCCTCGGCTACCCGGACCAGGGGTTGACCGCGCTTGCCAACCGGAATTGGCAGAGGGAGAACCCCTACACGAGCCCCTACACGAGGGCCAACTACCCGTTCTACAGCAACAGCTTCAACCCGAGCGCGCTGTACTGCGGGGAGGACCTCGTGGCTGACTTGGTCACCATCCTGCGCCGCTTCTCCCCGACGGTGATCTACTTCCCCCATCCTGAGGATGGCCACCCCGACCATCGGGCAGCGGTAGGGCTCGTCCTGGCTGCGCTGCTCACCGTGGAGATGGAGGAGCAACCTGAGCTCCGCCTGTACGTGGTTCACGCTCCGAGCTGGCCCGCCCCACGGCGCCTGGCCATGGACCTGGCGCTGACGGTCCCCGCTGCCCTCGACCGATGGCAGTGGTCGAGCCTCGAGTTGGCCGAGGGCCTGATGGGGCTGAAGCTGGCGGCAGTCCGAGCCTACAGTTCGCAGCGCATCACGAATGGGAGGTTCCTCGCCAGCTTCGTCCGCGCCAACGAGCTCTACGCGACGTCGACTGTTTCTGCTCTCCCGATGGGGCTGCCCGCTCCAGGCAGGTGACCACATAGGGGCGCGGGGGGCTTCTCTCCACGTGCTCCGCCACCACCCGCAACTCGGGCCGGTTGAGGAACGGGCGATGGAACACGCGGGCTGCCGGCCATGGCCCGACGAGGACGATGTGCCCTCCGGGGCGGAGCTTGGTGCACAGCCGCCGGGCGAGGTCGGCGATCCGGGACCGTGACCCCAAGTAGTACAGGACCTCGGAGCAGAACACGAGGTCGAACTCCCCCTCCGGCAGGGCGACGGCGATGTCCATCAGTCTGAACTCCACACCATCGTCGGGACAGCGCGCCCGCGCCCTGTCCAGCGCGAGCGGGACGAAGTCCACCCCCACCACGTGCTTCCCCACCCCTTCGCGGGCCAGCCGGCACGTGAACACCCCCTCGCTGCACCCGAGCTCGAGCACGCGGTCGTAGGGCGGGGCTTGGGCATCGGGCTTCCGGGGCAGGATCTGCACCTTGAGTTCGTATTTCCTCTGCTCGTACCGGCTCGTGCCGTAGTCCCACGGATCCGAATCGCGATAGCGCCAGGCGAACGCCCTTTGCCGCCACCGGGGGCCGAGGAGTCCCCACACGTACAACACCCCCACCTCGCACGCCCCGCGCACGGCCCCCAGGGCGGAGCGCACGCGCTCCCCCGCCGCGCCCGACCCGCCCCGGTTCAGGGTCAGCCGCAGCAGCCCCTCCCGCGATAGGTAGACGAGGCCCACCCCGACGAGCAGGAGCTCGAGGAAGCGCACGGTTAGGGAAAACGCCATCGCCCCCTGGGGGGAGATCCCCACCAGCCCCAGGATCCCCACCCGTCCACCCTCGGCGGTGCCCATCCCGGCGGGGGTGAGCCAAAGGAGGGTGGTGAGAATTGCGTTCAGGTTGAAGTACACGGCGAGATCGGCCAGGGAGAACAGGCGCCCTTCCGTGAAGTAGAAGAACAGCTGCGGCCGGAGGTAGGTACAGAAGAAGCTCCCCAACTCGAGGGCGAACGCGAGAACGGTGGCGGGGAGGTACCGGGTGAACGCGGCGTACATCTCGTCCTCCATCGCGTGGACCTTCTCCCCCCACGCTCTGGGCCACTGCCACGAGCGGTGGAGCCGCCCCAGCGAAGCGACGATCCGGGACAGCCAGTGGTAGTTGCGGGCGAAGCTCACGACCCCGACGATCACCGCGGTCGAGACCACCACCAGACCGGCCCCGACTTGGAACTTGGCCGTCGGGGAGAGCAACGTCCCCGTGAGGGTGAACCCTCCCCCGAGGATGGCGAACAGGACCAGGCTCAGGGCAGCCAACAGCCGATCCACGAACAGGGTGGCGAACACCGTGGTCAAGGGGGATCCAGTCTTCCGCGAGGTGAGCCACGCCCGCACCGGTTCCCCTCCGACGTAGGCGACGGGGGTGATGTAGGAGATGGCGAACCCGGCGATCCCGATCCCAGCAACATCCCGCGGACGCAGGCGCGCCCCGAACGCGTAGAGGAGGACTCCCCAGCTTGTGACCCAGAACAAGGTCGCCACGAGGTCGTTCCCGACCAGGGCCAGGAACCCCAATGGGCCAAGCGCCTGGATCTGTTTCCACACGGCATCCGGGCCCACGAACGTGAGGATGACCGCGAACAACCCCAGTCCCACCCCCACCAGGAGCACGGCCACCCCTGCCCGCTTCATGGTGGGCCAAGCGTAGCATGACCCGGAGTGCCGCGTCCAACCGGAGCGGGGGGCACGGGTTGTGGTTAGCCTGTCCCGGACGTAAAATTCAGGGTTCCCATGCCTGAACGGATCGAGACCGCATTCATCGAAGACGAGATGGAGCAGTCGTACATCGACTACGCCGTCTCCGTGATCCGCGCCCGCGCCGTCCCCGACGTCCGCGACGGGCTGAAGCCGGTTCAGCGCCGGATCCTGTACGGATTCCGCGAGCTCGGACTCCTCCCGGGGAAGCCCCCCCGCAAGTCGGCCCGCATCGTGGGGGAGGTGATGGGTAAGTTCCACCCCCACGGCGACATGGCCGTCTACGAGGCGATGGTGGGGCTCGCCCAGGACTTCTCCACCCGCTACCCCCTCGTGGACGGGCAGGGGAACTTCGGGTCGGTCGACGGCGACGAGCCGGCGGCGATGCGCTATACGGAGGCGCGCCTCGCCCCGCTCGCCCGGGAGTTCCTCGACGAGCTGGAGGAGGACACGGTGGACTTCGTCCCCAACTTCGACGGCTCGCTCGACGAGCCGGAGGTCCTTCCAGCCCGGTTCCCGCATCTCCTCGCCAACGGGGCGTGGGGGATCTCGGTCGGGATGACGACCCAGATCCCGCCCCACAACCTGGGGGAGCTCGTCGCGGCCACGCTCCACGTCCTCGACCACCCCGATGCCACGGTGGACGAGCTCCTCCCCCTCATCCCCGGGCCGGACTTCCCCACGGGCGGGATCCTCGTCGGCCGGGAGGGGATCCGCGCCGCGTACGAGACCGGGGAAGGGAAGCTCACCCTCCGCGCCCGGGCGTTCGTGGACGATGAGCGGATCGTGATCACGGAGATCCCCTACCAGGTGCGAAAATCCACAATCCTGGAGAGCATCGCGGCCAAGGCCAGGGACGGGGACATCGAGGGCATCGCTGACCTCCGCGACGAGTCGGACCGGGAGGGGTTGCGGATCGTGGTCGAGCTGAAGCGGGGGGTGGACGGCCACCGGATCCTGCCCCGCCTCCTCAAGCTGACCCCGCTCGAGCGCACGTTCGCCTGCCACTTCCTCGTCATCCAGGACGGGAACCCGCGCACGCTCTCGCTGCCCGAGATCCTGACGGCGTTCCTCTCCTTCCGGCGGGCCACGGTCAGGCGGCGGACCGAGTACCGCCTCCGGGTGGCCCGGGAGCGGGCCCACCTCCTGGAGGGGCTCAAGCTCGCCCTGGAGAACCTGGACCACGTGCTCGCCATCATCCGCAGCGCCTCCGAGCCGACCGAGGCGGAGGCGCTGCTGGCCGCGGAGATCGGGCTCTCCCCCAAGCAGGCGGATGCCGTGCTCAAGATGCGCTTCTCCCAGCTCACCAAGCTCGAGCGCCGCAAGGTCGACGAGGAGCGGGCCGAGCTGGCGACGAAGATCGAGGAGTACGAGGCCGTGCTCGCGGATCCGCGGCGGCTCGACCACATCATCCGCGAGGAGCTGCAGGCGATCGCGGCCCAGTACGGGGACGCGCGACGGACGACGATCGTCGAGTCGTCCGAGGCGATCGAGCTCGCCGCCCTGGAGGCCCCCCGCCTTGACGTGATCCTGTGCGTGACAGGGAAAGGGTACGTGAACACGACGGGTTGCGAGGCGTACCGGGCCCAGGGACGGGGGGGGAAGGGCGTGATCGGGATCCGGCCCAAGGAGGGGGACTACCTGCGGACGATGGTCGCCGCCCACACGCACCAGGACCTCCTCGTGTTCACCGACCGCGGCCGCGTGTTCAAGCTCCCCTTGCAGCGCCTCGAGCCCGGCGATCGGGACTCGGTGGGGAAGAACCTGCGCCAGTTCCTGGAGATGGGACTGGACGAGGAGATCCGTGCCGTGCTCCCCGTGGACGGCTACGACGGGGGGTACGCCCTCCTGGCCACCCGCCAGGGGATCGTGAACCGCAACGCCCTCTCCGACTACGCCAACGCGCACACGAAGGGGATCCTTGCCCACTCGATCCCCGACGAGGATCGCCTCGTGGACGTGGCGATCACCCACGGGGGCGGGGAGATGGTCCTCGCCACCGCGGGCGGACACGTGATCCGCTTTCCGGAGGAGGCGGTGCGGCTCACGCGACGGCCGTCAAAGGGCGTGATCGGGATCCGCCTCGCTCCAGGGGACCGGGTGGTGGGGATGGTCTGGCTTCCCCCCGGCGAGACGGAGAAGCGCCTCCTGTTCGTGACCGAAGGGGGGCAAGGGAAGCGCGTGGAGCTTCCGGACCTCCCCGCCCAGGGTCGCGGCGGGCGGGGGGTGATCGGGATCAGGCTCGACGATCACGCCCGGTCGCTCGTCACAGCGATCCTCGTCGCAGACGGGGATGAGGTTGCCCTGTCCACGGCTGGGGGGAAGGTGATCCGGTTCCCCGTCTCTCAGGTGAGCACGTTCTCCCGCTACGCGCGGGGGGTGCGCCTGATCCAGGTCGAGCCGGGCGACCGGGTGGTGTCGGCGGTGGTGGTGTAGGAGATGGTGCTACCGGACGAGGTGGAGCAGCAGCTAGCGGCGATCGAGCGGAATGCGGAGACCCTGCTCCCGCGGGAGGAGCTGGCCCGGAAGATCGAGCGGTCCCTCCGCCAAGGGCGGCCGCTGCGGGTGAAGCTGGGGATCGACCCCTCTGCCCCCCAGCTCACCCTCGGCCACGCCGTGGTGCTGCGGAAGCTACGTACGTTCCAAGATCTCGGTCACACCGCGGTCCTCGTGGTGGGGGACTTCACCCGCCGCATCGGCGATCCGTCGGGGAAATCGAAGACCCGGGAGCCGATGTCACCGGAGGATATCGAACGCAACATGCGCACCTACCGGGAGCAGGCGTTCCGGATCCTCGATCCTCGCCGGACCGAAGTCCGCCTGAACTCCGAGTGGCTGGAGAAGCTGACCCTGGCTCAGGTGGTCGGCCTCACCGCGCGGTACACGGTGGCGCGGATGCTGGAGCGGGAGGACTTCCAGCGCCGGTTCCGGGAGGGGGCGGCGATCACGATCATGGAGTTCCTCTATCCCTTGGCCCAGGCCTACGACTCGGTGGTGGTGCGGGCCGATGTCGAGCTCGGGGGCTCGGATCAGCGGTTCAACCTCCTCATCGGGCGCGATATCCAGGAAGCGTACGGCCAGGAACCGCAGGTCATCCTCACGATGCCCCTTCTCATCGGGACCGACGGGACGTTCGCCATGTCCCAGTCCCGCGGGAACTACATCGGGGTGGCTGAGGAACCGGAGGAGCAGTTCGGGAAGATCATGTCGCTCCCCGACGAGCTGATGCCCCAGTACTACCAGCTCCTCACCGATACCCCGTGGGAGGAGGTCGCGGCGTGGCACCCGAAGGAAGCGAAGAAGCGCCTCGCGTGGACTCTGGTGGCGTGGCTCCATGGTGAGGACAACGCCCGCCGGGGCCAGGAGCACTTCGAGCGGGTGTTCGAGGACGAGCAGCCGCCGGAGGAGATGCCCGAGGTCGCGGTGGGGGAGCTCCTTGATTCCGCCAACACCGCGAACATCGTCGACCTCCTCATGGCGGCCAAGATGGCCCGCTCGCGGTCCGAGGCGCGGCGGCTCGTGGCAGGAGGGGCGGTGGAGGTGGACGGGGAGCGGGTCGCTTCGCCTCAGGATCGGGTCGAGGTGCGCCCCGGGGCCGTCCTCCGCGCGGGGAAGCTCCGGTTCGCCCGCCTCATCCTCTGAGAGCGCACCGCACCTCTCCCTCGAACTCCTCCCGGTCGAGGACGAACGACCGGATCGGCCGTCCGTTGACGACCACCCCCTCGTACCCCCCTCGCGCTGCGGCCTCGTGCGGCGTCGAGACGCGGTCGATCCAGCGAATGGGGAGGTGGGGTGCGATCTCCGCGATCGCCTGAGCTGCCAGCACGAGGAATGGGTAGGTCCACGGGCAGAACGATGGGCCGTGGAGGATGATGACCTGATCAGTATCCTCCGCCTGCGGAACGTAGGCGAGGGGGGATCTCCGGGGCTCGTGGCGCGCGCCCATCTGGAGGGGGAGGAACAGGAAATCAGGGTCCTCCCCCACTGGCTCAAACCCACGCCGGCGGAAGAACTCCCGGGCCGGGAGCTGGCCTGGGTGATGCCCAGCGAAGGTGCGGGTGGCGATCCCCCGCGCGGGTTGCCCTCCATTCCAGGCCTGAGGGCTTCTCATCTCCTCCACGAGGGTGGCGAGGAGGGAACTCCCGATGCCCTTCCCCCAGTGCCGCTCGTGGGGGACATAGAGACAGAGGATGTGGACCGCTCCTTCCTCGGGGACGGGCTCGTAGTGAAGGATCCCCGCGGCCTCGCCCTCGACGTACGCGACCTTGGCCACCGGTTCCCCCCGCGCCAGCCTCTCCTGGATCCACGCCTCCTTCGCGTGGGCCCCGCGGCGGAACACCGGGTCCCCCCGTCTCTCCGGAGGAACACAGAACCACGCCAGTTCGGCGATCGTGGAACCGGACGCCTCGCTGAGATGAATGCCCATCCAGCATCCCCCTTCTACGGGCGCAGATCGAACGCCCCGCCCGCACCGGTCAAGAACGCCAGCTCGTCGGGGCACACGTCTCCTTTGTTGTCCCTGAACTCGTTCCCACCGCCCTCCACCCACCCCGCGAACCGGTACCTCAGGTCAGCACACGGCCCGACGATGACCCCCACCCCCGCATTGCCGCGGATCGAGTTTTCCCAGATCTCCGCTCCCGCGCTGTCCCGCAGGAAGATCGCTCCCTTCCACCCGCTCCCCGTGATCGTGCTCCGGGTGATCCTTGCCCACGCTGCACCGCCCACGCCAAGGGACGGACCGCTCATCCCCGCCTCGCCGCTTCCGTTTTCGGTGAACACGCACTCCTCGATCTCCGCTTCCGCCCTCCCCCACAGCCACATCCCCCCTCGCTCGTTGCGGGAGAGACGGCATCGGAGGAGGGTCACGTACGCCGCGTCGCTGGCGCGGATCCCTTCAGAATTGTCGGAGATGACACAGTCCACCAACGACGCCCGAGCATCCGCGCCGAGCATCAGGCCCTCGGATCCGTACCCCAACGAGATGGCAACCAACTCGCATTCCGCTCCGCCCACGAGGGACAGCACCGGCGCATCGTTGTCGGCGCACCCGGTGAGGAGGACACTCCCGTCGCCCTCGATCCGGATGGACTTCCCGATCGTGATCCCCCCCCGGTGAACCCCGGCCTCGACGACGAGCCGTCCGCCCGGGAGGACGGCGTCCACCGCCTCCTGGAGGTTGCGAAACCGCGGATCGGGGAACTTCGCCTCAGCGAGGGACGGGACAACGCGGGGTTCCCGCATCTCCCCAGGTAGATTGCCGGCAAGGTCCACGCCGTTCTCCGCCAGTCGGTTCCCCACCCCCCAGGGGGGGGAGGAGGCCAGAGAGAAGATCCCGTACGTGCTCCACGACTCGATGCGGTTGTGGCTGATCTCCGCTTGAGCGAGACCCGTCACCCGGATCCCCGACCCCCGTCCGCGGATGAGCGTGCACCCCAGGATCTGGGCGCGCGACGAGCCACTGAGACGGATGCCGTCCCAGCGGCAGTCCACCACCGTGCACGCGGCAAGGCGAACCTGAGACGAATCCCGCGCATCCACCGCGTACCACCCTCGCTCGATCCGGCAATCCGTAGCCGTGACCCGACAATCCCCCTCGAGAACGAGGGCCACATCTACGCTATCGGCGATCGTGCATGCCGTGAGCGTCACCGTTGCCCGGTCCCGAACCCACAGACCGTGGCCCCGATTGCCGATCACATGGGACCCCTCCGCGATCAGGGCCGCGTCGTCACGGATCCACCCCCCCAGCCGCTCGTTTTCTGCCACCTCGGACCGGCCAAGATCAAGCCGTGCTGCGCCGGCGAGCCAGATCCCAGCGGTCCGGTTCCGGGTGAAAACGGAGTCCCGCACCTCCACCTGCGCCCGCTGCTGAGCGCGCAGCCCGTACCCCCCGTTCTTCGTGCTCGTGACTTTGGTGAGGGCCACGTGGGCTCCGTCGCGGGCCTGCACGCCGTCCGCCGCGTTCTCGGAGAACGCGCAGTTCTCGACCCGCACCCTTGCTTCCCCCGTCGCGAGAAGACCATGGGCGCAGCCGGCGGGGTCCGGACAACTTCCCATGGCCCCCGTGAACGTGATCCCCACGAGGATCACCTCTTCCGCCTCCGGGCCGGCCTGGATGACGGGCTGACCCAGCTCCTGCCCGCGGATCGTCGTCCTCCCCGGCCCGGCCCCACGCAGCGTGACGGCCTTCGCCACGCGGAGGCTCTCCGTCCACACGCCGGGGGGGAGGCAGATCACCGCTCCTGGGGAAGCGGCATCCAATACAGGTTGAATGGCCTCTCCTGCCCGCACAGTGATCGTGCAGGCGTTCCCCTCCGGAGAGCTCGTACAGGAGAGGGGGCACACCAAAAGAAGGATCACCGCTCCGATCGCCATCCGGCGCAAGATCGCTCGCATCCTTCGCCCGCCGTGCATAGGCGGCGATTGTAGAAACCCAGGTTGCGCAGCGCCACTGCACTGGGCCGGGCCAGGGCGGTGCTCAGCGCTTCTTTCCCACCCGCTTGAGAACCTCGTCGATCGTCCCCGCCATGTAGAACGCTTGCTCCGGCGCGTCGTCGAGCTCCCCGTCGCAGATCATGCGGAACCCGCGCACGGTGTCCTCGATCTTCACGTAGGCGCCAGGACGATTCGTGAACTGCTCCGCGACGTGGAACGGCTGGGCCATGAACCGCTGGATCTTCCGGGCCCGCAGTACGGTCGTCCGATCCTCGGGGGACAGCTCCTCCATCCCCATGATCGCGATGATGTCCTGGAGGTCCTGGTTGCGCTGGAGGATGGCCCGCGTGCGCTGGGCAACCTCGTAGTGCTCGCGGGAAAGGATCTGGGGATCCATGAGCCGGGAGTCGGACTGCAGGGGGTCCACCGCGGGGTAGATCCCCTTCTCCGCCAGGTCCCGGGTAAGGGTGATCGTGGCATCGAGGTGGGCGAACACCGTGGCCGGGGCGGGGTCGGTGAGGTCGTCGGCGGGCACGAACACGGCCTGGACGGCGGTGATCGAGCCGCGGCGGGTGGACGTGATCCGCTCCTGGAGCTCGGCCATCTCCGTCGCCAGCGTTGGCTGGTAGCCAACCTCGGACGGCATCCGCCCCAGGAGGGCCGAGACCTCGCTTCCCGCCTGGGCGAAGCGGAAGATGTTGTCGATGAACAGGAGCACGTCTTTCCCCTCCTCGTCGCGGAAGTACTCGGCCATCGTCACCCCGGACAGGCCGACCCGGAACCGCGCTCCCGGCGGCTCGTTCATCTGCCCGTACACGAGCACCGTGTTCGCGAGCACCCCAGACTCCTTCATCGCCAGGTACAGCTCGTTCCCCTCGCGGGACCGCTCCCCGACCCCAGCGAACACGGAGTACCCCTTGTGCTCGTAGGCGATCGCGCGGATGAGCTCCATGATGAGGACCGTCTTCCCCACCCCCGCTCCCCCGAACAGCCCGACCTTGCCCCCTTTCGGGATCGGGGCGACGAGGTCGAGGACCTTGATCCCCGTCTCCAGGATCTCGTCCTCGACCGCGAGGTCGGCCAAGGGGGGGGGATCGCGGTGGATGGGATAGGTCTTCCTCACGGGCGGGGGAGGTTGCTCGTCGATGGGTTGCCCGGTGAGGTCGAACATCCGTCCCAACGTCTCTGGCCCCACGGGAACCGTGATCGGACCCCCGGTGTCCATCACCTCGTCCGCCCGTTTGAGGCCATCGGTGGAGTCCATCGCGATCGCCCGCACCGTGGAGTCCCCCAGGTGCTGGGCCACCTCGAGCACGAGGTCACCGCCATCCCGCGCGATGCGCAGGGCCTGGCGCAGCGGGGGAAGGTGGCCAGGGGGGAACTGGACGTCCACCACCGGTCCCCGAATGGTCAGGATCCGCCCCTTGTCCGTACGCGCGTTGTCGGTCATCCCTCCTCCCGCAGGGCCTCCGCCCCCCCCATGATGTCGGCGAGCTCGGTCGTGATTCGATGCTGCCGGGCCTTATTGTAGCTCAGGGTGAGCTTCTCCAGGAGTTCGTCGGCGTTGTCGGTGGCGGCCTTCATCGCCTGCCGCCGCACGGCGTGCTCCGAGGTCTTCGCCTCGTGCAGGATCCTCAGGATGCGACCTGTGAGGTAGAGGTGGGCCAGCTCGTCGAGGATCGTGGCGAGGTCCGGCTCAACGAGAAAATCGCGGGGCTGCCCCGGCGGGAGGTCCACAGGCAGAAGGCGCTCGACCCGCACCTGTTGGGCGAGCTCCCCGCGGAAGTACGTGTACACGACATGGGCCTCTCCGACCTCGGTCCCGTAGAGGGCAAGGAGGTCGTCCCGGATCCGCTGGGCGACGTCCACTGTGGGCCGATCGTAGACGTGCACGTAGCTCTTCACGATCGGCCACCGGCGGCGACGGAAGTGGCGGTGGGCTTTGTCCCCCCCGGCGAGGATCCGCACTCCGTCCTTCGCTTGGGCAACCTCGGCCGCAGCGCGGTTCAGGTCCAGTACGTAGCGTCCGCACAACCCTCGATCGGCGTTGACGATGAGGAGGGCCGTCCCCGGGCGGCCTGCGCCGTGGACGAGGGGGTGGACGAGGCCCTCGCGGTTGGCGGTGGCCACGAGGTCGGCGAGCACGCTCCCCGCGGCGTCCGCAAACGGCCGGGCCGCGAGGAGCGCGCGCTTGCGCTGGATGACCTGCGTCGCGGCGATCGTGTACATCGCCTTCGTGATCTGCCGCACGTGGCGAACGTTCGCGATCCGGCGGTAGATCTGACGAACTCGCGCGCCCATCAGGCCCTGAACCCTTCCCGAAACTTGGCGAGGGCCTCGTCGAGCCCCTCCCGCACCGCTTCCGTGAGGTGCCGCTCCTCGCGGAGGGAGGCGAGGACGTGGGGATCGTGCTCGGCGAGGAACGCGAGGAACCCCCGTTCGAACGCGCGAACCGCGTCCACGGGCACGGCGTCGAGGTGCCCCCCGACCGCGGCGTAGAGGATCGCCACCTGGGCCTCCACGGGAAGCGGCTTGTACTGGTCCTGGTTCAGGATCTCCATCACCCGCTCCCCGCGGGCGAGCTGGGCTTGGGATGCCTCATCGAGCTCCTGGGCGAACTCGGCGAACGCGGCCAGGTCCCGGTACTGGGCAAGCTCGAGCCTGAGCTGGCCGGCGACCTCCTTCATCGCCGGGACCTGGGCCGCCCCGCCGACCCGCGACACGGACAGCCCCACGTTCATCGCCGGCCGCTGGCCCTTGTTGAACAGGTCCGCCTCGAGGTAGATCTGGCCGTCGGTGATGGAGATGAGGTTCGTGGAGATGTAGGAGGTGATGTCGCCCGCCTTCGTCTCCACGATGGGCAGCGCGGTGAGGGACCCCCCCCCGTGCTCGTCGCTCATCCGCGCCGCCCGCTCCAGGAGCCGGGAATGGGTGTAGAAGATGTCCCCGGGGTACGCCTCCCGCCCCGGGGGCCGGCGCAGAAGCAGCGAGATCTCGCGGTAGGCAACAGCGTGCTTGGAGAGATCGTCGTAGACCACCAGCGCGTCCTCCCCCCGGTCGCGGAAGTACTCGCCCATCGCGCACCCCGCGTAGGGAGCGATGTACTGGAGCGGGGTCGGGTCCTCGGCGGTCGCGGCGACGACGATCGTGTGGTCGAGCGCGCCGTGCCGGCGCAGGGCGTCCACCGCCTTGGCGACCGTGGACGACTTCTGGCCGATGGCGACGTAGATGCAGTACACGCCCTCGCCCTTCTGGCTGATGATCGTGTCGAGGGCGATCGCCGTCTTCCCCGTGCGGCGGTCGCCGATCACGAGCTCCCGCTGGCCGCGGCCAATCGGGGTCAGGGCATCGATGCACTTGATGCCGGTTTGGAGGGGCGTATCCACCGGTTGGCGGGCGATCACCCCCGGGGCCTTGGCGTCGGTCTTGCGGTACCCCTCGGGCTCGATCGCCTCCCCCCCATCGCGGGGGTCCCCGAGCGGGCTCACCACCCGTCCCAGAAATCCCTTCCCCACCGGCGTGGACAGGACCCGGCCCGTCCGCCGGACCTCGTCCCCCTCCTTGATCCCCTGGTCCGGCCCGAGGATGGCGACCCCCACCGAGTCCTCGGCGAGATCGAGGACGAGCCCGAAGATCTCGCCTGGGAACTGGAGGAGCTCGGACGCCATCGCCGACCGGAGACCCCACACGCGGGCGATCCCGTCCCCGACCTCGACGACCACCCCCACCTCCTCCATCTGGAGGTCGACGTCGAGTTCCTCGATCTGTCTGCGGATGATCGCCGCGATCTCGTCTCGGCGTGGGTTCATCATCTACCCCTTGAGTTGAGCCATGAGTTCAGTCAGGCGCGCCTGGAGCGAAGCCTCCACCCGACGGCCGGATACGGCAAGCTCGATCCCCGCGAGGAGACGGGGATCCACCCGCTCCTCGATCCGCACCATCCGGCGGAGGGCCTCCCCCAACCGGCTCTCGAGGACGGCCCGCTCCTCGGGGGAGAGGGGACGCGCGGTGTGGACCACGACGTGGAGAGACCTTCCTCTCTCCTCCTCCTCGCGGAAGAACGCCAGCACAAGGTCGGGGATGAGAACGGCCTTCCCCCGGCGCACGAGGAGCCGCACCAGGTTGAGGGTCAGGGGGTGGAGCGTCGGCGCCAACGCGCGCTCGAGGGCCGCTTCCTTGACTCGGGCGTGGATCAGGGGATGGGTCAGGAAGGGCACGGCAAGCTCCGCCCCTCCCTCCCACAGGTCGCGGAGGAGGGCCAGATCGCGGGCGACGCGCTCTTCCGCTCCGCGGGAGGTCGCGGCCTCGTACAGGGCACGGGCATACGGGCGCGCGACGTCGGTCGCAGACATGGTCACTGCAGGAGCCGCGGTCCCAATCGCTCCGTGAGCTCCGCCAGCAACCGCTCGTGGTCCCCTGCCCGCACCTCTCGGGCAAGAACCTTGGACGCTCCGAGCACGACGAGCTCGGCGTAGGAGCGGCGGAGGTCGGCGAGCGCCTCCTCGCGGAGGCGCGCCGCTGCCTTCTCTCCTTCCGCGAGGAGCGCTTGGACCTGCGTGCGCGCCTCCCGGCGGGCGTCGCGGAGGATGCCCTGGGCCTCGGCCTCGGCTTGGGCGACGATGGCCCGCGCGCGTCGGTTCGCCTCGGCGAGGAGGACCTCCCGTTCTTCGAGGAGGCGCTGGGCGTGAGCTTGAGCGGCGGCAGCATCGCGGAGCCTCCCTTCCTCGAGCTCCCGCCGCCGGTCGAGCCAGGTGAGGACCGGCTTGTACAGCAAACGCTTCAGGAGCACCACCAACACGAGAAAGGCGACGACGTTCAGGATGAGCGTCCAGTTCAGGTTCTTGATGATCGTGCCCCACTCCAGCGTCACGGTTCCCCCTACACCACGAACAGGAGGACGATCGCCACCACGAGGGAGTAGATGCCCGTCGTCTCCGCGATCGCGTCCGCGATCACCATCGTCCGGAGGAGGGTGTTGGCCATCTCCGGCTGGCGGGCCATCGCGTCGAGGGCGTGGGCCCCGATCATCCCTTCCCCAAGCGCGGCCCCGATCGCCCCGATGCCCATGCAGATCCCAGCGGCGAGGTACTTCGCCGCTTGCACAACCGCCTCCAACTCCATCTCGTCACCTCCTAGTCCGCGGTGACCTGGATGTAGGCCGCCGCCAGCAGCGCGAACACGAGGGCCTGAATGCCCCCGAAGAACAGCCCAAACACGAGGTTGAGCCCCACGGCGAGCGGGACCTGTCCCACCCACCCCAATGCCCTCCCCACCCCGGGGATGAGGTCCGCGATCCTCAGCACGACGACGGGGGTCACGGCGGCAAGGAGGGCTCCCCCGAGGATGTTCCCGAACAGACGGAACCCGTGGGAAAGGGTGCGACCGAAATCCCCGAGGATGTTCAACGGCATGAGGAATGGAAAAGGCTCGAAATATCCTGCCACGTGGCGGCGGACCCCCTTCGTGCGGATCCCGTAGTAGTGGGTCGACCCGTACACGAGGAGCGCGAGGCCCAACGCCACGTTCAGATCCTGCGTCGGGGAGACGATGTACGGTATGGGCAAGATCCCAATCCAGTTGCAGAGGAGAACGTACAGGAACAGGGTGGCCACCAAGGGCAGGAGCCGCTCCCCGAGCTGGGGGGACACCCCGCCCAGGAGCTGATCGCGAAAGAAGTCGATCGCCGCAGCGACGAGTGCCGCCCGGCGGGACAGGGGGGCGTCGGGATCAGGGCTCAGCCCCCGCCGGATCCACAGGGAAAGGAGCACCAGTCCCCCGGCGACGGCCACCGCCACCGCCATCACCACGAGGTTGAACGCGATCTCCGTTCCTCCGATGGGGAACCGGAGGGTAAGCTCCTCACCTAGATGCTCGAGCAAGGTTCACCGTCCCCACCACGCGACCGAGGACCGCGAGCAGCAACCCGCTCCCCACGGCAAGCGGGGGGAGGCCAGCGAGGATGCCCCCCGCCACCACCCCCCCGACGAGCCCCTGCCGGACGAGGGATGCCACGGCCGCTGCGCCCCGCCCCCCGCGGTCCCGGACGAGGATCGCCACCAGGTGGCCCCATGCGAGCCGCCCGATCGCCACCGCGGCCACCCCCCCCACGACCCCCAGCGACCACTGCCAACCCACGACGAGGAGGGCGGCAGCCAGCACCGCTGCCAACAGCCCCCCTTCCCTCAGTCCCACCAGGATCGCGTCGTGGAGGTCGCTCACAGGGTGCGCATCTCGTGGGCCTTTTTCTCCGCCAGCGCGTCGGCCCGCTTCGTGTGTTCCGCCGTGATCGCGTCCAACTCCTCCCGCAATCGGAACAGGTCGTCCTCGGCCAGGCGTCCTTCTTTGCGTTCCTGGTCAAGCTTCTCTCGCGCGTCGCGCCGCACGTTGCGCAAAGCGACCTTTGCCTCTTCCACCTTCTTCCCGACGAGCTTGACGAGCTCGTTCCTTCGCTCCTCGGACAGCCGGGGGACCTTGATGCGGATCACCTGGCCATCGTTCTGGGGGTTGAGACCGAGGCCCGCTCCCAGCACGGCCTTCTCGATGGCGGGGATCTGGGTGCGGTCGAACGGACGGATCATGATCAGATCGGGATCAGGGGCCACCAGATGCGCGACGTGCTTCAGCGGCGTGGGGGCCCCGTAGTAGTCGACCATCACGCTCTCCACGAGCGTGGGGTTGGCCCGTCCGGTGTGGATCTTGGCGAGCTCGCCTTGGAGCACGTCCACCGTCCGTGCCATGTGTTCCCGTGCTTGTCGCAGCAGTTCGTGTTCCATGATCGACCCCCTTGTCGCGAATCCTAGCCCTGGTGCGACCGACCCGCAACCGGGCGATAATCGAACGTGCGCCTTCACCTGACACGTTTGCTTGCCGACCACCCCCTCGCCACGGAGATCCTCCATCGATTGCGGGAGGCGGGGCACATCGCGGTCCTCGTGGGGGGGGTGGTGCGCGACGCCGTCCTCGCCGAGCTGCGCGGTGAGAAGTTCGCAGCTCAAGACGTAGACATCGCAACCTCTGCTTCCCCAGCCGAGGTGCGGCGCCTGTTCCCGGACCACAAGGTGCTCACCGTCGGGGAGAGCTTCGGCGTGGTGGTGGTGGTGGCCCCCGATGGTCGCTCCTACGAAGTGGCCTCGTTTCGCACCGAGGGAGGGTACCGCGACGGGCGCCGGCCGGACGCGGTGCGGTGGGGAACGCTCGATGAGGACGTGCAACGCCGCGATTTCACCGTGAACGGCCTCGTGGCGACGGCGAACGGCGAGGTCCTCGATCGGGTGGGGGGGATCCCCGACCTCACCGCGGGCCTCGTGCGGGCGATCGGCGACCCGGGGACGAGGTTCGGAGAGGATCGCCTGCGCATGCTGCGTGCGGTGCGGTTCGCCTGCCAGCTGGGGTTCGCGATCGAGGAGAACACCGCCGCGGCGATCCGGGACCACGCCCCACGGATCACCTCTGTATCCTGGGAACGGATCCGCGACGAGCTTGTTCGCATTCTGGCCACCCCGCGCTCGGGGGAGGGGGTCCTCCTTCTCGATCGCCTCGGCCTCCTCGCGCCCATCCTCCCCGAGGTCGCGGCCCTCCACGGCGTGCCCCAACCCGAGGCGTACCACCCCGAGGGGGACGTGTTCGTCCACACCGTGGCCGCTCTTCGGGTCGCCGATCTCCTGTGGGACGACCCCCGCCTCAAGCTGGCCGTCCTCCTCCACGATGTGGGGAAGCCCTCCGCCCTTGCCCGTTCCGGGGGGGAGAACATGGGCGGGCACTGCGGCCTCGGGGCGGAGATCGCGTCGCGGGCCCTGCTCCGACTGCGGTTTCCCAAACGGGATGTGGAGTGGGTGGCCCACCTCGTGCGGGAGCACATGCGGGTGGCCCGCCTGCCGGAGATGGGCCTTGGGAAACAGGTTCGCCTCCTCGGGGCGGGGGAGGACGAGGCGGCCCCCCTCGACGAGCTGCCCCGCCGGTTCCCGCTGTTCGCCGACCTCCTCCGCCTCGTCGTGTGCGATGCCGAGGCGAGCGCCCACCACGCCCGCGCCTGGGCGCCCCTCCTCGAACGCGCGGTGGGCCTCCTCGTCCATCTCCGGCGGATCCATGGCATCCGCCGCGCGCGCTCTCTCCTCACCGGCGATGACCTCCTCGCCCTCGGGTTCTCCCCTGGACCGCGGCTCGGGGAGGTGTTGGAGCTCGTCCAGGAAAGGATTCTTTCCGGAGAGATCGCAACGCGGGAGGAGGCGCTGGCCCACGCGGCGCGGCTCGCGCGAGGTCACAGGTAACAGGCCCTCCACCCCCGATGTCCCTTCGGCGGCTCGCATCCCCCCTCGTCGGGGCGCACCGTTGCCGCTACGGTGGCCGTGATGAGCGCCCTCAACCTCGGCCCCGAGTTGACCGTTCCCGTGGAGGAGGTCGTCGGGCAGTGCGTGGCGATCCTCGGCATCCGCGGCTCCGGAAAGTCCAACACCGCGGGGGTGATCTTCGAGGAGCTCCTCGCCGCCCACTGCCCCCTGTCCCTCGTCGACATCGATGGCGAGTACTTCGGCCTCAAGGAGAAGTACGAGGTGCTCGTCGTTGGGGGAGGGGACCATGCGGACGTGGAGCTGAATAGGACCACCGTGGGAGAGGTCGCTGACCTGTCCCTCCACGAAGGGGTTCCGGTGATCCTCGATGTCTCCGACATGCTCGGTGCCGAGAGGGAGGCGGTCGTGTTCGACTTCCTGTCCCGGCTGTGGACCCACGCCGGTCGCCTGCGAACCCCGTACATGATCGGGATCGAGGAGTGCCACGAGTTCATCCCCCAGGGGGTGCGGACCCGGCTCAAGGACGTCATCGCCCGCATTGCCCTCCGCGGCCGCAAGCGCGGCTTGGGCGCGGTGGTGATCTCGCAGCGGTCGGCGAAGGTGGAGAAGGACGTTCTCACGCAAGCGGGGATGCTCTTCCTGCACCGGGTGGTCCACGAGGCGGACATGCGCGTGTATGGGGAACTTCTGCCGTGGAGGAAAACCGAAGCGAAGGAGATCGTGTCCCAACTTGAGGTCGGGGAGTGCATCTTCATGGCCGGGTCCACGGCCCGGCGGGTCACGATCCGCGTTCGGCACACGTTCCACGGTGGGTACACCCCCTCGTTTCGCCCCGTGGAGTCCCCCAAGCTCCGCCAGGTCCGGGGGCGGATCCTGGAGGCGCTGGCCCGCGCACGGGACGGTGAGCCACCTCTCCTCGATGCCCTCCCGACCCCGGGTTCTCGGACCTGCCCCCCCTCGCCGGTCGCGGAACGGGGAGCCCAGCCGGCTGCGCCGTCCACGGTGGCCCTCCTTTCCGAGGAGGTCTCCCCCCGTGCCGCGATCCTCCCCGAGCCCGTCGTCCTTCGCGTGGAGCGCCTTCTGCGTCGCCTGCGGCGCCTCCCTCCGGTCCAGCAGAGGGTGGTGGCGTTCCTGGTCGAGCACGAACCGGATGGTTACGCGGCCCACGAGCTCGCGGCGTGGGTGGACTGCCCGGAGGCCCTCCTCCACGTCGAGCCCCCCCGGGCGGCCCTCGACGTGGGGCTGGTGACCCGCGAGCGGCTCGCTCGGGGCCTCACCTATCGCGGCACGGTGCGCCAATACGTGGAGGAAGCGTTCGCGGGGTTCCTCCCTGGGCTCGGGCCGGATGGACCGCGACGCCTCGTTGCCTATCTCCGTCAGCGAATCTCTGAACTTGCTCCCGTTGAATGTGATCTAGCTCACCTCCCTTGACGCCCCACCCGTGGCTGTGGTAGGATATAAGGGAACGGGGGGAGATCTTATCATGAAGCTTCATGTCGAGGAACGCTATGCTTCGGACTCGGGAGCGTTGACAAAATACGTGGAAAAGAAGGTTGGGGCGTTATCTCGCTACTTCGACAGGATCCTCAAGTTGGACGTCATCCTCGAGGTGGAGGGGCCGATCCAACGGGTGCAGATGATGGGTTACCTCGTCAACCACAAGGTGGTGAAGGCCAAGGCGGATACGAGCGACATGTACGCGTCGATCGACCAGGCCGTGGACAAGATGCAGCGCCAGCTCGTCCGGTACAAAGAGCGATTGCGGGTGTCGCGCAAGAGCGGGCACCCCGCTCCACCGTCGGGGCGGAAGGCCGCCGGTGGTCCGTCCGTGGAGGTGGTGGACGATTACGTGCGGGAACCCCTGACCCTCGATGCGGCGGTGAGCGAGCTCGAGCGGAGCGACCGGGAGTTCCTCGTCTTCTTCCGCGCCGACGATGACCAACCCGCGGTCCTGTTTCGCCGTGGGGACGGTTCGTACGGACTCGTGGTTCCCCGCCGGTGAAAGGAGGCCCGACGCTCGCTCTCGCTCTGTATTCGGGAAGCCTGGCGAGCGCGCTGGCGGTGCGGCTGGCCGAGCGGGCTGGGCTTAGGCAGCTGCGGCTCGTCTATTTTCGGTCCCCGTTCTTCCAGGGGGAAGAGGAGGTGGGGCTTCAAGCACAGAGCCTGTTCGGGGTGGCCCGCTTTCAGTGCATCACTCTGAAGCGCGACTTTCTCTCGTTGGGGAAGCGGGCGACCGGGTTTCCCTTTCCCTGTGGCACCTGTCGTTGGCTTCTCCTGGAACGGGTGGGTCGCCTGGCGCGGCGCCTCCACGCCGAGCTCGTGGTGACGGGCGAGGTCGTGGGGCGGCGTGGCCTGGGGGTGGATGACCTCCTCGCCCTCGAGCGCGCCGTGGGACTCGCGGGGCGCGTGGTGCGGCCCCTGTCGGCGCGCGTCCTCCCTTCTACGCCGGCCGAGGAGGAGGGGAGGGTGGATCGGGGGGCGTTCCTCGATCTCGAGGAGGGCGATGCGTTGGGGGAGAGGTTGAGGGCGCTGGCAACGGAGTTGGGGATCCCTCCTTCGCCCGCTGGCAGGGAGTGCCTGCTCACCGACGAGGGGTTCGTCCGGCGTTTCCTGGAGTTCGATTCTACCGCTGCTCTCACGGAGAACACGGTTCAGCTGTTGCGATTTGAACACTCGTACCGCATGGACTCCGGGGCGCGCGTCGTCGTGGCGGTGACCTCCGAGGAACAAGCCCGATTGCAGCCGTTGTTCTTGCCCACGGACATCCGCCTCTACGTGCAGATGCCCGGCTCGCCCCTCGCCTTGGTTCGGGCCCGCTGGCACGAGCATACTCCGGAGGAAAGGGAGAGGATCATCGCTGACGCGGCGGAGCGGATGGCGGAGGTGGCGGAGCTCCCCCGTGCCGCGGCGTGGGTGGTCCGCTTCCGCTGCGAGTGGGAGGGCGAGACGCGTCAGATGAGGCTCCCTGTCGAGGGTCACGCCGCGCCGGCCTTGATCTCCCCCTAGTGGGGCTTACAATTAGCTGGTTGGTGCGAGGGGTCATTCATTCCAGTGAAGGTATCTCACAAGGAGGAGAGCTTATGCCCATTCATCGTTACCGCTGCACCCGCTGTGGCATGGAGTTCCGCGAGCTCCGCCAGCCCCACGAGCGGGCGCTTGCGCGGTGCCCTGGGTGCGGCACATCCGAGGTGATGCGGCTCCTGCCGCGATTCGGTGTTGTGTACAAGGGAAGTGGGTTCTACACGACGGACTACCGGCGGTCGCGGGCCGAGGGTGGTTCGGCCAGCGCGTCCACGGACGGTTCGTAGATCGCTCGAGGTGATGTGGTGGTCATTTCCGGGGATGATATCCAAAGGATCCGCTTGGGATTGGCGTCAAGCGAGGAGATGCTGTCGTGGTCTCGGGGGGAGGTGACGAACTCCGAGACGATCAACTACCGAAGTCACAAGCCGGAACGGGGCGGCCTCTACGCTGAGGAGATCTTCGGTCCGGAGAACGACTACGAGTGCTCGTGTGGCAAGTACCGCGGCAAGAAGTACGAGGGCATCACGTGCGACAAGTGCGGGGTCCTCGTCACGGATTCCGCGGTGCGGCGGGTGAACATGGGCCACATCCGACTGGCGAGCCCGGTGGTCCATTTCTGGTACCTGAAAGGCGTGGCGAGCCCCCTGTCCCGCCTCTTGGGGATCAAGCGCCGCGATCTGCGGCGCATCGCGTACTACGAGACCGAGACCTCGCGCGAGGACTTGTTCGTTGTCACGCAATCCGCATCTCCCAAGGTCCATCCGGGTGAAACCCTGTACGGAACCGAGGTCCGGATCCTAGCCACCGCGTTCACGTTCCAGGTCGAGCCGGCCTATCTCCTCACGAAGGCCCCGCGTGTGGTGGCCGAGGAGGGGGGCGAGGTCCAGGTCGAGGAGCGGAAGCTTGCCAACGGCGAGACGTTCCGGGCCCTCGTGATCGGGCGCCACGAGTATCCCGTGACGGCCGATGCTGAGCTGTTCGTCGAGGATGGGGACAGCGTCGAGGAGGGGGAGACCCTGTGCGAGAGGCCAGCCGGCGAGCTCTGCTCGCAGACGATGTTCGAGATGCTGCGGGCGCGCTACGAGGGGGTGGAGGGAAACCCGATCCAGGAGGTTGTGGACAATCTCGCCCACCTCGTGGTGCGGGTGGGGGAGAACGTCCCCCTGCGCCTCGGGCAGGAGCTGTCCACCCTGGAGGCACGGGCCTATGACCGATGTTTCCCCGGTGGGTTCGACACCGCCACGGGGGCCGAGGGGATCGAGCGCCTGCTGGGAGCGCTCGATCTGGACGCGCTCGCCGACGAGCTGTGGGAGGAGCTCGATCGGACCGCGAACCAAGGGGAACGGCGGCGGATCCTCCACCGTCTGGAGGTGGTGGACCAGCTCCGCCAGTCTGGCAACAACCCGGGCAACCTCGTACTGAAGATCATTCCCGTGCTTCCCCCCGCCCTGCGGCCGATGATCCAGCTCGAGGGCGGGAAGTTCGCGACGACCGACTTGAACGATCTCTACCGCCGCATCATCAACCGCAACAACCGGCTGAAGAAGCTCCGCGAGATGGGGGCTCCCGAGATCATCCTCCGCAACGAGCGGCGGATGCTCCAGGAGGCGGTGGACGCCCTCATCCACAACGAGAAGAAGGACAACCCGATCCGCGGTCGGGACAACCGGCCGCTCAAGTCGCTGTCCGAACGGATCCAGGGCAAGCAGGGCCGTCTGCGGAGGCACCTCCTCGGCCGGCGCGTGGATTACTCTGGCCGGGCGGTGATCGTGGTGAACCCCGCGCTCAAGATCCACCAATGCGGGATCCCCAAGAAGATGGCCCTGGAGCTGTTCAAGCCGTTCATCCTCGCCCGGCTGGAGAACCTACCGTATGCGGATTACGACGAGATCAAGAACAAGGCCCTCGGCGGCGAGCTGCCCGAGGTGTGGGATGTCCTCGATGAGCTGATCCGCGAGTATCCCGTCCTCCTCAACCGCGCCCCAACCCTGCACCGCTTGTCGATCCAGGCGTTCCAGCCCGTGCTCGTGGATGGGGATGCGATTCAGATCCATCCCCATGTCTGCCCTTCCTACAACGCCGACTTCGATGGCGACCAAATGGCCGTT
This sequence comes from Candidatus Bipolaricaulota bacterium, assembly GCA_014361015.1. Classification (GTDB taxonomy): domain Bacteria; phylum Bipolaricaulota; class Bipolaricaulia; order Bipolaricaulales; family Bipolaricaulaceae; genus Bipolaricaulis. The sequence goes on along the minus strand of JACIWJ010000003.1, from coordinate 14,597 downwards.
CATCTGCCCCTCGGCAAGGAGGCGGTTCAGGAGGCGTGGGAGTTGATGCTTTCGGCGCGGAACACGTTGTCTCCCGCCCATGGACGGCCGCTCGCCCTTCCGACCCAGGATCAGGTGTACGGGTTCTACTATCTCACGCTCCTTGACCCCGAGGGAAAGGGGAGGGGAAAGGCGTTCCGCTCGCTCGCCGAGGCGGAGAAGGCCCACGAATGCGGAGTGATCAGCCTCCATGCCCCCATCAAGCTCTGCCTGGAAGAGAAGGTCGTGGAAACGACCCTTGGGAGGGCGATTCTGAACCAGGTCCTCCCTCCTGATCTGCGCGACTACGGCGCGGTGTTCGATGTGCGCCAAGTCCGGCGCAAGGTCGAGGAGTGTTACCTCCGCTACGGCTGGGAGCGGACGGCGGTGGTCCTCGACGAGCTGAAGGCCCTCGGGTTCCGCTATGCCACCCTATCCGGCCTCACGATCTCGATCCCCGATTGTGCGATCCCTCCCGAGAAGGCGGCCTTGGTGCAGGAGGCCCGGGTCCAAGTGGAGCGGATCAACCAGATGTACGCGCGGGGGCTGGCCACAGAAGAGCAGCGTTACCAGGCTGTGACGAGGGTGTGGCGGGAGACGGTGGATGCGGTGGAGAGGGCGACGATGGAGAACCTGGCCCGCACGCCGTTCAATCCCGTCCACGCCGTCGTCGCGTCGGGCGCGCGCGGTTCAGCTGGCCAGGTGAAGCAGATCGCGGGCATGCGGGGGCCGATGGCCGACCCCCAGGGGAGGGTCCTCGAGTGGCCGGTGATCTCCAACTTCCGCGAGGGCCTGTCCATTCTTGAGTACTTCATCTCCACCCACGGTGGGCGCAAAGGGACCGCGGATACCGCGCTGCGCACCGCGAGCGCGGGGTACCTTACCCGGCGGCTCGTGGATGCGTGTGTCGACGCGATCGTGAAGGAAGAGGACTGCGGGACCCAGCACGGGGTGGAGGTCGACCCGCTGTACTTCGCGCCCCGGGGTCAGGTGATGGAGGAGATCCCGGATCGGATCTACGGCCGGGTGACGGCGGAGCCAGTTCGCGATCCGGGGACGGGGGAGGTCCTCGTGGACGCGGGGGTGCTCCTCGACCGGGCCACCTCCGAGCGCGTGGGGAGGATGGAGGTCGAGCTGGACCTCAAGGCGAAGGGGGCGGAGGAACGGGTCGTGTACGGCAAGATCATCGGCGACGTGTACCATCCCAAGACGGGGGCGCTGCTGGCGCGGGATGGGGAGGTGCTTTCTCTGGAGCTGCGCGAGGAGCTGATCGCGGCCGGGCTCCGGAAGGTGCGCGTACGCCCGAGGATCGTGATCCGCTCCCCTGTCCTATGTCAGACGCCGGGCGGGTTGTGCCAGAAGTGCTACGGACTGGATCTCGCGTTCCATCGTCTGGTGGAGCTGGGAACGACGGTGGGGGTGATCGCCGCCCAATCGATCGGCGAGCCAGGAACTCAGCTTACGATGCGGACCTTCCACACGGGGGGCGTGGCGGGCCTCGACATCACCCAGGGGCTTCCCCGCGCCGAGGAACTGTTCGAGGCCCGCAAGACGACGAAGGCGGCTCATGCCACTGTGGCCCCCCTCTCCGGGCGGATCACCCGCGTCGAGACGACCCGCGCCGGCCGAGAGGTGGTCGAAATCACGTCCGAGCCTCGTACCGTTGTCCTGCCCCGGGCGTTCCTCCACGTCGCGGAGGGGGAGGAGGTGGACTTCGGCAAGTTCCGCTCCCTGCGAAGCCCGATCGAGGGGAAGGCGTTTGAGTTCGAGGAGGGGGGGCAGAGGTACCTCGCCGTGCTCGACGAAACGGGACTGGATCGGATGTACGTCCTCCCCCCGGAGGCCGAGATCCGGGTTGGGCATCGGACGACGGTCGCCCCGGGGGACGCCTTGACCACGGAGTACCACGTCGAGGCACCCGTTGCCGCGATCTCGGGTCGCGTCGAGGTGCGACACGAGGGAGGGGCGCGGCGGATCATCGTGCGTGGGGAACGGGGAGAGGTGCGGGAATATGAGGTCCCGTACGGAGCGCAGGTCCTCATCGACGACGGGGCGAACGTGGAGGAGGGAACGAAGCTTGCCAGTCGGTCCCGGCCGCTCGTGATGCGGGCCGATGTGGGGGGGACCGTGCTCGCCGGCCGACGGTCGGTCGCCGTGCTCGCTGAGGGGAGCCGGGCCGTGATCGCTCCCATCACCTCCGATCTCGTGCCGATGGTCGAGCACGGCGCGCCGGTGCGGGAGGGGCAGGAGCTATTTCAGGTCAACCTCCCGCCGGGGGAGGCCCTCGTCGTGGAACGGGTGGAGACGACAGGTGACCTGGCGTCGGTGCGGTTCCGGTACAAGGCTGCGGTGGAATGCGATGAGGGCACGGTGGTCGACGTGGGAGACAAGGTCGAGCGCGGCGAGCCTGTGTCGAAGGGGGTGATCCCCCCCCACTACCTGATGGAGGTGGCCGGCGTGCAGAAGACGCGGGAGTACCTCCTCGTCGAGCTCCAGAAGGTGTACAAGTCCCAGGGTGTGGACATCAACGACAAGCACTTCGAGGTCGTGATCCGTCAGATCTTGAACAACGTCCGGATCGTGGATCCCGGCGAGTCATCGTTCCTCCTCAACGATGTCGTGCCTCTGGAGATCTTCCAGCAGGAGGTGCGCCGGCTGAGCGAGGAGAACGAGAAGGTCCGCCGCAGCCGCGACGAGCTCGTGGGGGCGAAGCTCGTTGCCCCCCTCGCCCGGGGGGGGACCACCCTCGCCGAGGCGGGGGAGGAGCTCACCCGCGAGGTCTTGGAGCGGGCGGTCGCCCTGGGGGTGAGGCAGGCGCGGGTCGAGCTGCACGGCGAGCCGCGCACGGTGCGCCTCCTCGAGTACCGAATCCCCCAAGGGGAGAGGGAGCTTCTGCGCATCTCCCGCGCTGCCCTCCTCCGCAAGTCGTGGCTCGCCGCGGCCTCGTTCGAGCGCACGACGAAGGTCCTTGCCGATGCCGCCCTGCGTGGGGAGGACGACCGCCTCGATGGTCTGAAGCCGTGCCTCATGGTCGGGAAGAGAATCCCCGTGGGCACGGGTTTCCCCGGTCGGAAACGGACTTCCGACGCGGAGGAAGTTGAAACGGAAGCGAGGGACACCTAGAATCCGTGGGAGGAGATATGCCAACGTTCAATCAACTCGTGCGCCAAGGACGGAAACCGCAACGGTCGAAGAGCAAGTCCGTGGCCCTCGCCGGCTGCCCTCAGCGCCGGGGCGTGTGCCTGCGCGTGTTCACCCGGACCCCGAAGAAGCCGAACTCCGCGCTGCGGAAGGTGGCCAGGGTGCGCCTGTCCAATGGGCGCGAGGTGACCGCCTACATCCCCGGTGAAGGCCACAACCTCCAGGAGCATTCCCTCGTCCTCGTGCGCGGCGGCCGGGTGAAGGACCTGCCGGGGGTCAAGTACCACATCATCCGCGGTGCGCTCGACGCCGCGGGGGTAGAGGGCCGTCGCCAGGGGCGGTCCCGGTACGGAATGCGCCGTCCCAAGGAGGGGTAGTTGCCTACGTTCGATGTCGTCATCCCGGGTCGGGACGCTGCGGCGGACGTCCGCCAGGGCTCGAAGCTCGTGGAGAAGTTCATCAACTACGTGATGTGGGATGGAAAGAAGTCCCTTGCCCGCCGCATCGTGTACGAGGCGTTCGATCTCCTCGAGCGGCGTGGCGAGGGGCCAGCGTTGGATACGTTCTTGAAGGCTGTGCAGAACTGCATGCCCAAGATCGAAGTCCGCTCCCGCCGCGTGGGTGGGGCGGCGTACCAGGTGCCGTTTGAGGTCCCTGCCCACCGCCAGACCATGCTCGCCCTGCGGTGGATGGTTCAGGCAGCGCGGGCCCGGTCCGAGCGGACGATGCCCGAGCGGCTGGCGGGGGAGGTCTCCGCCGCGGCCCGTGGGGAGGGTGGAGCCTACCAGAAGAGGCAGGAAGCTCACCGCATGGCCGAGGCCAACCGGGCGTTCGCCCACTACCGCTGGTAGTCCCTGCCGGTCCCCGGGGCGCGCCGATGGCGGGTTACGACAGGCGACGGATCCGCAACATCGGTGTCATTGCCCACATCGACGCCGGCAAGACCACCCTCACCGAGCGCATCCTCTATTACACGGGGAAGATCCATCGCATGGGGGAGGTCCACGAAGGCACCGCGGAGATGGACTGGATGGACCAAGAGCGGGAACGGGGGATCACGATCAGCGCCGCCGCGACCACGGTGGAGTGGAAGGAGCACGCGATCAACATCATCGACACCCCGGGCCACGTCGACTTCACGGCCGAGGTGGAACGGAGCCTGAGGGTCCTCGATGGCGCGATCGTTCTCTTCTCCGGGGTGGAGGGCGTGGAGTCCCAGTCGGAGGCGGTATGGCGCCAAGCCGATCGGTACCGCGTGCCACGCATCGCGTTTGTGAACAAGCTCGATCGGGCAGGGTCCGACTTCGGGAGAGCGCTCCAGGACATGGTGGACAAGCTGGGGGCCACGGTGCTCCCCCTCGCCGTGCCGTGGCGCGATGGCGATGGGAGGCTCCTCGGGATGGTGCACCTTGTGTCGGGGGCGGCGCTGCGGTGGGATCCCGATGCTCTCGGGCGTCGGGTCGAGGCGTTGCCGATTCCCCCCGAGGTCGCCCCCGAGGTGCAGGAGTGGCGGGAACGCCTCCTGGAGCAGCTGGCCGAGGTGTCGGACGCGGTGGCCGAGCACTACCTGGCCGGTGCGGACATCCCGCCCCAGGAGCTGCTGGCCGCGATCCGGACGGCGACAATGGAGAAGCTGTGGGTGCCCGTGCTCGGGGGGGCGGTTCTCGAGAACATCGGTGTCCAACCCCTGTTGGATGCGGTGGTGGACTTCCTCCCCTCCCCGGAGGAGATGCCGCCGATCCACGGCTTCTCCCCCCGTGGCGAGCGCGAGGCCCGGCGTGCCTCGACCGAGGAGCCGTTCGCGGCCCTGGTGTTCAAGGTGGCGACCGATCCCTATGCGGAGCGCCTCCTCTACACGCGCGTCTACTCCGGACGGGCGGTGGAAGGTGACGTAGTGCTGAACGCCACCGGAGGGCGCAGGGTCCGACTGGTGCGGCTGTTCCGGTTGCACGCTAACCGGCGGGAGCGCTTGGAGTCCGTGGAGGCAGGGGACATCGTCGGTGTGATCGCATCCGGCCCCGTGTTTACCGGGGACACCCTCTGCGATCCTGACCACCCCTTGCTCCTGGAGCGGATCTCTTTTCCGGAGCCAGTGGTGTTCTTTGCTGTTGAGCCTCGGTCCGAGCGCGAGGAACCGCAGCTCAGGGAGGCTCTCGACCGGATTGCCCAGGAGGACCCGACGTTTCGGGTCCGCGACGATGAGGCCACCGGGCAGCTCCTGGTGGGGGGGATGGGTGAGCTCCAACTCGAGGTCCAGCTGCGGCGGGTGCGCGAGGAGTTCGGGGTCGCCCACCGGGTGGGGACGCCGATCGTCGCCTACCGCGAGGCGCTCGCCCGGGCGGTGGACATCGTGGAGGAATGGGAGCAAGTGCTGGCCGGGCGGGGGCAGTACGCGAAGATCGCCGTTCGGTTCGAACCGCTCTCCCGTGGGGCGGGGTTCGAGTTCCGGTCCACCGTCCCGGCGGAGGTCCTTCCGCCGGAGTTCGTGGAGGCAGCCCGGCGCGGGATCGTGGGAGGACTCGGGGCGAGCCCGATTGGGGGGTTCCCGGTCACGGACCTCCGCGCCACCCTTCATGGGGGGCGGTGCCATCCCGTGGACTCGTCCCCGGACGCGTTTGAGGCGTGTGGGACGCAAGCGTTGCGCCGCGCGCTCGAGGAGGGAGGGGTGGTGCTCCTGGAACCGGTCGCGGAGGGGGATATAATCACGCCCACCGAGTATCTCGGTGAGGTGGTTTCGGATTTGGGTCGCCGCAGAGGCGAGATCCAGTCCATACACACCCGGGGGGTGGTCGATGTCATCCGCTGTTCCATCCCCTTAGGGGAAACCTTCGGGTACGCCACCCAGTTGAGGTCCCTAACCCAGGGGCGTGCGGTTCACACCCTTCGGGTGACCCGGTACGACGTGGTGCCCGAGGGAATCGCGCGTGAGGTGCTGAGGAGTCGGGGGTACGATGGCTAGGGAGAAGATCAGGATCAAGGTACAGAGCTACGACCACGAGCTCGTGGACGCCGCTGTGCGCAAGATCGTGGACACGGCGATGGCGAGCCGCGCCAAGGTGAGTGGGCCGATTCCCTTGCCGACCGAGCGGCGTCTGTACGCTGTCCTCCGCTCGCCTCACGTCGATAAGCGCTCCATGGAGCACTTCGAGCGCAAAGTGCATCGGCGGTTGATCGATATCAAGGAACCGACCGCGGCCACGATCAACGCGCTCATGGAAGTGGAGCTCCCCACGGGGATCGACATCGAGATCAAGCTATGAGGGACGCAATGGCCGTTGAGCTTATCGGGCGCAAGATCGGGATGACGCAGTGGTTCGACGAGGCGGGACGCGCTGTGGCCGCCACGGTGATCGAGGTCGAGCCCGCGGTGGTCGTGGGGATCAGGACGCCGGACCGCCACGGATATGCCGCGATCCAACTCGGCGCGGGCGAGGTCGCCCCGCGCCGGGTGAAGCGACCCCTGCGCGGTCAATTCGAGAGGGTTGGCGTCTCCCCGCGCAAGCACCTGTACGAGGTGCGGGTGGACGATGCTGCGGCGTTCGCCGTGGGGACGGAGATCGGGATCGACGCGTTCGCGGCCGGGGAAGAGGTGGACATCACTGGGATCTCCAAGGGACGCGGCTTCCAGGGGACGATCAAGCGCTGGGGGTTCCATTCCCGACCTCGCTCCCACGGGCACAAGTGGGTCCGGCGGCCGGGGTCGGCGGGGAGGGGGCTCGGCAAGGTGGTGAAGGGGAAGCGCTACCCTGGCCACGATGGCGCGGCGCGGGTCACGGTGCGAAACCTGGCCGTGTTGGCCGTGGATCCGAGCCGGAAGCTCCTCGTGGTCCGGGGATCTGTGCCCGGACCCCGCTCGGGCGCGCTCAGGATAAGGAAGCACGATGCCTAGCGTCCAGCTGCACCGGTTCAACGATCCCGGGGGCGAGCCAGCGCAGGTCTCCCTCCCCGAGGCCGTGTTCGGGGTCGAGGGGTCGGCCGATCTGCTCCATCGGGCGGTGCGGATCCAGCTTCTCAACCGCCGGCAGGGGACAGCGGCGACGAAAACGCGGGGGGAGGTCTCCGGTGGGGGGCGCAAGCCGTGGGCCCAGAAGCACACGGGTCGGGCCCGCCATGGGTCGACGCGGTCCCCCCTCTGGCGCCACGGGGGGGTGACGTTTGGCCCCCAGCCGCGGAAGTGGTCCCTCTCTCTCCCGACCCGGATGCGGCGCAAGGCCCTATCCGTTGCGCTTTCCGCACGTTGCCAGGGGGGGGCAGTCCAGGTCATCGACCGGCTGGGATTCGCCAAGCCGCGGACGAAAGATGCAATCGCCCTTCTCTCCCGCCTCTCGTGCCCTCCCAAGACGCTCGTCATCGTCGCCCCGGAGGAGTACACCGTCCCCGTGGCCCGGTCGTTCCGCAACATCCCTGGAGTGGGTTGTGTCCGCGCCGATGCGCTCACGGTGCACGAGGTCCTGGGTCACGAGGGGCTCCTCCTCACCGAGCAGGCGGTGCGGGCCCTGGAGGAGAGGTTGAGCGATGGCTGAGATGCATTTGGAGGACGTGATCCTGCGGCCGATCCTCTCGGAGAAGACGTGGCGGGGGATGGAGGAGGGCAAGTACACGTTCGAGGTTTCCCCCACTGCGGGCAAGGCCGAGATCCGGATCGCGGTGGAGGACCTGTTCGGGGTGAAGGTGGATCGGGTGTGGGTCATGAATCGATGTGGGAAGCCGCGGCGAACCCGATTGGATCGGCGCCACGGGCGGACGCGCGCCGAGCGGCGAGCCGTCGTCAAGCTCGCTGCCGGCCACAAGATCGACCTCGTGGGGTGAGGTGAGATGGGTCTGAAGAAGCTCAAGCCGGTCACGTCGGGGCAGCGCCATGCCGTGCGCCCTGACTACTCGGAGTTGACGCGGGATGATCCGGAAAAGGGCCTTCTCGCCCCCCTCTCCCGCCGTGTGGGCCGCAACAACCAGGGGCGGATCACCTCCCGCCACCGGGGCAGCGGCCACAAGCGACGGTATCGGTGGGTGGACTTCGCCCGCGACAAGCGCGGGGTCCCGGCCCGGGTTGCTTCGGTGGAGTACGATCCCAACCGGTCGGCGTGGATCACCCTCCTCCACTACGCGGACGGGGAGAAGAGGTACATCCTGGCCCCGCTGGAGCTCCAGGTCGGCGACACGGTGGAGGCAGCGGAGCATGCGGAGCCCAAGCCGGGCAATGCCCTCCCGCTCGAGCGGATCCCCGCCGGGACGTTCGTGCACAACGTGGAGCTTCACCCCGGTTCGCGTGGGAAGGTGGCAAGGGCCGCGGGAACTGCGGCTCAACTCCTGGGGCGGGAGGAGGATCGCGCCATCCTGCGGTTGCCGTCGGGGGAGATCCGGGTGTTCGCCTTGGGATGCTGGGCCACGGTCGGCCGCGTGAGCAACCCCGATCACAAGAACGTGCGGCACGGCAAGGCGGGCCGGGTGCGCCACCTCGGGCGCCGGCCCCGCGTGCGAGGGGTGGCGATGGGAGCCGACGACCACCCCCACGGAGGGGGAGAGGGACGGACCGGGGAAGGCCGCCCGTCGAAGACCCCGTGGGGCAAGCTCGCCCGCGGCGTTCCCACCCGCAAGAGGAAGGCCAGCGACGGCAAGATCCTCAAGAGGAGGAAGTGACATGGCGCGGTCGAGGAAGAAGGGACCCTATGTGGCCCCCGACGTGCGGGACAAGCTCGCCAAGCTCAAGCGGGGGGAGATCGGGGAGATCGTCACCTGGGCCCGCAGCTCGATGATCACCCCGGAGATGGTGGGGATCACAATCCGGGTCCATAACGGCCGGACCCATGTCCCGGTGCGGGTGACGGAGGCGATGATTGGGCACCGCCTGGGGGAGTTCGCTCCCACCCGCGTGTTCCGCGGCCACGGTGGCGTGAAGAAGAAGACGGTGGTGCCGAAGTGATCAAGGGGGCCGGATGAGAGAGGCAATGGCGAAAGCGCGCTTTGTGAGGGTCTCCCCCCTCAAGGCGCGGCTTGTGATCGACGAGATCCGGGGCAAGCCGGTGGCTGAAGCCCGGCGGATCCTCGCCCTGTCCCCCAAGAAGGCGAGCCGGCTCATCCGCAAGGTGCTGGACTCGGCGGTGGCCAATGCCCAGCACAACTTCGAGCTGGACGAGGAGAAGCTCTCCGTGGTGCGAGCGGTGGTGGACGAGGGGCCGCGGATGCGGCGCCTCAACCCCCGCGCGTTCGGGCGGGCGGACATCGTGCGGCGGCCGCTGGCCCACATCACCGTGGTCGTGGCGGAGAAGGAGGAGTAGTGGGTCACAAAACGCATCCGGTGGGGTTCCGGATCGGGGTGTTGAGGAAGTGGCGCTCGAACTGGTTCGCGCCCGACGCCCGCGTTCCCGAGTACGTGGCCGAGGACAACCGCCTGCGGGCGGAGATCCACAAGGCGTACAAGGGGGCCGGCCTGGCGGAGACCCTCATCGAGCGGACGACGGAAGGGCGGGTCACGGTGACGATCCGCGCCGCCCGACCGGGGATCATCATCGGCCGCGGGGGGGCGGAGATCGCCGCCCTCCAGGACCGGTTGTCCCAGATCGTGGGCCGTGAGGTGCGGATCGGGGTGATGGAGGTCGAGCGACCCGAGCTCGAGGCCCCCCTCGTGGCCCAGGACGTCGCGTTTCAGATCGAGAACCGGATCAACCCGTACCGGGCCATGAAGGAGACCCTGCGCCGGATCATCGCCGCCGGGGCCCAGGGCGCGAAGATCCGCATCTCCGGTCGGTTGGGAGGGGCGGAGATCTCGCGGTCGGTGGAGATGAAGGAAGGACGCGTCCCCCTGCACACCTTGCGCGCCGATGTCGACTACGGGCTCGCCGAGGCATGGACGAAGTACGGGGTGATCGGGGTCAAGGCGTGGGTGTTCCGCGGCGAAGTGTGGTCCATGTCCGATCGCTCCGGGGCGGAGGTGGGGTGAGATGCCGGCCCTGTTCCCCAAACGCACGAAGTACCGTAAGCAGCACCGCGGACGGATGAAGGGGATCGCCACCCGCGGGGAGGCGGTCGAGTTCGGGGAGTTCGGGATTCAGGCCCTCGCGCCGGCGTGGATCACGAGCCAGCAGATCGAGGCCGTGCGCACCTCGCTCGCCCGCGGCACGCACCGTGGCCGCGTTTGGGTCAGGATCTTCCCCGACAAGCCGTACACGAAGAAGGCCGCTGAATCGCGGATGGGAAAGGGGAAGGGCGAGGTGGAGAATTGGGTGGCCGTGGTTCGGCCAGGGCGGGTCATGTTCGAGTTCTCCGGCGTGACCGAGGCCGAGGCCAAGGAGATCCATCGCCGCGTGTCCTGCAAGCTGCCCATCCCCACGCAGCTCAAGGCTCGGTTCCAGTTGGGAGGGGAGAGATGAAGGCCCGGGAACTGCGGGAGCTTTCCGACGACGAGCTTCGCGCGCGCGTGGCCGAGGGGAAGAAGAAGCTCTTCACCCTCCGGTTCCAGCTTGCCTCGGGTCGGTTGACGAACACCGCAGAGCTCGCGAAGACGAAGCGGGAGATCGCCCGGGCGTTGACCGTGATCGAGGAACGTGAACATGCGTAGGCAACGTGTCGGACGGGTTGTCAGCACCAGGATGATGAAGACCATCGTTGTGCTCGAGGAGCGCCTCGTCGAGGCTCCGCTCTACCGCAAGCGGCAGCGGCGGCGCACGAAGTACTACGCCCACGACGCGGCAGGGCAGGCGCGGGTCGGGGACGTCGTCCGCATCGAGGAGACGCGTCCTCTCTCCAAGCTCAAGCGGTGGCGGCTCCTGGAGATCGTGCGCCGCGCGGAAGGGTGAGGGGCGATGATCTTCCCTACGACACGGCTCACGGTGGCCGACAACACCGGGGTCAAAGAGGTGGAGTGCATCAACGTGCTTGGTAAGAAGACCCACGCCGGGATCGGCGACATCGTGGTCGCCTCGGTCAAGAAGCGGATCCCGACCTCCGAGTTCACGAAGGGCAACATCGTGCGGGGGGTCGTGGTGCGCACGCGGGTCGCGTTCCGGCGCGCTGACGGTAGCACGATCCGCTTCGACGACAACGCGGTGGTGCTCGTGGACAAGGCCCTCCAGCCGCTGGGGACCCGGGTGTTCGGGCCGGTGGCGCGGGAGCTGCGGGAGCGAGGGATGATGCGGATCGTCTCCGTCGCCCCCGAAGTCGTGTAGGGAGGGGGAGGAGCGATGCGGAAGGTGCGGAAAGGGGACCGGGTCAAGGTGATCTCCGGCGAGGACCGGGGGAAGATCGGCAAGGTCCTTCAGGTGTTCCCGGATAAAGCGCGGGTCCTCGTGGAAGGGGTCAACATCGTGACCAAGCACCAGCGCCCGACCCAGGCCGTGCGCGAGCCGGGGATCATCAAGCGGGAGTCCCCGATCCACCTGTCCAACGTGAAGGTCGTGTGCCCGGAGTGCGGCACGCCGAGCCGGCTCGGGATCGCGATGGTTGAAGGGCAGAAGCTTCGCCGCTGCAAGCGATGCGGGGCGACGTTCTAAGGCTATGCTCTATCCACGATACCGCGAAGAGGTCGTTCCGAAGCTCATGAAGGAGCTAGGGTATTCGAACGTGATGCAGGTCCCGAAGGTGGAGAAAGTTGTGGTGAACATGGGTGTGGGCAAGCACGACGACCCCAAGGTCCTCGAGGGGGCGGTGAACAACCTCGCCCAGATCGCGGGCCAGCGGCCGGTCGTGACGCGGGCCAAGCGCGCGATCTCCGACTTCAAGATCCGCAAGGGCGATGCCATCGGGTGTCGGGTGACCCTGCGCGGCCCTCGCGCCCACGAGTTCCTGTACAAGCTGTTCAACGTCGCCCTCCCCGGGATCCGCGATTTCAAGGGGGTGTCCCCGGATTCGTTCGATGGGCGGGGCAACTTCTCGCTCGGGCTCACCGAGCAGATGGTGTTCCCGGAGGTCTCCTACGATGACGTGGTTCGCACCCAGGGGATGGACATCACGATCGTCACCACCGCGCGGACGGACCGCGAGGCGATGGCGCTCCTTACCGCGCTGGGCTGCGCGTTCCGAAAGGATTAGGGGGAAGATGGCGAGGAAGGCGATGATCGAGAAGGCGAACCGGAGCCCGAAGTTCAGGGTGCGCAAGCACAACCGGTGTCAGCTGTGCGGACGGTCGCGCGCCTACATCCGCGACTTTGGCCTCTGCCGGCTCTGTTTCCGCAAGCTGTCGCTGGATGGCCAGCTTCCCGGCGTGAAGAAGGCTGCTTGGTGAGGAGGATGGGATGATGGTTGGCGACCCCATTGCCGATATGCTGACGCGGATCCGCAACGCGCTGGCACGAGGCGCGGACGAGGTGGCGATGCCCTCCTCGCGGATGAAGGTCGAGATCGCTCGGATCTTGGCGGAGGAGGGCTACATCGAGTCCTACGCTGTGGACGACGGCCGTCCGTCCCCGGTGCTGCGCCTGCGCCTCAAGTACAAGCGGGAGGGGACGCGTCTGCGGCGGCCAGCGATCCAGGGCCTGCGCCGGGTCAGCACCTCCGCGCGGCGCGTGTACGTGGGGGCGGATGAGATCCCGAGCACCCGCGGCGGGTTGGGGATCGCCGTCCTTTCCACGTCTCAAGGGGTCATGACCGGCCGCCAGGCCCGGCAGCGTGGGATCGGCGGCGAGCTTCTGTACGAGGTGTGGTGAGATGTCCAAGGTCGGGAAGAAACCCATCCCCATCCCCGCCGGGGTCGAGGTCACGGTCCAGCCGGGGCGGGTCGTCGTCCGGGGACCGCACGGGACCCTGGAGTGCCCCTACGAGCCGGAGTTCGTGACGATCGAGGCCGTGGCCGGCGAGGTCCGCGTGGAGCGGAAGTCCGAGCGCGCCCCGGTCCGCGCCCGCCATGGCCTGTACCGAGCCCTCATTGCGAACATGGTCCGCGGCGTCACGGAGAAGTGGCAGAAGGAATTGGAGATCCAGGGGTTGGGGTACCGCGCTCGCGCCGAAGGGCGCTCGCTCGTCATGGAGCTCGGTTACTCCCATCCCGTGCGGTACGAGATCCCCGACGGGATCGAGTTCTCAGTGCCCGAACCGACGCGGATCGTGATTCGCGGGATCGACAATCGGCTTGTCGGCCAAGTGGCCGCAGACATCCGCGCGTTTCACCCCCCCGAGCCGTACCGGGGCACGGGGATCCGGTACCGCGGGGAGGAGATCGTGCGCAAGGCGGGTAAACTGGGAGCGAAGGGGTGACGATCGTGGCTCGACGGACACGCAACGAAGATCGGTTGAAGCGGAAGGCCCGCATCGCGCGCCGCGTCCGCGGGACCGCCGACCGTCCCCGCCTCGCCGTGTACAAAAGCCTCCACCACGTCTATGCCCAGATCGTGGACGATTCCCAGGGCAAGACGCTTGCCGCGGCGTCCACGTTGTGCCCCGAGCTGCGCGAGCGCGGCGTGAGGAACACGGTGGAGGGGGCACGGGCGGTCGGCGCGCTCGTGGCACAGCGGGCGCTGGCGAGCGGGGTCCGTCGCGTCGTGTTCGATCGCGCGGGCTACCCATACCACGGCAAGGTCCGCGCCCTGGCCGAGGCGGCCCGGGAGGGAGGGTTGGAGTTCTGATGGCGAGGTACTCAGATCAACCAGCGAACGAGGTCATCGACATCCGCCGGGTGGGCAAGGTCACCAAGGGCGGCAAGCGCCTGCGGTTCCGCGTCGTGGTCGTGGCGGGCGACGGCGAGGGCCAGGTCGGGGTGGGGGTCGGGAAGTCGGTGGAGATCCCACAGGCCGTTCAGCAGGCCATTCGCGATGCGATGAAGCATCTGGTGACGGTCCCCATCCACAACGGAACGATTCCCCACGAGGTGGTGGGCCAGTTCGGGGCAGCCAAGGTCCTCCTGCGCCCGGCCTATCCCGGCACGGGCGTGATCGCGGGGCGGACCGTGGGCGCGGTCTGTCGCATCGCTGGGGTGAAGGACATCCTCACCAAGGCCCTTCGCTCCACGAATCCCCTCAACCTGGCCCGGGCGACCCTGGACGGGTTCCGGCAGATGGAGAGCCCGGAGATGGTGGCCCTTCGCCGGGGGAAAACGGTGGAGGAGATCCTGGAGGTTGCAGATGTCGAGGCTTGATAGCCTGCGCCCTGCCCCGGGGAGCAAGCGCGGGCGGAAGCGTGTGGGGCGGGGATACAGCTCCGGCCATGGGGGCCACGAGTCGGGCCGGGGCACGAAGGGCCAGAACTCCCGGTCCGGGGTGACGGTTCGCCCGGGGTACGAGGGGGGGCAAACTCCGTTTTGGATGAGGTTCCCGAAGCGGGGGTTCACCAACGTGGGGCGGGTCGAGTACGCGGTGGTGAACGTGGGCGATCTTGACGCCCACTTCGCGGCCGGGGATGAGGTCTCGTTGGACATCCTCATCCGTCGGGGCCTGGTGAAGGATCCGAAAGCGGGTCTGAAGATCCTCGGTGGGGGGGAGCTGTCGAAGTCCCTCGTCGTGAGGGCGGACCGG
>JACIWJ010000029.1 GCA_014361015.1 Candidatus Bipolaricaulota bacterium | reverse complement strand
GGGAGTAGATGAGGGACGGGATCACGTTGTCCGTCATCCGGATCAGGAACGTCGCGTCTGGGTAGTTGAGGGTGATCCGCACCGTCAGGCAATCCGGGGCATCGATCTCTTTGATCGGGTCGGCGATGAGGAACACCCCGCCCTCCGGGCCGTTGAGACGGATCGTGCGCTCCAGAGCCCACTCCACCGCATACGCGTTGCACGGATGGCCATCCCAAAACACGATCCCCGGCCGGATGTGGAACGTGTAGACGAGGCCGTCCTCCGAAACCTCCCAGGACTCGGCGATCGAGGGCACGACCTCGTTCGTCCCCGGCTCCAGCCCCACCAATGCCTTCGTCGTGTGGCGGAGGATGTGCCAGGTGAAGTGGTCGTAGGAGTTGGCGAAGGAGAAGTTCGTGGCCCGATCGATCGTCCCCAGAACCAGGATGTCGCTAGCAGCCCACGCTGTGGCTGCCACTGCCATCAAGAGAGCCACAAGAACCAACTTCCGCATGGTAGTTCCACCTCCTGTGCTCACACCCAACATCCAAACCTTGTACCACCGGTTTTCCTCCTGCTCTCACCCCCTTAGCCGCTTCCTTACTTCTATCATTATAGCACTCCCAAAGGCGGAGCAGCGTCAGGCGAGCTTCTTTCGACGACGCTTCGGGTTCAGGAGGTCGGAGATCCCCTCGCCCACAAGGCCAAACCCCAAGGACAAGGTGACGATGGCCAGCCCCGGGAAGGTGATGAGCCACCAATACCCCGATTGCAGGTAGCGCTGGCCATTCTGGATGTCGAACCCCCAATCGGGGGTCGGCGGCGGCAGGCCGTATCCGAGGAAAGCGAGCGCCGCAGCGGTGAGGATCGCGTCGGCGATGTTGAACGAGGACACGGCCATCATCGCGTTCACCGTGTTCGGGGCGACGTGGCGTAGGAGCACGCGAGGGCCCGACGCCCCTGCCGCGCGAGCTGCCTCCACGAACGCGTACTCCCGGACGCGCAGGACCTCGGCGCGGGTGATCCGGAAGTAGGTCGGCACGTAGACGAACGAAATCGCAGCGATCATGGGAACGAGGCCGGCCCCCATCACCGCGACGAGGGCGATGGCCAGAATCATGGAAGGGAACGAGTAGATAGCGTCCATGGTCAGAGAGAGGCCGCGATCGGGCCAACCCCCGACGTACCCCGATATCCATCCCACGACGGAGCCCACGCTCATCGCCAGGGCAATGGAGCTGAACGCCACCACAAGCGGGGCCCATCCCCCGGCGAGCACCCGGCTGAACACATCGCGCTGGAGGTGGTCCGTTCCCATCCAATGGGATGAACTGGGGGCGGAGAGACGGGGAAAGTTGCTGTACCCGCGAATCGGATCGTAGGGAGGGAAGCCGGCGATCCACCCGTACCGATCACCGCCGCGTGGCGCGCACAGCACGGCGACGATCACGAACAGGGCAACGATCACCAGGCCGGTCTTGAGGAGGGTCTGGCCGCGCAACGTCCCTACCCCAAGCGCCCTCAACACCGTCCCAGTCAACCCACGCTTCATCAGTACCGGATCCTCGGATCGACGAAGGAGTAGAGAAGGTCCACCACGAGGTTCACCATCGCCACGAACACCCCGATGAACGCGATCGTCCCTTGGAGGGCCCACCAGTCGCGGTAGTACAGGCTCTGGATGAGGAAACCAGCGACCCCGGGCCAGGAGAACACCGTCTCCGTGAGAACGGCTCCCCCCATGAGGACCGCGAACTCCAGCCCGAACACGGTGATGATGGGGATGAGGGCATTGCGCAGGGCGTGGCTGAGGATCACGACCCGCTCCCGAAGTCCCTTGGAGCGTGCCGTCGTTACGTACTCCGCGTCCAGGACCTCGAGCATCGCCGCGCGGGTCACCCGTCCGAGGAACCCCATCTGGGCCAGTCCTAGCGCCACGGCAGGAAGGACGAGGTGCCGGACCACATCGCCCAGGATCTCCCAGTCCTTGAGGATCAACGCATCGAGGAGGTAGAACCCCGTGACCTGCTGGAACGAGAACGCGTACCTCCCGGCGAGCCTGCCGGCCACGGGGAGCCAGCCAAGCTTCACGGCGAAGATGACCTGGAACATGAGTCCCACCCAGAAGATGGGCAGGGCGAACGAACCGATGTGGAGGATGCGGATCGCGTGGTCCGCTGGACGATCGGCCCTCAGGGCAGCGATCATCCCTGTGGGAATACCGAACAGGGCAGCGAAGACCATCCCCCACAACGCGAGCTCGAGGGTCGCCGGAAGGCGGGAGATCAGCTCTTCCCCCACCGGCTTCCCGGTGCGCGTGGACCGGCCTAGATCCCCCCGCACCAGCCCCCGCAGGTAGTCCACGTACTGCACGTGAAGAGGTTTGTCTAGCCCCATCTCGTGGCGCTTCTGGGCGAGGAGCTCGGGGGACACGTTCCGCCCGCCCATCATCGCCAGAACCGGGTCCCCCGGCATGAGGCGCAGGGCGAGAAACGCAACGGAGAGGAGGATGAACACCATCGGCACGGTGAGCATCAACCGTTGCACGATGTAGCGAGTCAGTCCTCCCACTCCCCCTCCTTCTACACCGACGGGAACTATAGCCGTGGCCACCCGACCTCGGCAAGGACCAGACTGACAACAGAGGCCCGGCCGTGGGGGCCGGGCCTCGTCGACGCTCTACACGGTTGGGACTACATTCCCTCGA
Source organism: Candidatus Bipolaricaulota bacterium (assembly GCA_014361015.1). Classification (GTDB taxonomy): domain Bacteria; phylum Bipolaricaulota; class Bipolaricaulia; order Bipolaricaulales; family Bipolaricaulaceae; genus Bipolaricaulis. The sequence continues at coordinate 18,626 of JACIWJ010000029.1, read as the reverse complement.
GGGCGCCGATCGTTGTCTGCCAGAACACGATCCGCACGAACTCCGTGTAGGAAAGTGCGGACCCGATACGGAAGTTGAGCGAGGGAACCAACGCCCCGGTGTACCCCTCCGGGCTCCCCACCACGAGCGGATTCACCGGTGGGTTCACCCCGAACTGCCGCAGCCGCACGAACCCGGGCGAGCGATCCAGGGTCCCGTTCCCGTCCATATCCAGCCGCAGGTCCATGTAGATCGAGGAGGCGTTCCGGACCTGGAAGGAGTGGGTGATCCGCCCGGAGCTCACCGTGCCCTCGAACACGATCCGCCACCCCTCGCTCGTCGGCTCGGGAACAAGCCCGAGCGGATAGGGTCCGGCGTCGCTCGACACGTTGATGAACTCCCCATCCGTTCGCAGCTCGAGGCGGTACGCCCGCGGCGTAGTCCACGTCGCCGCCCCGTTGACCGTGATCCGCCACGTGTCCGTACCCCACACGTAGATCCCAGGCAGGGCCATCCCCGGCATCCCGGGGATCCCCACCGGACCCACCGCGACGACCTGGGTCGTCTGGCCCGTCGCCCCTTGATTGTCCGTTACGTACAGGGTCGCGCTGTACGTCCCGGCCACCGGGTAGGTCCACGAGACGACCGGCCCCGTGCGATCCACGATCCCATCTCCGTTCAGATCCCAGGAGTAGGAAACGATACTCCCGTCTGGGTCATAGGAGGCCGTCCCATTGAACGTGACCACCGTTCCCGCGACCGGGGCCGCGGGCGTGTACGCGAACTGGGCCACCGGGGGCTGGTTCACAACCACGGGCGTCACGGTCACGGCTCGCGTCGTCTGACCCGTGGCGCCGAGGTTGTCCGTGACGCGCAGAAGCACCGTGTACATCCCCGCCGCGGGGTACTGATGGAATACAACCTGCCCGGTGGCGTCGAACACGCCATCGTTCTGGAAATCCCACTCGTAGTTCACGATCGAACCGTCGGGGTCGTAGGACGCGCTGCCGTCGAACCGGATCCATTCCCCCGGCTGCGGCGCCGCGGGCGTGTACGCGAACTGGGCCACCGGAGGCTGGTTCGCCGCGACCACGGTCACCGGTCGCGTGGCCTGACCCGTGGCGCCGAGGTTGTCCGTGACGCGCAGAAGCACAACGTACGTTCCCGCCGCGGGGAATGTCCACGTCGCGGTCACACCCGTTCGATCGAACACACCGTCCGCGTTGAAGTCCCACTGGTAGAGGACGATGGAACCATCGGGGTCATAGGACGAACCCGCGTTGAACGACACCGGAACACCGGGGCTGGGAGAAGCCGGGCTGAACGTGAACTGGGCAACAGGAGGCTGGTTCACCGGGACCGTTGGGGAAAGCACGACCTCCAGCGTCCGCGTTCCCCCAGCCACAAGGAACACCCGCGCCGTGTAGTCCTGGTAGCCGGTCTTGCGGATGAGCACGTCGTGGAACCCTGGCACGAAGTTGAGCGTTCGCGGGGTGTAGCCGCGGAACACGCCATCCACGTAGAGCTTGGCCGTCGCCGGTGAAGTGAGCACCACGAGGGTGCCGTACCCAGGTGCGGGCCCCGACACGATCTCGAAGCTTGTGAAGTCGAACGCCCTTCCCGTCGGCTCAGGGACGAGGCCAAGCACCTGCACCTGCCAGTCCTCGGGGTCCGCACCGAGCAGGGGGAACGGATCCCCTGGGGAGTAGCCCGTGAACCCGCTCACGGGGTAGGTCGTGGCCATGATCTGGAGCCACTCCGTCCCCAGCGGAGGCTGCACCCGGAAGCTGTATCCCCTCCCCGGAGTGGGGATGGTATGCGTACCCGCTGGGAAGTAGTTCTGGGACTCGTATCCGTTCGGGAAGATCTGGGTGACGTTCCCATCGGGCGGGATGTCCCAGATGTAAATGTACGCCGCCTGGTTGATCGTGAACGTGATCCTGACGGTCTCGCCCACGGCGTAGGCTGGCTTGTCGGTGGTGATCGTGACTGCGAGGTCGCCTGCTGGTGGCTCGACCACGATCCCCAACGGTTCCACCTGGCCCATCGCGGCAACGCCGATGGACAGCACGAGCGCTACGATCCACGTGTTCCTCGCCATGCCCTACCTCCTTTCGATCTGAAACACTCGACCCGCAATCTCCTGGAGAAGCTCCGGTGTGAGTGCGGCCAGAAACGGCTCGACAATGCTCGGGGAGAGCACTGACCCACTGAGGTTGACCAACCGGACCCGCACCGAAGCCTCCAGCGGGTCCGCCCGCGGTTGAGGGTCGAGCTGGTAGTCCGCAACCACCCAGGCGACCTCCAGGATCAGCCGATCCGTGGGCAGCACCGGTCCTCCCGGCGCTTGGGCCCCTCGTCCGATCACCGCGTGCCGGAGGAGGACCTCCTCGGTGGCGACGAGCGCGTTGTAGCGAGCGGCGAGCTCGTACTTCACGAGCTCCCACGGCGCTCCCATGCGCAGGCGCATGAGGACCCGGTTCATCAGGGACGAGCCCGCCCCTGTGTCCACGATGAATCCGCGTTCCAATGCCCTGCGAAACACGTCGAGGGCTTCCTCAGCCTCGCGCGCGGGCAGCTCCGCCAGGCGGCGGAGGAGTTCCAGCGACACCTGGGGGGTGGCCCGTCCCGTGGCCAGTCCCGCCCCCAGCACGGGGGAGAACGCCGCCTTGATCGCCGGGGCGATCTCCATCGCCTGGAGGAAGGCGAGCACCTCGTCCGGGGCGGGAGAAGAGAACGGGAGCAATTGGCCCACCGCCCCCACGAAGAGCAACGCCACCATCAGAGCAAGGCGCCTCACAGCCCCTCACCCCCGATGTAGCGGACGGACACGTACTCCCCGAACGTGCGCACGTACTCACTGGCGAGCGGATCCTGTCCCACCCAGCGACCGTCGACGAGGTACGCGTACTCGTACCTCCCCGGCGGGAGGGCCACCGTCACCGTCCACACACCGTCCCCATCGTGATCGAACAGGCCGATCGGCTGCCATGCAGAGAAATCCCCCACCACGGCAACGCTCGTCGCGCCCGGGGCGGCCACGGTGAACAGGTTCGCTCCCGCAGCGGGCAGCGTCCCCCTGCTGGGGAGGAGAACCCTCCCGACGAAGATCCCCACCGCGAGGAGGGCGACCCCAGTGGCGAGGGCCCATCCCAGTCGGATCCGAGGCCAGGCGAGGGCGGCGCAGAGCCGCCGCGCCAGCGCAGGGCGACCGACCGGCCGCGCCAGCCGCTGGATGACCCGGCCCTCGAGGCCCTCCAAAGCCGGGAGGCCACGCTCCACCTCACGTACCACTGCAGCGCGGATCAACCGATCCAGTTCATCCCACGGCATCTCGGATCACCCCCCGTGCCGCAAGCTCCGCCCGCACCAGGGCCCGTCCCCGGTGCAGCCGCGTCTTGACCGTGCCCAGCCGGAGGCCGAGCACATCACCGATCTCCTCGAGCGGCAGGTCGTGCCAGTACCTCAGCACCAGCGGGGCGCGGTACGACTCCGGGAGCCCCCACACCGCCTCGCGCACGTTTTGTTCCATCTCCTCCTGCCACACCGCGCGGGCGGGATCCTCCGCCCACACCTCCTTGGGCAGCGGGTCCCGTCGCCGCCGGCGGAGCGCGTTCTTGGCCACGTTGGCGGTCACGGTGAAGAACCACGTGGAGAACTTGCGGGAGAGATCGTAGCGGTCCAACCGCTCGTAGGCGCGGACGAACGCGTCTTGCACCGCGTCCTCGGCATCGGCGCGATTGCGCAGGATCGCTACCGCGATCCCGAACGCCGCCTCTTTGTATCGGCTCACGATCTCCCCCCACGCTTCCAGGTCGCCATTCAGGCTCCGCTGGATGAGCTCGAGTTCCCCGTCGGGCACCCCGCCTCCTTCCGTGGCAATATACACCACGGTGTGGAAGAGGGTTTCGCCTGGACAGATGTCCGCCCCGCGAGGGACGGAACCGGGGCCCGGAGCTCGCTGTATTCCTCCGGGCTGATCCCGGCCCGGGCTACGCTCGGGCCAGCTGCGACGACGAAGGAGGTCGGTATGCGTAGGACATGGAAGATAGGGCTTCTGGCGCTCCTCGGGGTGGGGCTCGCCGGGTGCGCGTGGCTGTTCGCCCCCCTCACCGCCGTGCTCACCGCGACCCCCCCATCAGGGGTCGCGCCCCTCAGCGTCACGTTCAGCGCCGCGGGGTCCTCGGGGACGATCGTGTCGTTCACCCTCGACTTCGAGACGGACGGGGTGGTCGACTTCACCGGGACGGACATCACAGAGGGGGTGAACCATACCTACACGACCGCGGGGACCTACACCGCCACCCTCACCGTGATCGACAACCGCGGCCGGACGGCCACCGATGCGGTCACGATCACCGTCACCGCCCCCCCCACCACGAGCGTGAGCCTGGGGGCGTTCCCCTCCTCGGGACCCGCGCCGCTGGGCGTGGATTTCTGGGCCACCATCACCGCGGCGGAGGGCCGGAGGATCAAGCACATCGCGCTTGACTATGACAGCGATGGGACCCCTGAGGACGAGACGGATGTGGACTTCGTGAGCTACGACTGGTGGATCGGGTCCTATACCTACACCGACCCCGGCACGTACACCGCGACCCTCACCGTCACGGACGATGCCACTCCCCCTCAGACGTTCACCGCCACCGCCACGATCACCGTGACGAGCCCCCCGCCGGAGATCACCGCGTTCACCGTCAACGGCTCCGCTGTCGAGCCGGTGGGGGTCACCGCGGGCACCGATGTCACGTTCGCGTTCCAAGCCCAGGCCGGGGACGCCGCCCGGAAGCTGGTGCGATGGGAGCTCCGCTCGGGTGATGGGTACGTGGTCACGGTCGACGTCGCGCCGACGGCCGCGTTGAACGTGACCCACCTCTATGCGGGGGGGTACACCCAGACCGGCTCGTACACGGCCACCGTGAAGGTGTGGGACGACCTGACCCCCGCCAAGACGGACCAAGCAAGCCTGGACGTCGAGGTGACAGCAGCACCCTAGATCCCGCCTAGCCTGGCACCCGACCTCCGCGGCCCCGCCCCCGGCGGGGCCGCTTTGTCCGGGCGCCGAGGAGAACCAGGGCCGCCGCGAGCCCCAGAACCGGTCCGTCCCCGATCCGCACGTACGGGGTGGAGCCGGAGCGGAGGGGAAGAGCGAGGGTCATGCTCCCCTTCGTCCACGCGGGGAGCCGCCCCAGGTCCTCCCCGCGCGGCCCCCACCCGCCGCTGATTCCGGTCTGAGCTATCTGGACAAGCGCCCGCCCCGCCTCCGCCGCCCGCAGCGATCCCAGGGCGTAGTGCTCCCAGAGGATGCGCGTCTGCCCGAACCAGGCATCGTTGGTGGGGACAAGGAGCACCTCCGCCCCCCTTCGCACGAGCTCCCGGCTGATCCTTGGGAACGTTGACTCGAAACAGACCATGATCCCGAGGGCCTCCACCGGGCGGACCTCCTCCCCCGGCGTCTGGTCGAACGGGAGGAAGGGGTCGATGAGGCGGCCGAGCCCGATCCCTGTCCAGAAGTTGCGCCACGGCACGTACTCCCCGAAGGGCACGAGGCGCGTCTTGGCGTACGTGCCCACGATCTCCCCCCGGGAGGAGACGACGAGGATCGCGTTGTAGATCCGCCCCTCCTGGAAGTCGGCCGTCCCCACAACGAGGGTCGCCCCCACCCGTCGCGCCGCTTCCGCGAACGGCCGGAGGTGTTCCGGTTCGTCGCGCAGCCAGGGCAGGGCGTTTTCGGGGAGGAGGATCAGGTCCGCGGGGGGGGCGATCCCCTCCAGGAGGCCACGGTAGGTTTCCGCCCGCTCCGGGAGGCGGCGCGCGTCGAGCTGCTCGGCCTTAGCGATGTTGGGCTGGACGAGGACCGCGGTCACGGTGCCCTCCTCCCCCGTCCCGGTCGGGACGAGGGCGCAGGCGCACAGGACGAGGGGCCCGGCCGCTGCCCACGGGAGCCACCGCCGCTCGCGGACGCCACGGGCGAGACACCCCGCCGTCCACGCGACCCCGAGCGACAGGAGCCACGGCCCGCCGAGGGCAACCGCGGGGAGGAACGGGCTCCCGACCATCGTCCCGGGGACGCTCCCGAACGTGAACCCCAGTGGACCAGCCCCTCGTGCCGCTTCGATGAGCGCCCACCCACCCGCCCAGAGAAGGGGGTTCCCCCACGTTCCGCCCGCCGCCCCAACCAAGGTCAGGAACAGGGCACCATAAAGCGAGAGCGCCACCCAAATGAGGACGGTCATCGGGCCCACGAACGGCCAGAGGGAGAACAAGGACGAGAACTCGCCGAGGAAGAACGCCACCCCGAACAGGGCGCCGAGGCCCACGCCCCGCCGCAGGCCTGCCCCATCGAGGGCCCAGAAGAGGGGGATGAGGGAGATCCACGCGAGCGCCCCCAGCCCTGGGAAGAACGCCGCCCACAGGAGAAGAGCCGCTCCCAGCGCCCCCAGCCAGCGCCTCCTCCAGATCACGCTCCCATTATAATGGCCGCTCGGTGATCCTGAATGCACCCCATCTTCCTCAAGCTGGGACCGATCGAGATCCGGTACTACGGCCTGATGTACGTGATCGCGTTCGTCCTCGGGTACTTCCTCGTCCGGGCCGAGGCCCGGCGGCGGGGGATCCTCCCCCGATCGGAGGACGTGCTCGATCTCTTCCTGGTCGTGATCCCGCTTGCGATCGTGTGCGCGCGCCTGTACTACGTTGCGTTCGAATGGGACCTCTACCGCGCCTCCCCGTGGGAGATCGTGATGGTGTGGCACGGGGGGCTCGCTATCCACGGCGGGATCATCGGGGGCGTGGTGGGGCTGTTCATCGTCTCCCGGTGGAAAAGGGCGCCGTTCTGGCGCCTCGCGGATGCCGTGGCGCCCGCCCTCGTCTTGGGCCAGGTCCTGGGCCGGATCGGGAACTTCCTCAACGGGGATGCGTTCGGGACGCCGACGGACCTCCCATGGGGGATCGTGTTCCCCCCCACATCCCCCGCTGGCGCCGCCTACCCTGGGATAGCCCTCCACCCAGCGATGCTCTACGAAGCATTGGGCAACCTCCTCATCTTCGCCCTCCTGTGGCGGCTGCGCACGCGGCTCGCCCGGCCCGGGTTTCTCACCTCCGTCTACTTCATGTCCTACGCTGCGGTGCGGTTCGCCTGCGAGTTCTTCCGCGGCGACGCCCTCATGCTCGGCCCGTGGCGGGCCGCCCAGGTGGCAAGCGTGGCCCTGATCGCCGGGTTCGGGACGTGGTTCCTCGTCGGGCGCCTGTGGCGTCCGGCGGCGTAGGCTTACAATCCCGTCATGACCAGCGTCGAGCTCCGCCGCCTTTACCTCGACTTCTTCCACCGCGAGGGCCACGCCGTCCTCCCGTCGTCGAGCCTCGTTCCTGACGATCCGACTCTGCTGTTCACCTCCGCGGGGATGGTCCAGTTCAAGGACATCTTCTGGGGACGGGTCGCCCCGGCCCACCCCCGCGTCACGACCTGCCAGAAGTGCTTCCGCACGACCGACATCGAGCGCGTGGGGACAACAGCCTACCACCACACGTTCTTCGAGATGCTCGGGAACTTCAGCTTCGGGGACTACTTCAAGGAGGGGGCGATCGAGCTGGCGTGGCGGTTCCTCACCGGCGAGCTTGGCCTGCCCCCCGAGCGCCTGTGGGTCTCCGTGTACGAGGAGGACAACGAGGCGTACGCGATCTGGCGGGACGAAATCGGGATCCCTGCGGATCGCATCGTGCGCTTGGGGAAGGACCACAACTGGTGGGGACCGGTGGGCGATCGCGGCCCGTGTGGCCCAGATACGGAGATCTTTTGGGACTGGGGACCCGAGTACGGGTGCGGCCCGGACTGCCCCGGGCCGTCCTGCGACTGCGATCGGTTCAGCGAGATTTGGAACCTCGTGTTCATCCAGCATGACGCCCAACCGGACGGAACGCTGCGCGAGCTCGGGAGGAAGAACATCGACACCGGGATGGGACTGGAACGGATGACCGCCGTCCTGGAGGGGGTGCATTCCAACTTCGACACGGACCTGTTCGCGCCCATCGTCGAGGCGATTGCCGCCTCGGCCCACTCCACCCTCGCCGATCACCGATCACGGAACCTGGTCGCCGATCACATCCGGGCGGTGGTGTTCCTGGTTGCCGACGGGGTGAGGCCCGGCAGCGAGGCCCAGGGGTACGTGCTACGGCGGGTCCTACGGCGGATGGTGCGCGCTGCGGACGCCCTCGGGCTGAGAGAGGGACGACTCACCGCGCTCGTTGACCCGGTGGTCCGTGCGCTGGGGACGGTGTACCCCGAGATCGAGGAGCGGCGGTCCCTCGTCGAGCAGGTGATCGCCCACGAGGAGAAGACGTTCCGGAGGACGCTCCGCGCGGGCGAAGCCCGCCTGCGGGAGGCACTGGCTGAGCTGTCCCAAGAGGAGAGGGTCCCCGGGCGCGTTGTGTTCGAGCTCTACGACACCTATGGCTTCCCGCCCGAGCTCACGAAGGAGGTGGCGGGGGAGCACGGGTTCTCCGTGGACTGGGCGGGGTACGAACAGGAGATGGAGGCCCAGCGGGTTCGCTCCCGAAGGGTGATCGAAGCGGACGCCCGGGCGCCAGGAACTGAACCTGGAGCAGTCAAGGCCGAGGTCCGGAGCCGGACGGAGTTCGTGGGATACGCCTCCCTCGAGGTCGAGTCCGATCTCGCGGCGATCTTGGAGCCTGCAGGAGGGGAGGTTACCCAGGTCGGTGCCGGGGACTGGAGGTTTGTCTTCACAAGAACCCCGTTCTACGCCGAGGCCGGTGGGCAGGTTGCCGATACCGGATGGATCGATAACCTTTCCCGACCGGGGCGGGCTGACGTCCTTGATGTCCAGAAGTCGCCCCACGGAACGCTCCACACCGTCCGCGTCACCACGGGCGAGTTCCGCCCTGGCGACCGGTGCCGGCTCGTCGTGGACGAGCCCAGGCGGCGGAAGGTCGAGCGCGCCCACACCGCAACCCACCTCCTCCACGCCGCATTGCGTCGGGCGCTGGGGGAGCACGTGATCCAGGCCGGGTCCGCGGTCGGGCCGGAGGAGTTCCGGTTCGACTTCACCCACTTCGCCGCCCTCACGCCCGCCGAACTGGCGGGGGTCGAGGAGCTCGCGTTCGCCCCCGTGCTCCAGGACCTCCCAGTCCGGGTGGAGGAACTGCCGCTCGCGGAGGCGAAGCGCAAGGGCGCGATCGCCCACTTCGAGGAGGAGTACCGGGGGAAGGACCGGGTGCGGGTCGTGGAGGTGCCGGGGATCTCGATGGAGCTGTGCGGGGGGACTCACGTCCGACGCACGGGCGAGATCGGCCCGATCGTCCTCCTGTCCGAGGAAGCGGTGGGGGCGGGGACGCGCCGGCTGCGGGTCCTCGTCGGGGAGGCCGCCCGGCGCCATCTGGCGCAGCTGCGCGAGGAGCGAAAGCAGCTTGCGGCGCTGCTCGACGTCCCGGAGGGAGAGGTTCTCTCCGGGGCGACGAAGCTCCTTGACGAAGCGAAGGCCCTCCGGCGGCGGGCGGAGTCCCTCGCCGGGGAACTGGCGGCGCTGCGGTCCCAGGAGGCGGCGGTCGGGGCGCGAGAAGCGGACGGGACGAAGCTCGCCAGCACGATCGTAGAAGGCGGCGTGGACGAGGCCAAGCGCCTTGCGGACGCGCTCGCGGCCCAGCTCGGCCGGAGCGTGGTCGTGATCGGGGCTCGCGCGGAGGGGAGAGGGATCGTGGTCGCCAAGGTCGTGGACGAGCCGCGGGTGAGCGCAGGCGACCTCGTCCGCATCGCGTGCCAAGCACTGGGCGGGAAGGGGGGCGGACGGGCCACGTTCGCCCAGGGGGGCGGACCCAACGGCGAGGCCCTACCTCAGGCGATCGCCAACGCGATCGCCCACGCCGAGGCCAGGCTCAGAGGAGCCTGACCGGCATGCACACGTAGACGAACCCCTCGTCGCCGGGAGCGATCTCGCCCGCCGGCTCGATCAGCCCCGCCCGTTCCGGGGCCGACAGCCACAGCGCGACCTGATCCGACTCCATCCTTCGCAGGGCGTCGATCAAGTACTCGGCCCGGAACGCGATCTCGATCTGTTTCGTCGGGGCCTTGAGCAGATGCACCGACTCCCGGCCCTGTCCTTTGTCCTTCGACGCAGCGGTCATCTCCAGCGCGGAACCGGCCACCTTGAGGTTCACCGCCCCGGATTCCTCGGCGGCGAACACCTCCAGCCGGCGCAGCGTGTCGAGGAGCTCGGCCCGCGGGGCGAAGAGGCCGATCTCGCTATCCTTGGGCACAACGCGTTCGAAGTCGGGGAACTGCTCCTGGATCGTCCGGCAGGAGAAGAACACCGGTCCGGCCGCAAAGTGGAGCTGTCCGCCATCGGTGTACACGGCGACCTCCCCCTCCGTCACCCCGGCGAGGACCCGGGACAGGTCGCCAAGGACCGCCGCGTCCACGAGGAACGTCCCCTCGTAGCCCTCGCGGAGCCCCTCGACGGGGACCCGTTTGATCGCCAGCCGGTACCCGTTCGTGGCCGCGAGCTTCGCCGCCCCGTCTCGCAGGACGATGTCCACCCCGGTGAGGGCGAGGCGGGTCGTCTCGGAGGCGCGCAGGGCAGCGAACGCGGTCTGAGCGATCCCTTGCAGGAGCGCAGTCAGCGGCATCCGCCCCATGGGCTCGCCATCCGGCCGCGCCACATCGGGGAACTCGTCGGCAGGCAGGGTGAACAGGTCAAAGCTCGCCGGACCGCAGGCGAGGCGCGCCCGCCCGTCCTCTTCTCCCAGCTCGATCGTCTCCGCCTCGGGAAGACGGCCCACGAGCTGGCTCAGCACCTGCCCCGGAAGGACGACGGCCCCCCCGCCCTTCACCTGAGCCGGGATTCGACAGAGGATGGACCGCTCGAGATCGGTGGCAGCCAACTCCACCCCGTCCGCCTCCCCCTGGCAGCGGATCCCCCCCAGGATCGGCATCGCCGTTCGCCCGCCCAGGGCATGGCTGACGGTCCTGACCCCAAACACCCAGTCTTCTCGCCGGCAGACGATCTCCATGGACCCTCCTTGACGGAGAGATCATATCCCAGGAAGAGGCAGGTGGCCCAGGATCTCCCGGAGCACGCGCCCCGCGGGCAAGGTGCCATCGATCACGTGGGCCCGGGGCACGGAGCGGATGAGCGCGAGGTACCCCACGCGGACGCGGGTGAAGAACTCCAGGCCCTCCCCCTCGAACCGATCCCGCTCCCGAGTCCGCTCGTACGCCACGGCGGGGGGGAGGTCGAGGAGGAAGACGTAGTCTGGCTCCAAACCACCGGTCGCGAGCTGGTTCAGCCGGCGGATGAGGTCGAGGTCCAGCCCTCGCCCCCAGCCCTGGTAGGCGAGCGAGGACAACGTGTACCGGGAACAGAGCACCCATTTGCCTTCCTGCAGCGCGGGCCGGACCACCCGCTCCACGTGCTCGTGCCGCGCCCCAATGATGAGGAGGAGCTCGGTGAGGGGGTTCATCGGGGAGTCGGGCGAGAGGACGAGCTCCCGCAGCCTCTCCCCAAGGGGGGTCCCCCCCGGCTCGCGGGTGGTGAGCACGCCGATCCCCCGCGCCGAGAGCGCATCCGCAAGCAGACGAAGCTGGGTGGACTTCCCGGACGCGTCAGGGCCTTCGAGGACGATGAACAGGGGGTTCACTGCGCTCTCCCTCCCACGAGGAAGGACAGGGCGACGAGCCCTGCCCCAATCACGATCGCCGCGTCGGCAACGTTGAACACCGGGAACCCTCGGATCTCGAAGAAGTCGAGCACGTACCCCCACCGCACACGGTCCACGAGGTTCCCCACCGCCCCACCGAGAAGGAGCGCGCTCCCCACCCGCCCCATCCGCCGCCAGCTCCCCCACACAAGGACGGCCCCCAGCGCGAGGACGACCGCGCAGGAGACGGCGATGAGCGCCCCCGTATGCCGGGGGAGAAGCCCGAACGCCCCGCCCGTGTTGTGGACCCGCGTCAAGCGGAGGAAGTCCCCCCAGAGTGGGCGGACCTCCCCCAAGACCAGGCCCTGCGCCGCCCAGAGCTTCGCCCCTTGATCAAAGGCGAGGACCGCTGCCGCGCAGAGGAGGGAACGAACGAAGCGCATGGGAGGCCAGTCTACCCCGGTTCGCGACAGAGGGCAAAGCGTTCGTGATCCCAATCCCTTGCCCCCCAGGTCGCCCTCCCGTACCCTTCGGCCACGATGGGGAACCTCTACATTGCCCTCCTCCACTTCCCGATGCGGAGCCGAGAAGGGGGGATCGTGGCCACCGCCCTGACCTCGATCAACGTGCCGGACATCGCGCGCACCGCCCGCACCTACGGCGCCGCCCGCTACTACGTGGTCACCCCGCTCGCCAACCAGCGGCGGATCGCGGAGCGTCTCCGTGCGTTCTGGATGGAGGAAGACGAGCTCCCCAACCGCCGGGAGGCGATCGGGCTCGTTGCGGTGCGGGAGGAGCTCGAGGACTGCTACCGGGAGGTTGAGGAGGCGGAAGGTCAGCCGCCCCTCGTGTGGGGGACAAGCGCCCGGAGCGACCTCCCCTACCCCCGACTGAGCTGGGACGAGGCCCGGGCCCTCCTCCGCGAGCGGTCCGTTCTGCTCCTCTTCGGGACGGGGAACGGGATGGCCGACGAGCTCCTCGCCGCGTGCGACGCCCTCCTCCCCCCGGTGCGGGGGCGCGGGTACAATTACCTCTCGGTGCGGGCAGCGGTGGCCATCATCCTGGACCGACTGAAAGGAGAGGAAGCATGACGGGTATGGACGATCTCATCCACGCCCTCGAGGCGGAGCGGGTGCGGGAGGTACCCGAGTTCCGGCCCGGGGACATCGTACGCTTCTACGAGAAGGTGTCAGAGGGGGCCCGGGAGCGGCTGCAACCCTTCGAAGGGGTCGTGCTCAAGGTCTCCGGCTCCGGCACGCGCACGATGATGACCGTGCGCAAGATTGCAGCCGGGGTGGGCGTTGAACGGACGGTGCCCGTCCACTCGCCGAACCTAGACCGGATCGAAGTGATCAAGCGCAACACGGTCACCAAGAGCCGCCCGTACTGGCTGCGCCGGGTGAGCCGCATTCACAAGATCGAATGAGCCCCTGGTTCCAACGGAAGCGCAGGAAGGAAAAGAAGCCGCCGTGGATCGTGCGCCTCCTCCGTCGGCGGGGGGTTCGCCTGTCCCGCCGTGCAGAGTACTGGCTGGGATGGGCGGAGACGATCGTCGAGGTCGGGGTCATCTTCTGGCTCGTCATCACCTTCGTCACGGTCCGGATGACCGTGCCGACCGGATCGATGAACCCCACGATCGCCCCCGGGGACTCGTTCTTCGTGGACATCCTCACCTACCACTTCCGCGACCCGGCACCGGGCCGGGTGATCGTGTTCTGGCAGCTCGAGGAGCTGCGGGTGACCGAGGTTGAGCCCGGCAGCCCCGCCGCCTTGGCGGGGATCGAGCCAGGGGATTGGATCACCCACGTTCAGTACCCCACGATCGGGATCGGCGGGGAGCCCGTGCCCGCGGTGCGCACCGCCAACCGCAGGATCGAGGCTGCCCAGGGGCGGGAGCTCGCGTTCGTCGTCCTCCGGGAGGGCATCGGCCACAAGCAGCTCGCGGTGTCCGTTCCGGATGGAGTCAAGGATCTCCATGGGCTTGGGATCAAGTACCGGACCCGACAGGAGCGGTACGTGAAGCGTTTGATCGCCGTGGGCGGCCAGACGGTGCAGATCGTGGGGGGAAAGGTGATCGTGGACGGTTCCCCCCTCACCGCCGTCGCCGACCGGACCTACTGGACTCAGGGGGTGGGGATGCAGTACGGCATCTCCCCGACCCTCGTGCCACAGGGCCACTACTTCGTCCTGGGGGACAACACGATGAACTCCTACGACTCCCGCTACTGGGGGTTCGTGCCCGAAGAGGAGTTGATCGGGGCCCCGTTCTTCCGGGTGTGGCCGCTCAGTCGGTTCGGGCCGATCAACGGCTACTGGTGGTCGGGCCTCTAGCGTCGATAGCGTTCCCCACGCCAGGGATCGCCGACGTCGTGGTAGCCGCGCGTCTCCCAGTACCCACGGCGGAGACCCGTCAGGAACTCCAGCGCCTCGAGGTACTTCGTGCTCTTCCACGCGTAGAGGGAGGGGATCACGAGCCGCAGGGGGAACCCGTGTTCGGGCGGGAGCGGCACGCCGTTCATCCGGTGGGCGAGGAGGCTCCGGCCCTCCTGGAATGCGGCGTAGGGCACGTTCGTCGTGTAGCCCTCCCGTCCGTGGGCGATCACCCACGTCACGTCGGGGTGCGGCCGGACGAGCCGGATGATCTCCTGAGTGAGGACCCCTTCCCACCGAACGTCGGGCACGCTCCACCCCGTGACGCAGTGGAAGTCCGCTCGCACCTCCGCCTGCGGGAGCGCGAGGACCTCGTCCCAGGAGAGCTCGCAGGGGCGCTCCACCGCGCCGAACAGGCGCAGGCGGAACCCGGACAGGTCAACGCCCGGAACCGGGCCGATATCGTAGCGGACCGGCTTCTCCACCCACCGCTGGCCAACCGGGAGCGCTCCGGGCACCATAGGCCGTACGGTAGCGCTCGCTTGCCGCGCGGGCAAGCGGGAGGCACCGCGGCCGATCCTGAGCTGGGGAACGAAAGGACACCACCATGCGGTACCGCGAGAACATCGTGTGGATCGATCTTGAGACCACCGGGCTCGACCCCGAGACCAGCGTGATCCTCGAGATCGCGGCCGTGATCACGGACAAACACCTCAACGTCCTCTCCCAGGAGTCGCTTGTGATCCACCACCCGAACGATGCGCTCGTGGGCCTCGACGAGTGGGTCCAGACCCAGCACCAGGCGTCGGGGTTGCTCGAGGAGGTGCGCCAGTCCAAGCTGAGCCTGGCCGAGGCCGAGGAGCGGGTTCTCGGCCTCGTCGCCGCGCGGTGCCCGCCCCGGGCGTGCCCGCTCGCCGGGAGCTCCGTGTGCTTCGACCGCCGGTTTCTGATGCGCCACATGCCGAAGCTCGAGGCCCACCTGAGCTACCGCCAGATCGACGTGAGCTCGCTCAAGGAGCTCGTCCGCCGCTGGTACCCGGACAAGGCGCCGCCGAACGGCTCCGAGGCCAAGCACCGGGCATTGCCCGACATCCTGGAGTCGATCGAGGAGCTGCGCCGCTACCGGGCGGAGGTGTTCGTCCCGCCACGCGGGCCCCTTCAGCTGCCGCTCGACTAGATCGCGACGAGCTCCAGGTCGCGGGCCGAGCGGATCGCCTTGCCCGGGCGGAGGACCGCCACCCTCCGGACGGTTCCCCCGTACGCCCGCGAGGTGAACAGGGTCAGGCACCGGTCGCCATACAGGAAGGTCGGGGCCCCCGGCTGGTGAGAGCGGACAAGAACCGCGATCCCCAAGCGAGATGCGACCCCCATGAAGTGGTCACGGCCGAACGCCGGGCGGCCGGTTTCCCCGGCACCGAACGCGTGGCCCGGGGCGTCGACCCAGTCCCCCCACGTGATCGCCCGCCAGCCGGCCGAGCCGAGCCCAGTGCGCGCAAGGTCCACCACGTTCTCCACGCTCGGCAGGGCCCCGTGGACGGCGAGGACGCCCGCCGGGTGCCAGGCCACGAACGGGAGTGCAGCGAGGGTCTCCCCAAGGGCCTGCGCCTCGGGCGGCGTGAGCCGTTCCCAGAAGTCGGCCGGGGAGAACCGCTGCACGGCCCACGCCTCGTGGTTTCCCATCAGGAGGTGGACGGAGTCCGGGTGGGCGAGTTTTGTTTCGAGGAGACGGGTCAGGTTCCCGGGCGAGTCCGGGCCGCGGTCCACGTAGTCGCCGAGGAACACGAGGACGTGCTCTCCGGGAGGGAAGCGGCTCAACACGCGCTCGGTCGCGTCGCGGTCCCCGTGCGTGTCCCCCACGAACACCGCAGTCCGGTCCACGGGAAGTTGAACGACCCTTCCCCCATGCCGGAACACCCCGTGGGCTTGCCGAAGGAGGTCTCTCTTCAGCACGGCGGGCAACCGTACCACGGCCGGAGGGCCCCAGCAACAGCCGACGGCGGAGTCGACAGTAGGGCGCTGCCCATAGAACCCGGAGGGGATCCCGCTCGAGCGGGGCGCACCATTTGGCCGAACGCTTCCCCTAAGCTACCATTCACCCTTTGGAGGAGGGAAGTTGAAGGAATGCTTGCTGGGAGTTGACGTAGGAACCCAGGCCGCCAAGGGAGTGCTCGTGCGCCCTTCGGCCCGGGGACAACGTGGCGATGATGGGCACCTCGACGTGCTGGGGCGTGATCCACGGCGGTGAGAGGTTCGCACCGGAGCTCGTGTCCATGCCTCACGTCGTTGACGGGACCGAGAAGTTCTACACTTGGGGGGGATCCGCTACCTCCGGGGCGCTCGCGCGTTGGTTTCGGGATCAACTGGGGCCGAACGAGGTCGGGGATGGGGCTGAGAAGGGCAAGGACTTGTACCAGCGCCTCGATGACCTCGCGCGCGGGGTTCCGCCTGGTTGCGATGGTCTTCTCGCGTTGCCCTACTTCATGGGCGAGCGGGCCCCTCTGTGGGACGCCAGCGCGCGGGGGGCGTGGGTGGGGCTCAGCCTTTTTCACACAAAGGGCCACTTGTTCCGCTCCCTCCTTGAGGCGACAGCGTTCGCCCTCCGCCACGCGATCGAGGTCGGCACGGGAGTGGGCCTGCCCGTGAACGAGGAGACGACGGTGGTCGGCGGGGTGGCGAAATCCCAGCTGTGGCTCTCCATCATCGCCGACGTCACCGGCCGCCCCATCCGCACCCCAGCCACCGAGGGGATCGAGGCCCCTCTTGCCGATGCGCTCCTCGTCGGGCTTGCCACCGGGCTCGTCGATCGCTACGAGAGGATTCGGGAGTGGGTGCGCTATGCCGAGCCCGTCCTCCCACACCCCGACCGCCACGCGGCGTACGACCACCAGTACGCTCTGTTCCAGCAGCTCTATGCGGTCTTGCGCCCGCTCTTCGCTGAGCTTGGCGCAGCACCGGGTTGGGAGAACACCCGGTAGGGGATGCCCAGCATCTTCGCCACCCACACCAGTTCGTCCGTCCAGTCCCCGTAGGCCCCGTGGACGTGGTTCGAGTCGTATTCCGCAAGCAGTTCGTCCGGACCCACCCTGATCCTCGCGAAGGCATGGGGCCACTCGCGCTGGGTCGCTGCCGCCTTGCGCTCGGCCTCTTCCTGGGGCAGCTCGATGAACTCCCCGGGCAGGATCGCTAGCCAGTATTGACCATTGCGGCGCGCGAGGCGGGCCAGGGTCACCTCCCCCGGGGCGGCGATGTGGCGGACCGAGGCTCCCCCCGCCGGGAAGTAGAACCCCTGGGGGTAGAACTCCACCTTGGGTAGGTTCACATCCGCACTGGATGAGTGGCCCGCGAAGTACGTGGGGTGCGTTCCCGAGTTGCAGAGATCAAGCGCGCCGAGCTCCTCGTCGTAGTGGCGGAGGTCGGCGAACAAGACCGGCTCGCCCGTGATGTGCTTCAGGATCTCCATGGTGAGAGCCCCGTCCATGTCCGCCTCAGTGGCAGCGACGGTGGGCTCCTTGGGCCCGTTCCAATCATAGGGGTCGTTCAGGAACGCCTCCGCGAGGTCCATGGTCACGAAGTGGTCGGTGAGTTCAGGCTGGCTCTTGATCCCGAGGAAGGCGAGGTTCTGTTCCCGGGCCATCTCCCGAACGGCAATATAGCTTCGGATTTGAAGCCTCAGTTTCTCCGGGGTGAGTTGTTTCCCGTCGTAGTGGATCTTGCCAACCTTACCCGTGAGCCACCGGAACGCGTGCTCGACCTCCTTATCGGGAGCTTCTTGGGCCCGGCGGACGATCTCCCACTGGTCGACGTGCTCGATGTCGACCCCGAAGAGCTTCATCCACTGGTCGGGGTTGGCGACCGCGGTGTACATCCCCATCGGACGGCCGCCGAACAGGCCGAACGTCTCCCCCTTGAGGTGAGAGAGCGCGGATCCAGCACGGATGAACGCGAGGACCTTGCGCAGGACCTTGGGGTCGCGGATATCCCCGGATAGACGCCCGTGAAAGGTGCCAACTTGGTCCAGAGCTCCTGCGGCGGCGAGCATCCCCACCATCCCCGGGTACTGGGGGTTGATGTTCGAAAACAGGAGGAACGGCCCGGGGGCAAACCGCGAGGCCACCACCGCCAGGTGAGGAAAACTCCACACGGCGAAGTTGAAGACGGTGAGTTCACAACCGAGGTCCGCGAGGCGTTTTCCCTCGTTTTGGGCAAGCTCCGTGGTCCAGATGATCTCCCGACCCACCACCGGCTCCACCTCACCCGTGGTCCGTAGGGCTTCCGCTAGGCGTTCCTGGAACTCCCGGTTCACCGGCTCGACCTCTTGGTGGACGGATCCTCGCCCGTCGGAGAACGTCAGAACACCCACCCGCCTCCTGCTCACGGCATCTCCTTTCCGTTTCCGTAGCTGCTGAACTCGTTGCACGTTGGAGAGGACGCAGCTATCCACATGCCTAGAGAGTGTTCGGTTTCACAGTAGTGTTGACAGGTGGAGGTACGAGGGGGTAGCAGGAGCGAGGGTCACCGTGGCAAGCTCACCAGGGATCCGACAAGAAACCTGGGAGGTAGCCCGATGACCCTCGAGGACAAGGTACACGGTTTTCGGCTCCATGCACTCCGCCGAGCGGAGGAACTGG
>JACIWJ010000028.1 GCA_014361015.1 Candidatus Bipolaricaulota bacterium | reverse complement strand
GATCCCTTCCGGGTGTCCGGCGTAGTGGACCCACCCGTTGCTCGTCTCGCCGTCGACCCCACCTCGCACCCCCTCGAGGCGGATCTCGCCGTTCGAAGTGCGAACCGTGAGATCTCCCACGCGGTCTGCCACCGATACCCGGCCGTTGCTGGTCGCAAGGTACGCCGTTCCCGCGCCCCCTTGAAGGTCAATCGCCCCGTTTGACGTGACCAGACGAGCGGGCCCGATGACGGAGGTCACCCCAATTGACCCGTTCGAGGTCCGCACCTCGACCTCTGCTGCTGCGGGAACCGTCACCTCGAAGTCAACACCGCCGTACCTCCCGACGTCGCCCGGTTGGTCTGCCTGCTGGTACCGAAGCGTGATCACGGGCCCATTCGCTGTCGCGGTGTACACAAGCTGCCCGAGCCGCCGTTCGGCGTCGGCCAGGGTCCGCCCGCGGCTGCGTCGGGTCACGGTCGCGGACGCGGTCTGGAGGCCCAGTTCACCGCGAACAACGATGCACCCGTTGGATGACTCCACGATCAGCTGCTGCACAGGCCTGGCCGCGGTGAACTCGTGGCGGTCCGCAGCGGTCGCCTCGGCACGGAACGCTCCCTCATCGCAGCCCGCCAGGCCAAGTGCCACCCCAGCCAACGCGAACACGATGCCACCCATCCACAGCCGACGTCGTGTTCTGTCCAGGGTTCGCCTTGTCACACCACATCGTACCGGTTCTGGTTGCTCGCGACGACCCTGGCCGTGCGCCACGCGGGGCGCTTGTTGTCCCACCGCCCACCGCCTAGAATGCCCTTTCATCTTCAGGGGGGTGATCTGTATGTTCACCAAGAAGTGCGTGCTCTTCCTCGGCCTGTTGCTGGCGGTAACCGGTCTGGCGGTCGCCCAGGGTGTGGAGATGCGGGTGTTCACGGTGGGAACGCGTACGATCCACTGGTTCGCGAACACCACAGGACAGACCGTCACTGGGTTCCGCATTGCGTTCGACCAACCGGTGACGCTGACCGGGAAGATCGAGGTGTTCGGGGGGCTGCAGAACGTCACTGGGGTGAGCGAGGGAACTGAGTTCGTGTTCGTGGGCAGGGTCGCCCCGGGGGGATTCGTCGAGCTCCGCTGGGAGCCCATGGGCACCGAGCCTGTCCTCGTGATGTGGATGAGTGGGGACCGGCCAGCGGGAATGCCCTACTTCGCCACCGTGTCTGCGCTCATCAAGGTGATCTCCGGCGGACTCGTGATGCTTCGGGATGCCGATCCAATGGCATTTACGGCGCTGCTGACCGAGTTCTTCACCGTCAACGCCACGCTGGCGTCCTCCCTTGGACAACTCGGACTGAGCCCGGAGATCCTGAGCGGCATGCTCATGATCGCGCCGGCGGAGGGAGTCGAGAACCTCCTCACCACGCTCGTCAGCTCGTTCGGGCTCGACACCGTGGAGAAGTTCATGGGAGCGCTGGACTGGTCGCTCATCTTCGAGGCCCTCGGCCTGTAGTGGGGTCGGCGGACGACGGCGGGGCCGCCTGAGGGCGGCCCCATTTCCGTGGCACGGACCCGGCGGGGCGGCCGCGACGGCCGGCCTACGGACCTGGGAGCTCGGCGGGGACGAGGCCGAGGGGGACGATCTCGAGGTCCTTCTCCCGCAACGCGGCGAGGAACGGGTTGATCCCCAGGGAGTCGCTCGCGATGTGGCCCGTGACGAGGAGGTTCTTCCCGGTTCCCTTGTACTCCTCGGTGAGCTTCCGCACGGCAACGGGACTCACATGGATGTAGACCACCGTGTCCACCCCGTGGTCGAAGTACGCCTTGGCCACGGGGTACCCCCCGTTCGTTCCCGCCCCATGGGCCACGGCGACCCGCCCGAGCCGGTTGTCGGGGTCCCCGACCGGGCACTGGATGTCGGTGCGGGCGTGCCGGAACTCCCCGAACCGGTCACGGAAGTGCGCGATGAGATCGGCCACTTTGGCGTCGGCGGACAGCTCCCCCGCTGCCTCCGCCATCCGCTGGCGGCCGATCTCGTCCAATGGGGTGTGGATGTTCATGTAGGCAATCCCGAGGAGACGGGCGAGGGCGGGCAGCCGCTCGTAGTTGCGGATCTGCCCGGTGATGCGGTCCTCGAACGACTTGTCCGCGACCGCCCGCCGCGCCTCCTCCTCCGGCACCCCCGCCCGCACCATGAGCGCGACATGACGGGCGAACACTTGGTCCATGTGGAGGACCGCCGCCCCCCCTGCCGGATGATGCGTCAACGCGAGGTCGAACCCCCTATCCTTCGCCACGATGAGCTCCGCCCCCTCGAGATCGATTCCCGCCACGACCCGTCGGATCCCCTGGCCTGGACAATAGATCGCTGTATCCGCTGGGACCTCCGTCAGTCCCGCCATGTCGAGCGCCAGCCGCAGGATGTCCTCTGTCGTCATCACGCCCCCTGGTAGAGATAGATTCTACTTCATCCCCGCACGGTATAATCCGCGCCCAGGGAGCGTGGGTGGAATGCCAACGTGGCTTTGCACGGCGTGCGGGGAGGAGATCCGGGGCGGCTCACGTCCCAAGGTCTGTCCGCACTGCGGTGCTCCCCGAGAGAAGATCGAACGGGAAGAGTAGAGGGCAGGGCGTACCCTGCCCCCGCTGAGACGAGTCCCAGCAAGAACCTGGCTCTACTCCTCCGTGATGCGCCCCTCGACCACGGGCCGGACCGGGTCATGGGCCCGGATGTACTCGGCTAGGACCTCGTAGTCCACGAACCCGAGGACCACCGCCCCCTCCGCCGCGCGGAACACCTCGTACCCATCCCCGCCGCGAGCGAGGAAGTCGTTCGTGACCACGGTGTACCTCTCCCGCGCCTGGAGGGGCTGGAACCCTATCTCGGTCCAGATCTCCGCCGTCACGATCCGCTGCCCAGCGGGCTTGCTCGGATTCCAAGTGAATCGAAGCCCAGCCACGTGGGGGAACCGCCCCGCCACGTTCTCGACCTGGGAGACGCCGTTCTCGAGGGCGGCGAGGATCTGCTCTCCGGTGAGGGAGAGCACGACGAGGTAGTTCCCGAACGGGAGAACCTCCATCGCCTGGCCGAGGGTGATCGGCCCTGCGGGGATGGAAGCGCGGATCCCGCCTCCGTTCTGAATGGCGATCTGAGCCCCAGCGGACCGGGCCTTCCATAGCATCGCGTCCGCGATGAGGTTGCCGAGGTTCGTCTCCCGCGTCCGCACGTGGCCACGCTCCCCATCGAGGTCAACCTCCGTATGCCCGATCGCCTCCGCCTTCAAGGCATCGATGGGGCCCCGGAACACGGCGAGCTGGTCCGCGATCGCCTCCTGGGACGGCAAACCCTCGGTCGGGATGAGCTCCCCTTCCCATCCGACGAGCCCACCGGCCTGGTCGAACGTGACCGCAAGCCGCCCGAGGTGGAGCGCCTTCTCCCCTGCCTGGACGACCAGTACCGGCGGAGCCGCGTCCGTAACGGAGATCTGATCCCGGATCCCGGCGAAGATGGCGGGGCCGATCCCGCTCACGTTCATGATCCCCTCGATCGCCTGGAATGGGCCGTGCTCCGTTCGGTAATCGATGATCCTCTGCGCCAAGGCCGGACCAATGCGATACAAGGTCTGCAGCTCCTCGGAGGACGCGGTGTTGATGTTGATGAGCTTCCGTTCGACCACGGTCGGATACTCCTCCGGCAACGTATGGGAGTGCCCGCCGATGACGATGTCGATCCCCGTCACGGAGCGGGCGAGCTCAAGGTCCTCCTCCCAGCCGAGATGGGTCAGGGCGATGATCGCGTTGACGCCGAGGGCAGATAGCTCATCCACCGCCTGTCGCGCCGCAGTGATTGGATCCCCGATCACGATGTTGGGACCAGGGTTCGAGCTCCAGGCGGTGCTCGCCGTGGTCAGACCGATAATCCCCACCCTCCCCCCACCTACCTCGACGATCACGTAGGGGAGGATCTTCCCCGCAAGGAGCGGCTCCTCGGTGAAGTCGAAGTTGGCACAGAGGAGGGGGAAACTGACCGCCTCCGCGAACTCGGCGAGGCCGGCCGGCCCCTCGTTGAACTCGTGATTCCCGAGCGTCATCGCCGTGAACCCCATCCTCTCCAGGACCCACGCCTCCGCTGCCCCTTTGTGCACCGTGTAGTACAGCGTCCCCATCACCGCATCCCCGGCGTGGAGGAGGAGGACGTCGGGAACCTGGAGGCGGATCTCCTCGACGAGCGTCGCCTGGCGGGCCATGTTCTCAAGCTGCGAATGGGTGTCGTTCGTGTGGAGAACCGTGAACGTCCAATCCTGTGCCCACCCTCCCAATCCTACAACCGTCAACAGGGATAGCAAAAGTACTGCGAATCGGCTCATGCGCTCCTCCTGTCAGTGGTTGGGGTGTTGGAACCGCGCTGTGTGGTCTTCTCTCACCTCCTGTTCGCCCGTCTACGATCATGGGGCGTTAACTATGTGCTCCGCGATTATACTGGGGGAAGGAGGCGCAGGGTAGAGTGTCTCGAGGAATGGGATTTCACCCGCTCCTCCCGGAACGGTGACCCGATCTTGTGGGCCTGGTTGGGGAGCGAGGGCGGGCACCAAGGAGCCCCTCCACCGGGCGGATGGGAAAGCCGTGGGGTGGTGTGCAGGGGCGCCCCGCGAGGCCCACGTTCGGCCCACCGCCTCCCCCAAAGTACAGGAAAGCGCTCGCGCCGGTGGACACGGCTCCCGCGGGGGCAAGTGGTGTTGCCCCTGCGTCCGGCCTCGGTACCGCCGACGGGGGATCACCGTGTGCTTCTCCATCCCGCCCGTGGCAGGACGATCGGCAACGGAGGAGAACGCCCGGCGACCGACGCGGGGCGAGCCTAGGCCGCGATCCTAGCGCGGTCCAGCGACGGATGGAGCTCATCGACCCCCATCGCCAACGACGGGCAGGTCACGAGAACGGTGTTCACCCTCCGCTCAGGTAACCCGGCGGTTCCCCGCCCGCTCAGAGACGGGGCACGAGGGCGGTGAGGAGGCGGCCCAGGTCCGCGGCCCGGCGCTGCGAGGTCTCGATGACCTCCTCGTGGGACAGGGGCAGCGGCGATACGCCGGCGGCGAGGTTCGTGACGCAGGAGATCCCGAGGACCTTCAGGCCCGCATGGCGGGCGGCGATCGCCTCGGGCACGGTCGACATCCCCACCAGGTCCGCCCCCAGCGCGCGAAACGCCCGGATCTCGGCCGGGGTCTCGTAGGACGGGCCGAGGGTCGCTAGGTACACCCCCTCCTTGAGGGTGATCCCCACCTCCCCGGCCACGCGGTGGGCAACCTGGCGCAGGGCCCGATCGTAGACCTCCGACATGTCAGGAAACCGTGGGCCGAGCGGACCAAGGTTGGGTCCCTGCAACGGGTTCTGCCCGAGGAAGTTGATGTGGTCGGTGAGGAGCACGAGGTCCCCTGCCTCCAGGCCGTAGGCGATCCCTCCCGAGGCGTTGGTGAGGACGAGGACCTTCACCCCCAACCGGGCGTAGGCGCGCACGGGGAGGACGACATCGGCCAGGGAATGCCCCTCGTAGAAGTGAAGCCGCCCCCGCTGGACGAGCACCGTTCTGCCGGAGACGGTCCCCACCGCGATCTCGCCGGCATGCCCCGCCACGGACGGGGCGGGGAACCCCGGGATGGCCGAGAACGGCAGCGTCCTCTCCCCCTCAACCGGGAACACCCCCGACAGGCCCGACCCGAGGACCACCGCCACCTGGGGCGCCCCCAGCTTGGCCAGCTCCTTCGCCGCTCGCGCAATCCGCTCCATCTCCTCCATCCGCGCCCCCTTCTCCTTCCCCTGGTGCCGCACGCCGACAACTGACCACTCGGTCACCGAAGTGTCAGAACCCGTCCATCGTCGCTGTGTACCCGTTCTTGAACCGCCCCAGGCCGTATTCGATCGCCCGCGCTCGGGCCTCGGCGATCCCCTTCACCCGATCGAGCTGTCGCCGCGAGGCGCGGTACACCTTGTCCACGGTCCCGATCTCCTCGATCAGCCGCTCGATCACGGAGATGGGGAGGCGCGGGACCTTGGACAGCAACCGGTACCCCCGCGATGGGATCGGCTCCTCGAGGTCCTGGTCGGCGGTGATCCCCAGGGGGCGCAGGACGGCGTCTGGCCTCAGCACATCCTCTGGAGGGAGCGACAGGAGCTCGTCCAGGATCTCCTCCGCCGGGCGGGAGTCGGCCTTGAAGTCCCGCACGAGAAGCTCTATCTCCTCGCGCACCCCGCGCATGAGGGCGGTGAGGTGCCGCTCGGGGAGCTCCCGATGGACGCCCAACTCGACGAGCGTCCTCTCCACATCCCGCTCCAGTTCCATCATGTACAGGGCGCGCTGGAGCACCGCTGCCACTTGGGATGGGAACACCCGGCGCTCGAACTCCAGGGGCGCGAGCTCGGTCAACAGCTCCCGCAGCTCCCGGCGGTACCGATCCAGGATCTGCAGCCCCTGAGAGACGCGAGCGAGGAGGGTTTGGATCTCCTGAAGCTCGTACCGCCAGTCGCCGTGGAACAGGGTCACCTGATGGCTATCCTCGGAGACGGCGATCACCAGCTTCCCCAGCTGCTGCGCCACCTGCTCCGCTACCCGGTGGCGGGTGCCCGTCTCCTGGGAGGGGATCGATGGGCTCGGCACGAGGTGGGCGTTGGCATAGAGGATCGTCTTCAGATCCTCATCCACCACCACCGC
Source organism: Candidatus Bipolaricaulota bacterium (assembly GCA_014361015.1). Classification (GTDB taxonomy): domain Bacteria; phylum Bipolaricaulota; class Bipolaricaulia; order Bipolaricaulales; family Bipolaricaulaceae; genus Bipolaricaulis. The sequence continues at coordinate 15,044 of JACIWJ010000028.1, read as the reverse complement.
GCGGTCCATCTTCGACAGCTCGACGATCGCCTGGGGGGTGAACGGGGCGTTGAGCTCGAACCCAGCGGCGATGATCGGGCTCGCCGCGGATCGATCCGCGACGAGGATGAGTCCGCCCCGCCCGAGGAGCACGATGCGGTCGATCGCTTCCCGCAATGGGGTGCCGGGCGCAGTACGCCGCAGGAACTCCAGCCGCGGATCCTTCTTCACTCCCATGTCAGGTCAGCTGTAGCACCTCCATCGCCTCCCGCAGGGTCGAGCAGGGCGTCACCTCCAACCGTAAGCGTTTGGGGATGGGCCCGCTCGGCACCACCGCCCGTGCGAACCCGAGCTTGGCCACCTCCTGGAGGCGTTCTGGTCCCTTCCGCACGGGACGGAGATCCCCCGCCAGGCCGACCTCGCCCACCACCACGGTGTCGGCGGGGATGGGCCGGTTCCGCAAGCTCCCCAGGATCGCGGCACAGACCCCGAGGTCCGCCGCCGGCTCCCGCACTTCGAGCCCGCCGGCCACGGCGAGGTAGACGTCCATCGCCCGCACGTGCACGCCGAGGTACTTCTCGATCACGGCCAGGAGCACGGAGGTCCTGTTGAGGTCAAGCCCCGCTGCCCGCCTTTGGGGTGGGCCGAACCCGCTTCCCGGGGCGATGAGGGCCTGGACCTCCACGAGGAGGGTCCGCGACCCCTCGAGCACGGGGACGATCGCCGCCCCCGGCTTGGGAACCCGATCCTGGGACACGAAGAACAACGAGGGGTTGGCTACCTCGGTGAGGCCAGCTGGGCCCATCTGGAGCACGGCGACCTCGGCAGTGGATCCGAACCGGTTCTTCGCGCAGCGCAGGAGGCGGAGCTCCCCCTCCCGTCCCCCCTCGAGCTGCACCGCCACATCCACGAGGTGCTCGACCGTCTTCGGACCGGCGAACTCACCGCCCTTCGTGATGTGGGAAACGAGGAACGTGACCATGCCCAGCCCCTTGGCCAAGCGTGCCAGGTGCGCGGCGGCCTCCCTCACCTGGACGAGGCTTCCGATCTCGCCCCCGTCGGGGCGGGCACGCACGGTCTGGAGGGAGTCCACGACGAGTACGGCCGGATCGAGCTCCTCCACCGCCCGCACGATCGCCCGGAGCTCCTGCTCCGACTGAAGATAGAGAGAATCCCCTCCGATCCCCAGCCGCTCCGCCCGCAGCTTGACCTGGGCCGGGGCTTCCTCGCCGGAGACGTAGAGGACCTTCCCGTAGGTGGTCAGGCGGGCGGCGAGCTGGAGGAGGAGGGTGGACTTCCCCACCCCCGGCTCGCCGCCGAACAGGACCACCGCCCCAGGGATCAGCCCCCCTAGAACGCGATCCACCTCCGGCATCCCCGTGGTCAGCCGCTCCCCCGTCGCACTGGACACCGCGGCGAGGGCCTGGGGAGGGACTCCCCCCGCGGACGGCCCCTCGCCCACCCCCTCGCCCACCTCCTCGAACGACTCCCACCGCCCGCACTGGGGACAGTGGCCCAGCCACTTCGGAGACCGGTAGCCACACTCCCGGCAGCGGTAGGGCACCTATCCCTTCCGCACCACGATCTCGCCGTCCTGGGCCGCGGCCACCACCCGGCATCCCGCGGGGAACTCCTGGGTCAGGATCCGCTCCGCGATCGGGTCCTCCAAGAGGCGCTCGATGGCCCGCCCCATCGGCCGCGCCCCGTACTTCTCGTCGTACCCCCGCTCGGTGATGACCTCCCACGCCGAGGGCTCCAGGACGAGCTCGATCCCGTGCTCATCGCGGAGGCGGCTGCTCAGCCGGCGGATGAACAGGTCGGCGATCTCCTTCACCTGCTCCCGGGTGAGGGAATGGAACACGATCACATCATCAAGCCTGTTCAAGAACTCCGGGGAGAACTCCTTGCGGACCTCCCCCATCACCCGACCCTTCATGTCCCGGTACGCCTGCTCCGACTCGACGTCCGCCGTGCTGAACCCGATCCCCGTCCGATCCACGATCAGCTTGCTCCCCACGTTCGAGGTCATGATGAGAACCGTGTTCCGGAAGTCGACCTTGCGGCCCTGGGAATCGGTGAGGATCCCGTGATCCATCACCTGGAGGAGGATGTTGAACACGTCGCGGTGGGCCTTCTCGATCTCGTCGAACAGGACGACAGAGTAGGGACGGCGGCGCACCGCCTCGGTGAGCTGGCCCGCCTCTTCGTACCCCACGTAACCGGGCGGCGCACCCACCAGCCGGGACACCGCGAACCGCTCCACGTACTCCGACATGTCGATGCGGATCAAGGCATCCTCGTCCCCGAACAGGAACCCGGCCAGGATCCGGGCGAGCTCCGTCTTCCCCACCCCGGTGGGCCCGAGGAACAGGAACGACCCGATCGGGCGGCGGGGGTCCTTCACTCCGGCGTAGGCGCGGCGGATCGCACGGGCCACGCTCTTCACCGCCTCGTCCTGGCCCACGTACCGCTCGTGGATCTTCTCTTCCATGTGCACGAGCCGCGCCGTGTCCTCCTCTTGGAGGTGGCGGATCGGGATCCCCGTCCATGCGGACACGGTCGCCGCGACCTCTTCCCCCCCCACCACGGGGACCAGCGGCTCGCGCCCCACCTCCTCGAACCGCTTCAGCTCCTCGACTTTCGCCGCCCTGCGGTCGCGGAGCCGGGCGGCGAGCTCGTAGTTCTGGTCCGCCACCGCTGCCTCCTCCTCGTCCTCGAGCTGGGTGATCTCGTCGAGGAGCTCCCGCGCTTCCGGTGGGAGCTCGGTCGCCGCCAGCCGGACCTTGGCCGCCGTCTCGTCGACGAGGTCGATCGCCTTGTCGGGGAGGAACTGATCCGTGATGTAGCGATCGGCGAGCCGCGCCGCCTGCCAGAGGGCCTCGTCCGTGATCTGCACCCCGTGGTGCTCCTCGTAGCGGTGCCGCAGTCCATGGAGGATCTTCACCGTGTCCTCCACGGACGGCTCGTCCACGTACACGGTCTTGAACCGCCGCTTGAGGGCGGGGTCCTTTTCGATCGATTTCCGGTAGTCATCGGGGGTCGCGGTGCCGATGCACTGGAGGGCCCCAGAGGCGAGTGGCGGCTTCAAGATGGCCGAGGCATCGATCGCCCCCTCCGCCCCGCCCGCCCCGACGACCGTCTGGAGCTCGTCGATGAACAGGATGATGTTCTCCGCGCTCATGACCTGGTTGAGGATCGTCTTCAGGCGCTGCTCGAACTCGCCGCGGTACTTCGTGCCGGCGACGATGCCCGCCATGTCCAGCTCGACGATCTCCTTCTGGGCTAGCGCCGACGGCACATCGCCGGCGGCGATCTTCTGGGCGAGCCCCTCCACGATCGCCGTCTTGCCGACGCCGGATTCCCCGATGAGGGCCGGGTTGTTCTTCTTGCGGCGGCAGAGGATCTCCACCACCCTCTCCAGCTCACGGTCGCGACCGATGACCGGGTCGAGGGCGCCGCTCGCCGCCTCCTCGACCAGGTTGCGGCCGAACTCCCCGAGCTCCCCGGGGAGGCGGGCGTGGCTCGCCCGCACCCGCACCCCCCCCCGCCGGCCAGGGGCGAAGTGCTCGCGCGCCGAGCGCAGGTCGATCCCTTGCGAGCGAAGGATCTCCGCCGCCGTGCACTCCCCTTCGCGGAGGATCCCCAACACGAGATGCTCGGGCTCGATCGCCTCGACCCCCTCCCGCCGCGCCTCCTCGTAGGCGAGCTTCATCACCCGCCGCAGGCGCTGGGTTGGCTCAAGCTCGTCGGCGGGGACGTGGACCTTCCCCCGGCCCTTCTGGCGCTCGACGAACCGCGCGATTCGCTCGTAGGTGAGCCCCTTGGCGTCGAGGAACCGCGCCACCCGTGACCCCTCCATGCGCGCCGCGGCGAGCAGGAGGTGCTCCGTCCCCACGTAGCGGTGGCGCCAGTCCCCCGCTTCCTCCTGGGACGCGGCGAGGAGCTTCATGGAATCCTTCGAGAACTTCTCGTACATCGACGACCTCCGCTCAGATTATACGGTCCGGTCTTCCCCCCTCACGGGAGAACCGGTCCAGGGCCGCGGCCAGCCCGGAGGTGAGAAAAGTCCACGCCAGTTCCCCGGCGAGATCCACCGCACGGGACAGGGCCTCCACCTCGGCGGGGGGAGGAGGGGAGAGGACGTGCTCCGTCCAGTCCCCGCCTTGCGCCGGCCGGCCGATCCCGATCCGGAGGCGGGGCACATCGTCCGTCCCCAGCGCGGCGAGGACGGACGCCATCCCGCGGTGCGTGCCTGCCCCTCCGCGCTGCCGCAGCCGGAGGCTACCCACCGGGAGGTCCGCCTCATCGTAGGCGACGAGGATCTCGTGGGGAGAGAGGGGGAACCTACCGAGGAGTTCGCGCACGGCCTCGCCGGACCGGTTCATGTAGGTGGCCGGCCGGAGAAGCACCCCCTGAGGGGAACGGTGGAGCTCACCCCAGGGATGGACCTCACGCCGCCATCGGCCGCGCGGGATGAGCCGCTCGACGACCCAGAACCCCGCGTTGTGCCGGCTGGCCGCGTACTCCGGTCCGACGTTCCCCAGCCCGACGACGGCCCTCAAGCCGCGGCTTGCTCTCCTCCCGCCGGCTTCGCCTCTTCGCCCTCGGCCGGGACGGCCTCGGCCGCCTCCGCGGCCACCGGCGCCTCGACCTCGAGCGCCCGCCGCGCGGTCACGGTCACAACCGCGTCCTCCGGGGGAAGCTGGGGCTCGACGTCCTCGCCCCACGGGAGGTCCTTGACGAGGATCGAGTCGCCGACCCCGAGGTCCGACACGTCGATCTCGATCCGAGGCGGCATCTTCGCAGGGAGAGCGCGGACCGAGATGTAGCCGTGCACCGCTTCCAGGATGCCCCCGTCCTTGATCCCGCGGGCCGTGCCCAGGAAGCGGACCGGAACATCCATCTGCAGGGGCCTCTCCGGATCAGCGACGTAGAGGTCGAGGTGGAGGAACCGCTCCGTGATCGGATGGACCTGGATCTCCTTGAGGAAGACGTGGTAGGTCTCCTTCCCATCTACTTTCACTTCGACTGGGGTCGAGCGCGTCACATGGGCAAGGAGGTTCAGGAGCTCCTTCTCCGGGATTGCGACGTGCACCGACGCCACGTGGGCGCCGTACAGGACGGCTGGAACGTGCCCTTGACGGCGAAGAGCCCCTGCCTTCCCGGGGGGCCGCCGCACTGCATTCACCATCATCCAGATCCTCCTCCGCCTACAACGACAAGTACGCCAAGAGGTCGGTCATCGACTCGTGGCGATAGATGCGGCGAATCGCGTCCGCGAAGAACTCGGCCACCGAGACGATCTCGATCTGGGGGGCCGTCCGGACCTCGTCGCGGTGGGCAATGGTATCGGTCACCAGCACCCGCTGCAACCGTGGGGTAGCGAGGATCTCCAGCGCGCCCGGTGTGAACACACCGTGGGTGCAGGCGGCGAAGACCCTGCGCGCCCCCTCCCTCACCACCTCTTCCGCCGCGGTGACGAGGGTCCGGCCGCTCGCCAGGATGTCGTCCACGAGGAGGACATCGCGGCCCGACACCGTTCCGATCACTTCCTTCACCACCACCTCCTTCCCCTCCTCGTCGCGCTGCATCACGACGAGCGCCAGCGGCAGCTCCCCGTTGCCGTGGACAAACTCACCCAGGCGCTTCGCCATCCGCCGCGCCCGCCACACCCCCCCGAGGTCCGGAGAGGCCACGGTGAGGTTCTCCAACCAATCCGGGTGCTGGTCGTAGATGTACTTGGCGAGCAGCCGGTCCGACCGCAGGTGGTCGAGGGGGACTTGGAAGAAGCCCTGGATCTGCCCGGCGTGGAGGTCCATCGTCAGCACCCGGTCCACCCCCGCTACCTCGAGGAGGTTGGCCACCAGCCGCGCCGAGATCGGGACCCGCCCCGTCATCTTCCGGTCCTGGCGGGCGTAGCCGAGGTAGGGGATCACGGCACAGATCTCCCGACACGCCGCCCGCCGCAGGCCATCCACCATGATGAGGAGTTCCATCAGGTGATCGTTCACCGGCGGAGAGGTTGGCTGAATGACGAACACGTGCTTCCCGCGCACCGTCTGCTGGATCTGCACGCGCACCTCTCCGTCCGGGAACCGGCCCGGGGCGTAGGAGGCCACGCCCCCGCACGGCGCATCGGCCTCGCACAGCTCGACCCCAAGGAGCTCCCCGATCCGCTGCGCCAACGGCAAGTTCGCGCTCCCCGACAGGATCCGCAGGTCACCCAGCTCGTGCTCTCTAGCCATGCTCCCCGTCCCCCTTGCCCCCGCGCCGCGCCCAACCCTCCTTCACGACCTCGGGAGCCCGTTCCAGGGCCAGCGCGTACGGGGGGACATCGTGTGTGATCACCGATCCCGCACCCACCACCGCCCCGTCCCCGATCCGGACGGGCGCGATCAAGGACGCGTTGCTGCCGACGAACGCGCCCTCCCCGATCGTGGTGCGGAACTTCCCCGGCTTGCCGGGCTGGAAGTTGCAGGTGATGGCGCCGGCCCCGATGTTCGCCCCGGCCCCGATCTCCGCATCGCCGATGTACGCGAGGTGGCCAGCCTTGACCCCCTCTCCAAGGGTGGACGCCTTGACCTCGACGAAGTTTCCCACCTTCGCTCCCCTCCCGATGCGCGACCCAGGCCGGAGGTGGGCGTAGGGGCCGATCGTCGCCTCCGGCCCGACCTCCGCCTGTTCGATCACCGCGTACCACACCCTCGCCCCATCCCCGATCCGCGCATCGAGGAGGTAGGCCCCAGGGCCGATCGTGCATCCCGCCCCGACCGCGGTCTGCCCGAGGAGGTGGGTCCCTGGGAGGAGGATCGTGTCCTCCCCTACGGTGGCGTCGAGCGCGGGGTAGACTGCCCGCGGGTCCACCACCGCGACCCCGTCCCGCATCCACGCGTCGAGGATCCGCGCGCGGAGGAGCTGCTCGACCTGGGCGAGGTCCCGTCGATCGTTGACCCCTCGCAGGTCCTCCGGATCCGGCCAGAGGAGGGCACCGGCCTTCCCGAGGCCGGAGAAGCGGGCCACGAGGTCGGTGAGGTAGAACTCGCCCTTCGCGTTGGCGGCGGTGAGCCCCGCGAGCGCCTCCCACAGCTCAGAGGAGTTCTCCAAGCACCAGATCCCGGAGTTGACCTCACGGATCGCCAGTTCTTCCGGTGAGGCATCCCCCGCCTCCACGATCCGCAGCGGCCTTCCATCCTCACCCCGCACCACGCGGCCGTAAGAGCCAGGATCGGGGGGCTCCATCGTGAGGAGGGAGATCGTGGCTTGTTGCTCTCGATGGAACCGAACGAGCGCGCGCAGGGCCGCCGCGGGGACGAGGGGGACGTCCCCAGGAAGGACGAGGAACGCCCCTGAGGCCACCGCTTCCCGCGCGGCGAGGACGGCGTGGCCCGTGCCGCGGGGCTCCCCTTGGTCTACGAACGCGATCCCACGCCCCGCAAACGCGGACCGCACCGCGTCGGCCCCGTGGCCCACCACGACCACCACCCGCCGCGGGGAAAGGGAGAACGCCGTGCGCAGCACGTGCTCGAGGAGGGGAGCGCCGCACAGGGAATGGAGGACCTTGGGGCGGCGGGAGCGCATACGCGTCCCCTTGCCCGCCGCCAGGATCACGACATCGAGCGAGTCGTCCATCGACCGCTTCGACTATAGCCTCCCCTTGCTCCCCCCGCAAAACAGGGCCCGGCCGGGGTCGAGCACGGAGGGACCGCGACCCTACTCCTGCGCTGCGGAGCGAAGCCGTTCGATCCAGGCCCGGTTCTCCTCGGAGTTCGGCTCCCCAGGGTTCGAACCGCCTGGCGCGTCTCGCCCCACAACCCACAGCGCCGGATCGTTGACCCCCACGACGCTCGTCCCCACGTACCCGGCCGCCTGGCCCCGCCCCACGTTCGGGATCTGGGGGAGTTGGCCCGACCGATCGGCGTAGGAGAGCCCATCCACGAGCTGCCCCTCGGCGGCGAGGAGGACGAGCGAGTCACCCGTGTTCCCCAGGCCCGCCCACTGGGCGAGGACGAAGTGGTCGCCCGTGACCGCGGGAAGGACGAGGAGGAAGTCGTCCGGGGCGAGGTCGTCGTCCGGGAAGTGCGGCGGGAGGTTGGGCCGGTCTCCGGCGTTGTAGAAGACGATCAGCGTCCCCGCCCTCACCTCGGCCCACACGGGGTGGTCGGTGAACGTGAGGTACACCCCACCCCGATCCAAGCCCTGGTGGTCGCGGAACACCCACCCCCGCAGGTCAACGGTGGACCCGGGCCCGGTCCCCACGACGAGTAGCTCCACCCACTCCCCGTTTCCGGCCTGGCCCTGGCCGAACGCGTGGATGACCACCTGGAGCGTCTCCTCCTGGGCAGCGCCCAGTGCCACGGCCCCCGCGAGGAGGGCCCCCACCAGCCACAGCCGCTTCGTTCTCATGGCGTCACCTCCTCTCGGTCACGTCCCTCCGTCGCTCGACACTGCCGGCGGGCCCGTTGAGCCCACACTAGCAGGCGGGGTCGGGGCCAGCAACCCCTCCCGGCCGCTCGCCGACCCCCCGGAAGGCACCCCTCACCGACCGGCAGCGACCCCGCGAGAAGCTCTCCCGGGCCGCAGAACCGCAGCAGCAACCTCTTGCCGTCCTCCGCGCTCACGGTGAGCCGGCCCCCCTGGGGCGGACAGGGGGCCCAGCTGACGGTTTCTGCGCCTGGACCGGTCACCCTCCGTCGTCGCTTCCCCTGCCCGGAGTACACCGCCACAGGCCGGAGGTTGGTCCCACCGCATCGCATCCATGGGCTTGGCTGGGGGATCCGCGTATCCCCGCTCAGCCCTCCGTCGGTGGGCTCGCCTCGGGAGCAGCCCTCCTCTCGTGGACCAGCTGCTTCTCGAACAGAGCGCGGTATGCCGGGCAGCGCGCAAGGAGTTCTTCATGCCTACCCTGACAGACAACGGATCCCCTCTCCAAGAGATACATCTGGTCCGCCATGTGGATCGTGGAAAGACGGTGCGCCACCACGACCAGCGTCGCCCCAAGATCCCGAAGCCTTTCGTAGATCTGCGCCTCGGTCTTCGAGTCCACGCCGGAGGTCGCCTCGTCCAAGATGAGGATTTTGGGCTTTCGGATCACCGCCCGGGCCAGAGCGATCCTTTGCCTCTCCCCATCGGAAAGCTTCGCCCCCTTCTCCCCAACGACGGTATCGTACCCCTGGGGCAGCGACATGATGAACTCGTGGATCCCCGCAACCTTTGCGGCCTCCACGATTTCGTCCGCGGTGTATTCCCCACCGAGGGCGATGTTGTCCCGCACCGTCATGTTGAACAGGAACCCCTCGGCCGAGGAGAACACGATCCCCTCCCGCAGGTCCCGCGTCCCGTACTCCTGGATGGGCCGGCCGTCGATCAGGATTCCCCCCTGTGTCGGCTGGTTGAACCCAAGAAGGAGGGAAACGAGGGTCGACTTCCCCGAACCGCTTTCGCCAACGATGGCGGTCATCTTCCCGGGCCCACAATCCAAAGTCACACCAAAGAGCACCTCTTTTGTGTCGTACCCTGCGCTGATGTTGCGAAAAGCAACAGTCGGTGAGGCCGAGAACGGAAGACCTGGCCTTTCCTCCTCCGGCGGAAGGGCGAGAAGGCTCAACAGCCGCTTCCCCACCGGAATGATCTGTTGCTTGGAGTTGTTCCAGGCCACCAGCCCCTGGATCGGCCCGTACAGGTTCCCCACGTACCAAAAGAAAGCGATAACGCTGCCCACGGACGTCCAGCCTCGGAGGGCAAAACCCGCTCCCACGATGAGGAGAAGGATGGCCAGCACCTCAGTTGCCCGTGACAGCGCGGCCTCGGTGAGCTGACTGTACACCGCCGTTCGGCGGACCGAGTGGAACCACCGGCTCACGTCCTGCTGAAAACCCAACGTGAAGAACCGCCCTCGATTGAACGCCTTGATGATCCTCAACCCGTCTATCTTCTCACGCAGCGATTCCACCGCCCTTTCCCATCCCTCCCGCTCGGTGTCCCACGCCATCCGCTGTCGCCCGTTGAGCCAGCGGACGCAGAAGAAAGAGACGGGCAGAACCCCAACGGTGAGCACGGCGAGCCGCCACTCGAGCAAGAACAGCACAGTCGCGGTTACGCTCGCTTGCAGAAAGTTAACCACCAGCATCGGGTACAGGACCACGATGCCCCGTCCCAAGTACTGGGTGTGGTCGAGGATCCTGGACAGGTACTCCCCTGTCGTGTGCTTCTTGAGCTCCGTGAGGCGAACGGTCTGAAGATGGCCGTAGAGTTCCCCAATGAAGCTCTTTGCCACACGGTTGTAGCTCACCTCAAAGTAGTAGCGCAGGTAGGTCTCGAGGGCCTTGCTCGTGACAACCACCAGCAGCAACCCCACAACGAGCTGTGGTTGGAAGGACCCCACCCCAAGCCCGTCCACGAACCGCCGAATCAGAAGCGGACTGAGCGCCCCAAGACCTATGCCCGCAAAACTGAGTACGCCCAGGGCAAGAAGCGTCTTCCACTCCCTGGCTGCCCGCATTCGGATGAATCGAACAACGTCGGAGTCCCGAATCTCTCCTTCGACCTGGCACGGAGACGATCTACCCATCGTTTTTCTCTCCACCGAGGCTGGTGGTTATCCCCTTATCCATCTTGCCCACCAATCCGATCTTATGCCGTGCAATCACATAAGCCTTGATCAGGTTCTCCAACGCAACGTCGAAGAACCGCTTCTGGCACTCAATGTGCTTCCAGCTGCCAGTCATCGCGCGACAGCCTCCATGGCATATCGGTCCGTATTCGCGGCTCAACGCGCAACGTGGCTCGTAGCCAACACCTTCATACCATTCCCAACCTAGCTCGGCTCGCCCTTGCGGATTCAGTCGGCCAACGGGACGCCAATAGAGCAGAGCTGGGCACTGGTACAGGCGGAGTCGCTCATCGACAACCAGGCTGTTCGATGCTGTGTACATGCAAGGTCCAACCTCATAGCTCTTCGTGACAGGGAACCCCATGGATGCAGCTGTGACAAACAGCTCACCGAGCTCTGAAGCTATCTGGATCTCATCGTGTGCGTTGTAGACCCCAGTACAGATCTGCTGCTGTGTAGGCTCCACCGCATGAAAACCAACTGCAGCCAAGGCCGACTGCATACGCATTGTGTCTAGTGTTGCTAATAGCTCTTGAACACCCGATAGCGTGTTAGGTTGGACGTTCACCCGAATCGCAAGTCGACCTGGGGTTTGCCTCACGAGCGTAGTTGTGTTCTCCAGAATGACATCGTAGGACCCACTTCCATTTGCAAATGGTCGACTTCGATCATGGGTCTCTCGGTTCCCATCAACCGTCACTTGTACGAATTCAACGTAAGGTTCCAGATCTCTCCAGACTGCTGGAGAAAGCAGCGACCCATTGGTTATAAGAGCAATGTGTACGCGGCAACCACTGCTCTCCAGGCTCTTCAGATCGTGGCAAGCCCGCAGCACAGCATCGAGAGCGAGCAACGGTTCTCCACCGTACAAGGTTACCGACAGACGCCTGACGCCCACTTCGTCGACGCGCTTTACAATGAAACCAAACAGCGATTTCCATCGCTTTGGCGTAAGATCGGAAGGAGCTCTTCCTTGCCGGAAGTCCTGATAGCAGTAACTGCACGCGAAGTTGCAGCGACTGGTAAAGCTTATGTATATGGCCATCTGCGAACTGCTGAACTTCATTGAGTTGACAATATATCGTGCAAATAGCCGTTCATCCTCAGCAGGGGACACGATGATACGGTGGGTTCGGAGAAGTTCCCATTCGTCCTTCGTGGCCGAAAGAGAGGCGGCTCTGAAGACGTTCCTCCTGTCACCGAGCGAGAGCCGCCGTAGATTGTCCCACAGCTCTCCTCGGACAAGAAGAAGGTGTCGGGTTGCCGTGTGGTACACAACTCCTTGAGCCCGATCGAGAGGTACCATCACGGCATAGCCCGACGCCTTCCACCGACCGCGCGGTTCCGCCGTCACGTCTCACCGACCCTGTCCCTCACTCCGGGGTTCCGCCGCCCAGCGCCCTATCTCGGTTCGTGGATTTTGATACAGAATCCGCTACAGTACACCGAACAGGCTGGTCCGAACCCGGGGCCGAAACCTGCCTCCAGAACCACCACGCGAGCTTCTTTCCGATCAGACACCATCTTCACCTCCTACCACCTCCAACCACCAACCCAGTGGCAGCTCCATCTTGCATATTGGGTGTAGAGTGAGTCAATCAACTCGATGAACGGCTGGCGTTCGCCTTGGCGAACGCAGAGGGCGAAAGACATTCTGGAACAAGCATTCTTCCGAGAGGAGGACACTCATCACCTGAGCTGGCGCAGGTGCTCGACGTCCGCAAGGAAGACCCGCGGCCAGGCAACCTCGATCAACCCCTCGGCACGCAACATCCGGAGTTCCTCGCACGTCGCCTGCCGGCTCGCTCCAATCATCTCCGCTAGGTCCCCAAGCGATAGCGGGAGGTTAATCCGCATCCTGGCACCCTCCCGTACCCCCTGCTCCTCCGCCAGCTCCAGGAGCACTCGCACCAGGCGCCGTCGGGTGCTCGCGTAGGCGAGGTCCACCAAGCGCTTTGTCAGACCCGACTTTGACACCGTCACCAAGAAGAACGTAAGGCAGAAGGCAACAACCACCTTGTGATGGATCGATGTGGCACTACGGGGGGGTGTCGGTCGAGGGTGGGTTCAGTTGAGCCGCTCCAGGCGGCGAGGCGCTCTCATCCCGACCGCGTGGAACGCCGGCATCGCCAGGGCCGGGATCTCGTCCCGCACTCGGAACGTCTGCCCGCCCTTGCCCCGCAAGACGCTCACCCGCACCCGCCCCAGGGAGGAGAGGAGGTCGGTGAACGACCCCTGCCAGCCCAGCTTGGCGAGCCTCGTGCGGAGAAGCTGCCGCAACACGAACGCCAGGAAACAGACCATCACGTGCCCCCGGATCCGAGCTTCCGTCCAGTGGTAGATCGGCCGTAGCTCAAGCGGGGTCTTTAGGACCCGGAACGCCTCCTCAACCTGCCACAGACCCTTGTAGGCATAGGCCACCTCGCTTGGGGGAAGCTCAGTGTGGAGTTGCCCCGGTTTCGTGGACACCGTTAGGCTTGCACGGGAGGTGTTGACGATGCCGAGGACACGGCCGCCGTACCCGCCGGAGTTTCGGCGGCAGATGGTGGAGTTGGTGCGGGCAGGACGGACAGCGCGGGAGTTGGCGCGCGAGTTCGAGCCCTCGTACGAGACGATCCGGGGTTGGGTCAGGGAGGCCGACCGCGATGAGGGCCTCGACCCTTCGGGGATGACGACGGGGGAGCGGGAGGAGGTGCGCCGGCTGCGCCGTGAGAACCGACAGCTCCGCCTGGAGCGGGAGATCTTGGCAAAAGCCGCGGCCTGGTTCGCTCGGGAGACCGGCTCGGTACCGCCCGAGTCTACGAGTTCATGAGCGCACACCAGGCTCGCTACCCGGTGGCCACGATGTGCCGCGTACTGGAGGTCTCCCGCAGCGGGTACTACGCGTGGCTAGGGCGGTTCCCGTCGCGGCGGGCGCGGGAGGACGTGCGGTTACAGGAACGGGTCGAGGCGATCCACGCCCGGAGTCCCCGGAACGTACGGAGCGCCGCGGATCCACGCCGAGCTTCGGGCGAACGGGATCCGGGTGGGCCGCAAGCGGGTGGCGCGGCTGATGCGCGAGGCGGGGCTGGCGGGGGTGAGCCGACGGCGGCGCCGGGGGACGACGAAGCGCGACCCGGAGGCGCAGGCCGCACCGGACCTGGTGGAACGGGAGTTCACCGCCCCGGCTCCGGATCGGCTGTGGGTGGCGGACATCACGTACATCCCGACTGGGGAAGGGACCCTGTACCTGGCGGCGGTGGTGGACGCGTTCAGCCGGCGGGTGGTGGGGTGGGCGATGGAGGCGCATCTGCGGACGGAACTCGTGCTCAAGGCCCTGAACATGGCGATCGGGCAACGTCGTCCGCGGGGAGTGATCCATCACTCGGACCACGGGAGTCAGTACACCGCAGTGGAGTTCGGGAAGAGGTGCCGGGAGGCTGGGATCCGGCCGTCGATGGGATCCGTGGGGGACTGCTACGACAACGCCCTGTGTGAGAGCTTCTTCGCGACCTTGGAGTGCGAACTTCTCGACCGGCGGACCTTTCGGACCCGGGATGAGGGGCGACGGGAGGTGTTCGCGTTCATCGAGGGGTGGTACAACCCGCATCGACGGCACTCCGCGTTGGGGTACGAAACCCCGGCGGGGTACGAACGGAGGTGCCACCGGGAAGGGAGCGTTGCCGAGGAGACGGCGGAACCCGTCGATGTAGCGTCAGTTGAACACAGGGGTCACGGATGACGACCACGGTCAGGCAAACAGTGTGGGCGTCAAGCGGTACACTGTCCACCAAAGCGGGGCAACTCCACAACCAGTGTCGGCCTGGGCGCAGGAGTAGGGGGTCTTAGGGGTGGGCTCGCGTCAGACGCGCCCACGCTGTCAGGGAGGTTGATCGACGCTGCGAAGGAAGCTGGAATAGGGGTTGGCGTTGGCTTGGTGGGGTATGGCTTGACACACCCGCGGTGGCGCAATCCCTGACGCGGAGTTGACTTTAGGACGGGGGTTGGAACCTCGATTCCATCCCCTTCCGTTTGGGGTTAGGTGATGAGGAAAACCACAGCAGCTGTGCTGTGCGCAACGATATGGCTCGGGGTAAGTTTTGCCACATCGTCGTCATGGCAGAACCGGTTGAACAGCAACCCGTGGTGGCACAACCTGCTGTGGTCTGTACTCTGGTGGGGGGTATCATTCCTCACGCTTTTTCTTGGCCTTAGCATCCCTGAGTGGGCCAAGCGCAGAACGCAGAAACTAGAGGGGCCAGAGAAACCAAAGGGAAGGATTTAACGTTTGTAATAGTATGCTGGTCCCTGTTCCCGACCCGCCAGTCGAATTGGCACCGGAAAGGAGGGTTAGGATGAAGCCGATTGGCCCACTGCTCAAGGACAGCGCACGGTTCGCCACGACTCTTACTCCGTGGATCTTCGTCGTGCTGGGGATTCTGGGAAAGGTTGACTTCTCAGAGCGCTGGGAGCTGGT
>JACIWJ010000027.1 GCA_014361015.1 Candidatus Bipolaricaulota bacterium | reverse complement strand
TCGCGTTCGGGGTCAAGCTCTCGAACACCCTCGCCATGGCGAACCACAAGCGGTACCTGCCCGGGGACGAGGTGTACATGTCGGGGCGGGCCCTGTACCCGATCACGATGACCCTGTTCCACCGCCTGGAGGAGGAGTTCGGGGGCGACCTCCCCGTGTCCTACGCCGGGGGGGCGGACTCCGGCAACGTGGCCACGATCCTCGCCTGCGGCGCCCAGACCGTGACCGCGGCCTCGGATCTCCTCAAGCCGGGGGGGTACGGCCGGTTGCGGGACTGGCTGACGAAGATCGGGGTCGAGATGGAGCGGCGCGGCGCCCGGAGCCTCGCCGAGCTCGCCGCGGACCGTCGGCGGGTCCTCGCCCAGGCTGCTGCGGACGCGACCGCCGATCCCCGCTATCACAAGGCCGCGTTTCCCCACGGGCTGCCGAAGACGGAACGATCCCTGGCGGCGTTTGACTGCATCGCCGCCCCGTGTGTGGAGCGCTGCCCGATCGGCCAGGACGTGCCGGAGTACGCGTGGGCGATCGCCCGCGGCGAGCTCGACCGGGCACTGGCGGTGGTCCTCGCCCGGAACCCGCTCCCGGGGGTCCTGGGCTACATCTGCACCCACGTCTGCGAAACCCGCTGCACGCGGAACAACTACGAGGAACCGGTCGCGATTCGGGCCCTGAAGCGGGTGGCGTTCGACGGCGGCCGGGAGCCGGACCTCCGTCCATCCCCACCGACCGGCCGGCGGGTGGCGGTGATCGGTGGAGGGCCCGCGGGTCTGTCGGCGGCCCACTTCCTCGCCCTGTCCGGGTTCGGGGTGACCGTGTTCGAGGCCGGGGACCGGCTGGGGGGGATGCCTGCCCTCGCCCCCGCGTTCCGGATTCCCCAGGAGGTCATCGATCGCGACGTGGAACGGATCCGGAAGCTCGGGGTCGAGCTGCGGCCTCGGGCGCCGGTAACCGAGCCGCCCGAGCGCCTGCTCGAGCAGGGGTTCGACGCGGTGTTCGTCGCGGTCGGCCTCGCCGCCGACGCGCGGTTGGGGATCCCCGGGGAGGACGGCCCAGGGGTGTTCGGGGCAGTGGACTTCCTGCGCCGGGTCCGGCGGGGCGACCCCGTGTCCGTCGGTCCGCGGGTGGTGGTGGTCGGGGGGGGCAACGTGGCGATGGACGCCGCCCGCGCCGCGGCCCGCCTGGCGCGGAGGCCGGTGACCGTTGCCTACCGCCGGTCGCGGGGGGAGATGCCCGCTGACCGGGAGGAGCTAGAGGAGCTCCTGCGCGAGGGCAACGAGGTCCTCGAGCTCGTCCAGCCAGTGGAAGTCGTGCGCGGGGGCGGAGCAGTCGTCGCGCTGCGTCTGGTCCGTACCCGACTTGGGGAGCCGGGGCCCGACGGGCGGCGGGGGTTTGTGACCGTCCCTGGCTCGGAGTTCGACCTTCCCGCCGACACGGTGATCGTCGCCGTCGGCCAGAGGGCGGACGTCCCATTCCTTGCGGGGAGCCGGATCGCTCGGACCGCCGACGGGCGGGTCAAGGTGGATCCCCCGACCGGCCGGGCGTCG
The DNA here is from genome assembly GCA_014361015.1 of Candidatus Bipolaricaulota bacterium. Lineage (GTDB taxonomy): Bacteria > Bipolaricaulota > Bipolaricaulia > Bipolaricaulales > Bipolaricaulaceae > Bipolaricaulis. The sequence goes on along the minus strand of JACIWJ010000027.1, from coordinate 20,489 downwards.
GCTGCGGCCGTGTACGCCGGGGGGGACCTCGTCCGCGGACCGGCGACGATCGTCGAGGCGTGCGCTGACGGCCGCCGCGCCGCGGAGGCGATCTGCCGTGACCTCGGGATCCCGTTCCCGTCCCCTGCCGTTCCCTATCCGGCCCTCTCCCCGGCCGACGTGCGCGCGGTGCAGGTTGCCCGCACCCAGCGGGAGCACCGCCGGGCCGGGTCCGCCCTCCCGGTCGCGCGCCGGGCCGGGTGGGACCTCGTGGAGGCCCCCCTCGCTCCGGACGACGCCCGTGCCGAGGCGCGGCGGTGCCTCCAATGTTCGTCCGTATGTGACAAGTGCGTCGAGGTGTGCCCGAACCGAGCGAACCTGGCGTACGCGGTCGCTCCCGTCCAGTGGAGTGTCCCGATCCTCTCCACCGCCAACGGCCAGCTCCAGGTGGTGGGCGAGGAGCCGTTCGTCGTGGCCCAGGGCCGCCAGATCGCCCACGTCGTCGACCTGTGCAACGAGTGCGGGAACTGCGGGACGTTCTGCGTCCACCAGGGACGTCCCTTCCTGGACAAGCCACGGCTGTACCTCGATCCGGACGCGTTCCGCCGTGCCGAGGGCCGGGCGTTCCACGCTGCCGCTGGCGCGATCGCGATGCGGGAGGACGGCCGCGAGGCCCGGTTGTCCGGCCCCGATCCCTGGACCTACGAGGACGACGAGATCGTGGCCGTCTTGGACCGCGCGTTCCGGCCCCGCGAGCTCCGCCTGAAGCGGGCCCTGGGAGGGCCGAGGTCCCTCCGGCCGGCGGCGGAGATGGCCGTCCTCCTCACCGGCCTGAGGGAGGCGGCGTGGGTGGGAGGATCCCATGGCTGAGCTCGTGCTGGGGTTGCGGTGCCTGAACTGCAACCGCGAGTACCGGCCGTGGGCCGTGGACTACGTGTGCCCCCGCTGCGGCCCGGTGGCCGGAGCACTCGACCTCGTCTACGACTACCGGCTCCTGTCCCAGCGGATGGGCCCGGGAACCTTCGCCGAGACGCGGCGGCCCTCGTTGTGGCGGTACGAGACCCTGCTACCTGTTTCCGCGGACTACGCGGTCCCGCTTCGGGCCGGATGGACCCCCCTTTATGCCCTTCCCGATCTGGCGCGCGAGCTGGGCCTCGGGGCCCTGTGGCTGAAGGACGACACCCTTCACCCGACGGCATCGTGCAAGGACCGGGGGACCGCGGTGACGGTGGCCGCGGCGCGAAGGCTGGGCCGGCCGGCGCTCGCTTGCGCGTCGACCGGCAACGCGGCGTCGTCCCTCGCTGGGTTCGCCGCGGCGGCTGGGATTCCGTGCTACATCTTCGTCCCGCGCACCGCGCCCGCGGCGAAGCTCGCCCAGCTCGCCGCCTACGGTGCGGTGGTGTTCAAGGTCGACGGGACCTACGATCAGGCGTACGCCCTGGCCCTCGAGGCGTGCGACCGGTTCGGGTGGTACAACCGCTCCGACGGCCAGAACCCAATCGTCGTCGAGGGGAACAAGACCGCGGCGTTCGAGGCGTGGGAGGAGCTGAAGGGCGACCTGCCGGACTTCGCCCTCGTCTCGGCCGGGGACGGGTCGGTCGTGGCGGGGATCGCCAAGGGGTTCCTAGAGCTGAAGCGGGTCGGGTTGACCGACCGGCTTCCGGTGGTGTACGGCGTGCAGGCCGAGGGGGCAGCGGCGATCGCGCACGCCTTTGCCCGGTTCCAAGCTGGGGAGCCGGCCCTGCCCGCCTCGGAACGAGCAGAGACGATCGCCGACTCGATCTGCGTCGGGGCGCCCCGGGACGCCCTGCGGGCGGTGCGGACCGTGGCCGAGACGGGGGGCGGGTTCGTCACGGTGAGCGACGGGGAGATCGTCGCGGCGGTGCGCGAGCTCGCCCGCCGGTCCGGGGTCTTCGCCGAGCCCTCGGGCGCCGCCCCGCTCGCCGGCGTGCGGCGCCTCGCCGCTGACGGTACGATCCCCGCCGAGGCACGCGTGCTCCTGTTCATCACCGGCTCCGGGCTCAAGGATCCCCGCGGGGGGCTGGCGGGCATCGCCGAGCCGCCCGTGATCCCCCCCACCCTGTCCGCGGTCGAGGAGGCGCTGGGATGACCCTTCGCTTCCGGCTCAACGGGCGAGACGTGACGGTGGAGACCTCCGCGGGAAGGCGGCTCCTCGATCTCCTCCGCGAGGACTTGGGCCTCACTGGGACGAAGGAAGGGTGCGGGGAGGGCGAGTGCGGCGCGTGCACGGTGCTCGTGGATGGGAAGCCGCGCCTGGCGTGCCTCACCGCCGCGATCCAGGTCGAGGGGAAGGACGTCCTCACGATCGAGGGGATCGCCGCTCCCGGGAAGTTGCACCCCTTGCAGGAGGCGTTCCTCGCCACCGCGGGCGTGCAGTGCGGGTTCTGCACGCCAGGGCTCATCATGGCCGCTTACGCGCTCCTCCAGGAGAACCCCCACCCGACGGAGGACGAGGTGCGGGAGTACCTCGCCGGGAACCTGTGCCGCTGCACGGGCTACGCCCAGGTCGTGGAGGCGGTCGAGCGGGCGGCGGAGCGGATGCGGTGACCGGGGTCGTCCTCGCTGCCGGGGCCGGACGGCGGATGGGGAGGCCGAAGCTCCTCCTCTCGGTTGGGGGCCGGCCGCTCCTGGCGTGGGTGGTGGACCTCGTGGAGAGGCTGCCCTTGGACGAGCGGGTGATCGTCCTCGGCGCGGAGGCACCGGCCATCCGGGTAGCGCTTTTTCCCTCTCTCCCCTCGGGGGGAGAGGGGGGTCGAGCCGGCTGGCAAGTGATCGTGAACGAGGCTTGGCAAGAAGGGATGGGGAGTTCGCTGCGTCGGGCCGCGGAGGTTGTGGAGGGCGGGATGCTCGTGTTTTTGGGGGACATGCCGTGGGTTCCGGAGCTCGCGGCACGGGAGGTGTTGGCACGGGCCGGGGACCATCCGGTGGCCCCGTCGTACGGGGGACAACGGGGGTTCCCCGTGTACCTTCCCCCCTCCCTGCGGCCGGAGCTTCTCCGCCTCTCCGGCGACCGCGGGGCCCGTGACCTCCTCGCGGGCTGCGAGGTCATCCCCTGGAGCGATCCGGGCGTGATCCGGGACGTGGACGGGATGGAGCACCTCCAGAGGCCGTCGCCTTTCGGGGAGGAGATCGAGCGTGCGCAGGCTTGACATCGTGCGGCCCCGTGACCTTGCCGAGGCCGTCCGCCTCACGACGGAAGGCGGTCAGCCCCTCGCTGGGGGGACGGACCTCTTCGTCCGCCTCCAGAAAGGCGTCGCGCGTCCAGGGTTCCTCGTCTACGTGGGGGAGCTCCCCGAGCTCCGTCTGGTCCGGGGAACGGAAGAGGAGGTCGAGATCGGGGCCGCGGTCACCCACGCCGCGATCCTCGCCCATCCGGCCACAGCGCGGGTCCCCGTCCTTCGGCTGGCCCTCCAGACGATCGGCTCCCCCGCCCTCCGCCACATGGGGACCCTCGGGGGGAACCTCGCCAATGCCTCCCCGGCCGGGGATGGGCTCGTTCCCCTGTACCTCCTCGATGCCCGGGTGAACCTGGCCGGACCGGGCGGGGAACGTTCCCTCCCCGTGGCGGAGTTCGTGCGTGGTCCCGGCAAGACCGCCCTTCGCCCGGGGGAGCTCATTCGCTCCATCACCGTCCCGTTACCCAAGGACGGGGCCCAGGCCTACTTCCGCAAGGTGGGGAGGAGACGGGCCCTCCTCATCGCCGTCGCCTCGCTGGGGGCGCTCGTGTGGCTGGAGGAGGGGGTGATCGCGGAGGCGCGGCTGGCCTTGGGTTCGGTGGCCCCAACCGTGATCCGACCGCGGGAGGTGGAGCGGGCGCTCGTGGGACGTCCGCTCACGGTGGAGGCACTGGCGGAGCTCCGGGATGCGTTGTCGTCTGCGGTCCAGCCGATCTCCGACCTCCGCGCTTCTGCCGACTACCGGCGGCGGGTGGCGGGGAACCTCCTCCTCGACCTCGCCTCGCAACTGGCCCACTTCCCGTCCTGCGGTCAGGGCGGTTGACGGGTGAGCCGTTCGCGGTATGCTGGGGCCTCTCCCCTTACGGATGCCTGTGGAGAGGGCATTCCTCGGGAGGATCGTATGGCGACAACGATGATGGAGGGGATCGAGCGGGTGGTGATCTCGGCCGAGGAGATCGCCCGCCGGGTGCGGGAACTCGGACAGGCGATCGCGGCCGATTATCGGGGCGGCGCCGCGCGGGATCTTCGCCGCCGGCCGCTCCTCGTGGTGGGGATCCTGAAGGGGGCGATGCCGTTCATGGCGGACCTCGTCCGAGCGATGGACTTCCCCCTCGAGTACGACTTCATGGCCGTGTCGAGCTATGGGAACGGCACGAGCCCGGGCGAGGTGCGGATCCTCAAGGACCTCGACTGCGCGATCGGGGGCCGCGATGTGCTCATCGTGGAGGACATCGTGGACACGGGGCACACCCTGCAGCACATCCTGGCGGGCCTTTCTGCGCGGGGTCCGGCGAGCCTCCGCGTGTGTACCCTGCTCGACAAACCCCATCGCCGGGAGGTCGAGGTCCCGGTGGACTACGTGGGGTTCGTCCTCCCGGAGAACCTGTTCGTCGTTGGCTACGGGCTCGACTACGCCGAGGTGTACCGGAACCTTCCCTTCGTGGGCGTCCTCAAGCCTGAGCGCATCCGCGAGGAGTGATCGCCGATGGGCTGCCGACCATCCTCCCCACGGTCCACGGTTCACCGTGTACGGGACACGGACCGATGATCGTCCTCGGGATCGAGACCTCCTGTGATGAGACCGCGGGGGCGATCCTGAGGGACGGCCAGGAGATCCTGGCCAACCTCGTTTACTCCCAGACCGACCTCCACGCCCGTTACGGCGGGGTGATGCCCGAGGCCGCGTCGCGCGACCACCTGCGAAAGCTCCCCGGGCTCCTTGACGAGGCTCTCGCTGCGGCCGGAATCCGGTGGGGCGAGATCGACCTCGTCGGGGTCACCATCGGCCCAGGCCTCGTCGGGCCCCTCCTCGTGGGGATGGCCCACGCGGCGGGGATCGCCGTGGCACTGAACGTGCCCCTGCTTGGGGTGAATCACCTCGCTGCCCACCTGTTCGCCCACAAGCTGAGCGAGCCTGGAGTGCCACCGCCGTTCCTCGGGCTCATCGTCTCCGGCGGCCACACCCTCCTCGCTGCCGTGCCCCGGTGGGGGGAGTACAAGGTGGTCGGGGGGACGCGCGATGACGCCGCCGGTGAGGCGCTCGACAAGTTCGGGCGGTTGGTGGGGCTCGGCTACCCGGCCGGGGAGAGGATCGACCAGCTCGCCCAGGATGGGGACCCGACTGCGATCCCGTTCCCCCGGCCGATGATGGAATCGGGCCTCGACATGAGCTTCGCTGGCCTCAAGACCGCGGCCGTGTACTGGCGGCGGGATCACCCAGCGACACCGGTCCCCGACCTGTGTGCAAGCTACCTCGAGGCAGTGGTGGATGTCCTGGCGGAGAAGGCGATCCGGGCCGCGCGGCGGCTGTTGCTCCCGCGGATCATCGTCGTGGGGGGCGTGGCTGCCAACCGGCGACTGAGGGAGGTCCTGCCCGAGCGCGCCGGGGGGTGGGGCCTCACTGTCCACTTCCCTCCTCCGGGGCTGTGCACTGACAACGCGGCGATCGTCGCCGCCTGTGCCCATCACCGGTTCACAGAGCTCGGCGTCCGCGGCTCCCGTGCCCTGACACCGGATCCGAACCTCTCCCTCGAAGGGTGGGTCTAGCTTCGGTGAACCATCCGTCGGGCAAGAAACAGCGCCAGACCCAGGCCGAGCACAACGTCCCCGATGCTGAACGCCGCGGCCAGGGGGATCCCTGCTGGCAAGTAGAGGAAATCCCCGAGGAAGTCGAGCCGCGTCCCCTCTCCCATCAGCACCGTGTTCCCCTGGTGGAGGCCTTCCTCCAACGCCGTGGCCACCTCCGAAAGGCCAGCCCGGTTCAGAGCCGTCGCCGAGGCCGGCATGTACCCGCCGTTCGCAGCAATCACGACCAGGTTCAGCAGAAGCCCGCCCCCCATGACGAGGATCTCGGGATACCGCCGGTTCAGCACGATGAACGCCAGGAGGAGCGCGTACGACACCAGATGGAGGTACGCCGTGCCCAGCGGCAACAACGGGGCCCTCCCCAGCGGGAAGATGAGCACCTGGATGAGAAGGGCGACGAGGATCAACCACAGAGCCCGCAACTTCAGGCGACCGAGGTTGGCCAAGCTTCCACGACGGAGGAGTCCGGCCACGGTACCGATCCCCACCGCCCACAGGAGGGGCACGTTCACTCCACGATCGTGAGGAACACGTCCACGAGCTTGGGGTCGAGCTCCTTGCCCGCCATGTCCTTGAGGATCCGGCGCGCTTCCTCCTTGGTGTAGGCCGGTCGGTAGGGGCGATCCGTGGTGAGGGCGTTCCACACGTCGGCCACGGCGAGGATCCGCGCGCCGAGGGGGATCCTCTCCCCAGCGAGGCCGTCCGGATACCCTCCGCCGTCCCAGTGCTCGTGCTCGTGCCGCACGATGTCCGTGATCCCCTCGTAGATCTCCAGGCCCTGGAGGAGCTCCGCGCCGACGACCGGGTGGCGCTTGACCACGGCCCATTCCTCCGCGGTGAGGGTCCCCCGTTTGAGGAGGATCCTGTCTGGGACAGCGATCTTTCCCAGATCGTGCACCCGCCCGGCGGCGCTGATCCGATCCACCACCTCATCGGGAAGCCGCAGTGCCCGAGCCAGTTTCGTGGCAAGCTTGGCCACCTCCTCGGAGTGGCTTCCGGTATAGGAATCGCGCTCCCCGACAACGCGCGTGATCTTCTCGAACGCCTCCTTGGCCTGCTGGCGCAGCCGGGCGTAGCTGCGGATGGAAGTCTGGACCACCAATAGCGGGCTCAACATCAACACGACGTACCACGGAGAGAGGGAGTGCACCAACGCAATGAGGACGGCCAGGACCCCCAGGGTCAGGATCTGAATGTGAAGATGCCGCAACGTGAATCGCAAGTGGTAGACGAACCGCACCCCACCGGTGAGGTGGATCATCCCGGCGACCAGTGCCGTGTTGACCACCACGCAGGCCAGGAATGCAGCGACCATGGGAACGAATGCTGTCCAGGTCCCGTAGGGGGGCATGGTTCCACCCGCAGCCTGGAACACAAGGCCGGCGGCGGTTACCGAGATCACGAGTTGCCCAAGGTTAAAGACGACGTAGGAGAGGAACTGCCCAGCTCCTTGAGCTAGCTTCTCCCAACGCAAGACAACCTCCGAGGCGAGCGACCCGACGAGAACCGTGAGGAGCCCCATCGGAGTACCGCCGATGTAGATGGCAGCGGTAGCAAGGGCAATCGCCGTGGATAGGCTCCTCCCAGGGACGATCTCTACCTCGTACACTTCCGTTAGGAAGTCAAGAGCCGCGAGGAGCAGCCATGTGAGAACGAACTCTTGGGTCAGCCTAGCCTGCGGAAGAAAGAGGGCCAGGCATACCAGCCCGCCCCCTGCTACCAGGCCCCAGTACAGCTTTGCCTTGCGAGGAAGGGATCTCACTGCAGTAACGTACACAAAAGAAAGGGGGGCCTCCACCCCCCTTGCCATCTGCGGAGCTTACCTGTGACCTAGTCGGCCGTTAGCACCACTTGTTCCACGCGCCGCTCAACACGGCAAGCAGCGTCACCGCAATCAGAACGTACAGCCCCCGAGCGCCCAGCGTCTTGTTGACCTTCTCTCCCCACTTCATCGTCTCCCTCCTCTGATCAGTTCGCATGATGTCCTTCACAACCCACTCTCGTGCGTAACCACTAGAAAACCCTTCTCCCCCCTTTTCACCCCCTCTTTGTAGTCTTCATCACATCCACTTTGCATCGTACAGCGAAGGTTACGGGAGCGTCAAGTGACCCGTGACGGACGGGGGCAGGAAGCATGGCCTGTCAGCCGCGGTGCGTTCCTCTACGGCGGCGCCTCCGTCATCCCTGGCCCACCCCAGGTGGCCGGGCGGAAGGGGCTCCCACCTCAGGCCCCCGCGAGGGATGCCCCGACGAGGAAGAGCGAGAGGACGATGTCGACCGCGACGAACACCGCGTACGCGGGGAGCATCCCCGGCTCATGGGAACGCCGCCAGTAGACCCCCATCGCGGCCAACCCCGCGCCGAGGAACGCTACCGGGACCGCAATGGAGAGGGCCCGGGCCAGGGAAGGCGCGATCCACTCCTCGAATGGGAACTTGACAAGGAGACCGGAGATGAAGAGGAGCTTCAGCGCCGCGTACGGGGCCAGGGCGAGGGTGAGGAGGACCCTCGCGCGCCACGCTCGGAGGTCCCCTTCTCCACCGAGGATGTAGTGCCCGGCGACGATCACGAGTCCCGGCACCGCTGCCAGGAGAAAGAGCGGAATGGAGGCGAGCCCCGCGACAAGCCCGGACAGCAGCGTCAGCAGGGCGTGCGCGAGGTCGGCTGCCGAGAACCGGTCGAGGGTCGCGCGCTCCGGCCCCGCGGTCGTGGCGTAGAGCACGGAGTAGTCCCCGGAAGCGTGCATGTCGAGCCACGCGACATGCCAGCCGGCTGCCGATCGGACGAGCTGGGCCGCCGCGGGCGATCCGGTCGTGACCGCCACAGGGCACCACCCCACCTCGCGGCCGCCGCTGAGGAACACGAGCACGGGTTGGTACTCCTCCCGTCGGAACGAGGATAGCTTCGCGGCCACGAGCACCACGCCGAGGTCGTGGGCGGCAGGGTAGCCCGCGATCGCCCGGACGCTCGTCCCTGGGCCGGGGGCCTCGGGCACCGCGGCCATCAACACCCCACCCCCGGGATCGGAGAAGCGATCGGGAACGATCGGAGGAACGTAGAGCGACGTCCTGCGGATGTGGTCGGAACCATCCTGCGGGAGCACGAAGGCGTGGGTCTCCACGGTCCCCGCTTGAAGCCCACTGCGGTAGTCCACGGAGAGGACGGCGTAGATCCATTCGCGATCCAAGGCCAGCGCGGGGCCCACGAACAGCGCGCCGAGCCCCCCGGTGGCCTTTCCGAGGTACCGCGGCGCGGGCCCCCCTCCACTGCCGGAGCCAACCCTGCTGTAGTACACCTCGGCGACCCCAGGAGCTGGGGACGTGAGCCAGGCCACATGGACGTCCCCCGAGGGGGCCACGGCGAGGGCGGGTGCCCTGCCCAGCGCGCCAACGAGCACCGGAGGTCCGCGCGGGACAAGCCCTTCCGTGATCGCCACGAGGTGGACCCCGAGCTCGCGGCTGGCCCACGCGACCATGTACCCCTCCTCCGTCTCGACGACCGCGTAGGACTCAAGCGACTGGTCCGCGGGGGACAGCGGGATGAAGGGCCCCAGCGGTGCCCCATCGGGAGAGAGGCGCTGGGCACCGAGGCGGTCGGCCCCTGATTCTGTGCGGAAAAGGAAGAACAGGATGAGCTGATCTCCATGCGCAAGGAGCCGTGGGGCATGGGGGTAGTCGACGGGGAGGGGAACGGGATTGATCCCTTCCAGGTGCCCGGCTGGGCTTACGCACCCAATCAGGAGGCGCGGCTCCCCACCGACCTGGTCGCCCCACACCACCCACCGCGCCTCCTGGGACGCGGTGAGGGAGGGCGCATCCCCAAGGACGGTCGTCGCCAGCGGAAGGCCACGGCTCCAGCCAGAGCGGACAGGGTCCGTCCGTCGGGTCTCGCACCCCACGAGGGGGAGGATCGCCAGCCCAAGGAGGGTGACGCAGAGCAACCTCAGCCCACGGTGCCCTCGATGTCGCATCGGGATGCTGGGGGATGATACCGACAATGGTTGGGGAGGGCAGGGGAGAAAAGAGCGGGCCTCCCGGAGGGGAGGCCCGCCGTGCTTTGCCGATGATGCCCTAGCCCTGTGCTTTGAGTTCAGCGTCGATGGTCCAGGTGTCCCAGTGCGGCGTGTCGTGGTTCCGGCGCGTGAGCCATGGTTTGGCGACGTAGATCTGGGTGTAGTAGTAGATGGGGGCGATCGCCACGATCTCGTCCACCAACAGCCGCTCCGCCTCGAAGTACATCGCTGCGCGCTGGTCCGGATCAGACAGCCGCCCCGCCTCGTAGGTGAGCCGGTCGAATTCAGCGACGTACTGACCCACCTGCGGGTCGTCGGGGCTCATCCGCGGGTCGTTGTTGCCGTACGTGGGGTTGAACACCTCGTGCACCCAGTTGTTCTCGTCCGGGTAGTCCTGGCACCAGCCGAGCCGGTACACGTTGGGCATGTTCTCGATGGGAGTCTCCTTGGAGATTGTCTGCAGGTAGACCCTCCACTCCTGGGTCTCGATCGTGAACTTGGCCTTGGGGAAGGCGCTGGCCCACATCGCCTGGATCGCCTGGGCGATCCGGGCGTGCCCCTCGGACACGTTGTGCATGAGCACGATCTCGAGACCCTCACCATCCGGGTACCCCGCGTCCTTCATCAGGTTCTGGGCCTCGGTGACCGCCTTGTCGTAGCCCCAGCCGCCGAGGTTCTCGGGAAGAGCCCACGGGGCGATCCGCGGATCGAGGGCGGCGTTCCCGAAGATCGTCCCGCCCGCGAACGTGTTCGCCGGCAGCTGGTTCCCCTTCGTGACCTGATCGATCAAGGTCTGGCGATCGATCGCCATCGACAGGGCCTTGCGCACCCGCACGTCATCCGTCGGCTTCTTCGTGGTGATGAACCCGTAGTAGTACGTGCACGGGTACGGTCGAATCGTGAGTTCCTTGGACAGCACCGGGTCGGCCTTCACCCGGTCCATCTCCGGGAGCGGCACGCCCGCCGTGTCGAGCTCGTTGTTGAGGTACATCGCGAACTCCGTGGAGGCCTCCACGACCATCACGCAGTGCACCTCGTCGATGTTCCCGCCGCCCCACAGCTCGTCGGGGAGGTACGGGTTGCGGACGAACACCATGCTGTCGTTGTGGATCCACGACTTCATCGCGTAGGACCCGTTCGTGACGATGTTCTCCGGCTCAATCCACGCGTCGCCATGGGCGTCGATGGCCCACTTCGGCTGCGGCCGGGCGACCCACATCGACGCGATCTGTCCGAAGTACCCCGCCGGGGCCTCGAGCGTGAACTGCACGGTGAACGCATCCAGGGCCTTCACCCCGACCGCGTCCATCAGGGCCGGGAAGTCGGGGGAGGTCGGGTCAGCCGTGTTCGCCTCGTACGCCCCCTTGATGATGTAGAGCACGTAGGCGTAGTCCGAAGCCGTGTTCGGGTCGATGGTCCGCTTCACGCCGTACTCGACGTCGTACGCTGTCACCGACCGCCTCTGACCGTTGGCGTCAAGGTCTGGGACGACCTTCCCCTGTTGGGGATCGTACTTCACCCAGATGACGTCGTTGCGCATGTAGTACGTCCACGTGAGCCCGTCCTCCGAGACCTCCCAGCGCGTGGCGAGCTCGGGGACCGGGGCCATCGTGTTCTCGTCGAGGTCCACCAGCCCGAGGAACATGTGTTCGATGATCTCGATCGACGTCGTGTCCGTGCTGATCGCCGGATCCGCCGAAGGCGGTTCCGTCCCAAGGTTCCGGTTCAGGATCACTTGGCCCAGAACGGGCCATGCCAAAAGGCCGACAAGAAGCACTGCTGCAAATCTGCTCAACCGCATCAAGCACCTCCTCTATCTCCGCCCCAAAAGTTCCAACCACAGCTCCTCTCTCCCTCTGCAGTCAGTTTCGCCTCGGCCCACCACCTCCTTTAGCCTGGCATGCTCTGATGAGTTGAGGGCGGTACAGACCGCACGACAGTCTACGTCCCTCGCAGCCTGGGGTCAAATGCATCGCGAAGCCCGTCCCCCAGGAAGTTGAAGGCGAGGGTCGTCGCCGCCAGTGCCGCCCCCGGGATGAGCGGCTCCCACGGAAAGGTCCGGATACCTTGATACGTCTCGGAAATCATCAGCCCCCAGCTCGGCGTGGGGGGGGTCACCCCGAGCCCGATGAAGCTCAGGAACGCTTCCGTGAGGATGTACCCCGGGATGGCAAGCGTCTCCGCCACGATACACGGCCCAAGGATGTTCGGAAGCACGTGGCGGAACACGATCCGCAGGTTCCCTGCCCCGAGGGCGCGCGCCGATTCGATGTACTCCTTCTGCTTCACGGATAGCGTCTGCCCTCGGGCGAGCCGCGCCATGCCGATCCAGTTGAGCACCCCCAGGGCCACGAACAGGAAGAACATCCCTCCCAGCGCCTTGTCGATGTTGACCATGGCTCCGACGAGCCCCGTGGCCCCCTTCCGGCTGACCGCCTTGAAGTAGGCCTGGAGAAGGATGACGAAGATGAGGAGGGGGAATCCGTAAAGGAAGTCGACGAACCTCATCATCGCGTTGTCCACCCCTGTTGGAGCGAACCCGGAGATCACCCCGTAGGTGAGGCCAATCACGAGGCTCACCGTCGCCGCGACGACAGCTACGGACAGGGATACCCGGGTCCCATACAGGGTTCGGCTGAGGATGTCCCGTCCGAGGTAGTCCGTCCCGAGGAGGTAGCCCGGGGTCCCGGGTGGCAGATCTCGCTCGAAGAAGCTCACCTGGGCATAGTGTTTGGGGGCGATGAGGGGCTTCGCCTCCCAGCCGAAGATGGCAGCCGGGATCGTCGTATCCACGAATAGGGCGACGAGGATGAGGATGAGGATGAACACCCCTCCGACCGTGCCCGCGCGGTGCTTCAAGAGCCGCCGGAACGCGTCTTGCAGCGGGCTTCGGCCCTCCGCCCGCCGGGTCTCCGCTCTCCTCCGTCGGAAGATGGCCATCAGTCGTACCGGATGCGCGGATCGAGCCACGCGTAGCTCACATCGACAAGCATGTTGGCAGCCACAAGGAGAACGGAGTAGACGAGAACAGATCCCATGATCATCGGGTAGTCACGGTTGGTGATCGAGATCACGAAGTACTTTCCCATCCCCGCAATGCCGAAGATCTGCTCCACGACCAGGCTCCCCGTCACGATGCCGGCGAACATCGGGCCGAGAACCGTCGCAACTGGGATCAGGCTGTTCCGGAGCCCGTGGAGGATGATCGTTCGCCGAGCAGGGAGGCCCTTGGCGTAGGCCGTCTTGATGTAGTCCTCGCGGATGACCTGGAGCAGGCTCGCCCGGGTGAGACGGGCGATGGATGCGGAGTAGGCCAGACCGAGGGTGATCGCGGGAAGGATCGCGTGGAGCCAGAACTTCCCCGAGAGGATGTTCGGGAAGAACCCGAGGTAGAGCTGCGTGTAGTCCGTCCCCCACCGCGCCGCAGGGAGCCAGCCGAGGATCAGGGCGAACACCCACATCAAGAGCGGGCCTGTGACCATCGTGGGCATTGACACCCCGAGGATCGCCATGAACGTCGCTCCATAGTCGACGATCGAGTTCTGCTTCACAGCGGCGATCGTCCCCAGAGGGACCCCAACGCACAGGGCGAACAGGAGAGCAAGTACTCCGAGTTGGAACGAGATCGGGAACGTCCGCTTGAGGATGTCGTTCACGGTCTGCGACCGCGACGCGTACGAGGGGCCGAAGTCGAACCGGAACGAGTCCCAGATCCACCGCCCGAGCTGGACATACATCGGGAGATCCAGCCCATACTTCCGCTCCAGGTTCTTGCGGATGGACTCGGGCAGCTGCTTCTCGCCGGCGAAGTCGAACGGCCCCCCGGGGATGGCGCGGGCGAGGAAGAACGTTACCACCATGATCGCCAGCAGAACCGGGATCGCCCACAAGAGCCGCCGCACGAGGTACTGGATCATCGGGGCTCGGGGTTATACCCCCTTCCTGGGATCCTGTCAAGCGTTCCCTCTTGGTGCGCCAGGAGATCGTTACTGGGCTCTCGGGTTTTGGTGAAGGGGTGGGTGAAGGAAGGCGATGGTTCTCCCTGGGGAAGCCCAGTGTCGAGGCTGGTCGAGACGTATAGGGAGACGGGGAGCAACACGGCGATCGCTCGCTAATCGCCCACGTCGCGGGCCATCGACCGGAAGTGGGCCGAGCGCTACCGCGACGCTGGGATGGAGGGACTGGTGACCGGTCTCACCCACCCCACCGCTGTCCCACCCCGACCGACGCCCAGAGCGAGGCCGTCGTGATGGAAGCCCAGGTGGCCATCGGTTTCTGCAGGAAGGGGCTCGCCTGGTCCCGCACGTCCTTCGCCGGAACGGGTTGACGGAGCGTGAGAAGAACCCGCCCACTGGGCGTGGAGGGAGGAACAACCGTTCACCGTTGGCCAGGGGGGCGTGAAGGACGCGCTCGACCAGGGGGCGCTCGGGGAGGGGATGGCCGGGAGACCGATGTTCCAGGTGTTGCACGAGCTGGCGATCTACCCCCGGGGTTCGCGGTTCTCGCCCCGCGCACTCGATCGGGATGGGTACGGACTGGGCCCTCAGGGGTGGTCACGCCCTCTTGGCCCACTACACAGCATGCGCGGGGGACACGACGCGCAAGACCTGTTCGCAGCAGGGGTTGCCCTTCGGCCGCGCGGTCAATATCCTACTCCCCAACTGAGGTGAGATCGTGTCCATCCTCGTAGACGAGAACACGCAGGTCCTCGTCCAGGGCATCACCGGGAGCGAGGGGGCGTTCCACACCCGGCAGATGGTGGCGTACGGAACCAAGGTCGTGGCCGGGGTCACCCCGGGGAAGGGGGGAACGACCCTCGACGGGATCCCGGTCTACGATTCGGTGGCCGAGGCAGCGGCAGCCCATCGGTTGGACGCCTCGGTCCTGTTCGTCCCCGCGGCGTTCGCCCCCGAGGCCCTCCTCGAGGCCGCCGCCGCCGGGATCCCCCTCCTCGTGTGCATCACCGAGGGGATCGCCCTCCACGCGATGCTCCGCACCTACCACCTCCTGCGGGCCTACCCCGTCCGCTTGATCGGTCCCAACTGCCCGGGGGTGATCTCCCCTGGGCGGGCGAAGGTGGGGGTGATCCCGGCAGCCGCGTTCACCCCCGGCCCGGTGGGCGTCCTGTCCCGCTCGGGGACGCTCACCTACGAGATCGCGAGCCACCTGTCGCAGGCGGGGATCGGGCAATCGACGGTGGTGGGGATCGGGGGCGACCCGATCATTGGGAGTTCGTTCGTGGACCTG
Organism: Candidatus Bipolaricaulota bacterium; assembly: GCA_014361015.1. Taxonomy (GTDB): domain Bacteria; phylum Bipolaricaulota; class Bipolaricaulia; order Bipolaricaulales; family Bipolaricaulaceae; genus Bipolaricaulis. The sequence goes on along the minus strand of JACIWJ010000027.1, from coordinate 5,468 downwards.
CTTCCCTTGTTCGAGGCTGACCCCGAGACGGAGGCGGTCGTGCTCGTGGGGGAGATCGGGGGGGCCGCGGAGGACGAGGCCGCTCAGTGGTGGGCGGAGAACGGGGTGAAGCCGCTCGTTGCCTACATCGCTGGCTTCTCAGCTCCCCCGGGGAAGCGGATGGGGCACGCCGGGGCGATCGTCACCGGGGGGGAGGACACCGCCCAGGCGAAGGCGGAGCGGTTGGAGAGGGCGGGGATCTCCGTCGCCCGCACGCCGGCCGAGGTTGCCCGCCTGATCCAGGAGGCGCTCCGGTGAGTCGAACCTTCGGCCTGGTGGGGCTCCCCAACGCGGGGAAGTCCACGATCTTCAACGCCCTCACCCTGGCCGGAGCTCGGGTCGAGGCGTATCCGTTCTGCACGATCGAGCCTCACCACGGAGTGGCAGCCGTCCCCGACGAGCGGCTGGACCAACTCCACGCCCTGTTCCCCGAGAAGAAAAAGGTGCCGACGACGATCGAGGTCGTGGACATCGCCGGCCTGGTGGAGGGGGCTTCTCAGGGCGAGGGGCTGGGGAACCAGTTCCTCGCCGAGATCCGTGGCGTGGAGGCGGTCCTCCACGTCGTGCGCTGCTTCGAGGACCCGGACATCGCCCATTCGATGGGGAAGCTCGACGTGCGGCGTGACATCCGGGTCGTGGAGAGGGAGCTCCTCGCCAAGGATCGGGAGACCCTCCTCCGGCGGCGGGAGCGGACGGCCAAAGCCGCCCGCACCGGGGACAAGCCCGCGCAGGAGGAGGTCGCGTTCCTCGACCGCCTGCTGACCACGGTGGACGAAGGGAAGGCGATTCGCACGTTGCAGTTCTCCCCCCACGAGCTGCCGCTCCTCCGCGAGCTCGCCCCCCTCACCGCCAAACCCGTCCTGTACGTGGCCAATGTCGGTGACGCCGGCGAGAACGAGCTGTCGCGGGCGGTGGGTGACGTTGCCCGGGAAAGCGGGGCGGGGTGGATCGTCATCCGGGGGAAGCTCGAAGCGGAGCTCGGGGAGGCGTGCCGAGACGAGGGAGAGCGGCAGGCGTTCCTTCGGGAGTACGGCCTCGCCGAGTCGGCCCTCGTGCGGCTGGTGCGCGAGGCGTACCGCCTCCTCGCCGTGATCACCTTCTACACGGTGGAAGGGCCCGAGGTGCGGGCGTGGACGATCCCCGCGGGGACGAAGGCCCCCGATGCCGGAGCGGCGATCCACAGCGACTTCCGTGACCGGTTCGTCCTCGCGGAGGTGATGCACCTTCCCGACCTCCTCGCCGCCGGCTCCGAGCGCGCGCTGCGCGAGGGGGGCAGGATCCACCGCGCCGGCCGGGACTACACGGTCCAGGACGGGGACGTGATCCACTTCATCGCCGCCTGATGGCGACGGTCACCCTCCTCCTCGCCAGTGCGGTGTGGGGGTGGACGTTCGTTCTCGTGAAGGACGCACTGTGGGAGGTGGGTCCATTGTGGTTCCTCGCGCTGCGGTTCACCGCAGCGACCGTTCTCGCTGTGCCCCTTCTCCTCGGGCGGCGGGGGTCCCGCTCCAGGCACAACTGGCGCTGGGGAGCGATCCTGGGGTTGGCTCTGTTCGGGGGGTACTTCCTCCAGACGTGGGGGCTCGTGTACACCACGGCCCAGAAGTCAGGGCTGATCACGGGGCTGTCCGTGGTCCTCGTCCCGGTGGTGGCGTGGGCGACCGGCGGTCGACCGAGCGGGCGCGCGTGGGCCGGCGTCGCCCTGGCCGGCGGAGGGGTGACCCTGCTCGCGTTGGGCGGGGAGTCCCTCGCCGGCGGGGCGTGGTTCGGCGACCTCCTCACCGCGCTCTGCGCGGTTGCGTTCGCGGTTCATCTCGTCCTTCTCGGTCGCTACGCCAAGGCCGGCGACCCGCGGGCCCTCCTCTTCCCACAGGTCGCGGTGGTGGCCCTCCTCTCCCTGGCGGGGGCGGGGGGGACGGAGGAGGTGACGTTCGCGCTTTCGTCCCAAGTGTGGATTGCGGTGGGGGTGACGGCAGCCCTCGCCACGACCGGCGCGTTCGCCCTCGTCCTGTGGGCCGGACGGCGGGCATCGGCCACGCGGATGGCGATCGTGCTCGCCACCGAGCCGGTGTTCGCCGCGTTGTTCGGTTGGTGGCTTCTCGGGGAGCGGCTCCATCCCCCGCAGGCACTGGGCGCGGCCCTCGTGTTGGCTGGGATCCTATCCCAGCGCTCCTGATCCGCGTTCCGTTGACGCACTCCCCCGATCGGACGATACTTCGTCGCGGAGGGATGTCCGAACGGCAAGGAGCCGGTCTCGAAAACCGGTACGGCCCCAAAGGCCTTCGGGGTTCGAATCCCCGTCCCTCCGCCAAGAAGGCGGTCTAGAGTCCCGAGTCGTAGGTTTCCAGGATGGAGTTGGACTTTCGACCTGCGGACCTTAGACTTGCAGCTGTGTTGACGCGCCCGTAGCTCAGGGGATAGAGCGCTGCCCTGCGGAGGCAGAGGACGCAGGTTCAAATCCTGCCGGGCGTAGAGCTAGAGGGGTGTGCGTCCCTTGAGGGCTCGCCCCAGCGTCAGCTCGTCGGCCGATTCGAGGTCCCGCCCCACCGGGATGCCGTGGGCGAGCTGGGACACCGTCACCCCAAGCGGCTTGAGGGCCCGCAAGAGGTGCATCGCGGTGAGATCCCCTTCCAGCTTGGGTTCCAGGGCGAGGATCACCTCGCGGACCCCTTCCCGCTTCACCCGCTCCACGAGGCTCGCCACGGCGAGGTCTTCGGGCCCCACCCGCAAGCTCGGGGAGACGAGCCCGCCCAGGACGTGGTACAGGCCACGGTACTCGCCGGTGCGCTCGAGGTGGGGGATCTCCCACGGCCGGGCGACGACGCAGATCGTCGTCGCTTCGCGCTTCGGATCGCGGCAGATCGAACAGGGACCGTCGGTGGCGAAGTTCCCGCACCGCGGGCAGCGGGTGATCCGATCTAGGGCGGCAAGGGCCGCTGCGAGCCGCTTCCCTTCCTCGGGCTTGGCGAGGAGGAAGAACGCGATCCGCTCCGCGGACCGGCGGCCGATCCCCGGCAGGCGACACAGGACAGCGAGGAGCTCCTCGAGGGGCTCGATCATGGGCCGAACCCGGGGGGGAGGAGCCGCGTCAAGGGGGCCAGCGTCTGGTGGGCCATCTCCTTGGCCTTCGCTTGAGCCTCACGGACCGCTGCCACGACGAGGTCCGCGAGGAGGTCCACCTCGTCGGGGCGGGCCACCTCGGGGGAGATCTCGACCCTCACCAGCTCCCCGTGCCCGGTCACCACGGCCTTCACCACGCCCCCGCCCGCTGTCGCCTCCACCTCCGTCTCGGCGAGCTTCCGCTGGTTCTCCGCGATCTCGGCCTGCAGCCGCTGCGCCTCCTTCATCACCCTCCGCAGATCACCTGCTCCCATCGTCGCCCTCCCGTAGGATCCTGCCCTCCAGGGCCTCGGCGAGGATCCGCGCCCCCTCCTCGAGCGTGGGCCTGTGGTTCCCTCCGGCCCAGGCCACCTCCACGGCGAGGAGGGGGTTGAAGAACTTGCGCGCCGTGGTCTCGACGTAACCGCGGACCGCGGGATCGAGGAGCGACTCGTAGTGGTATCCACAATCGGGGGGGAGGCGGATCGTGAGGAGGCCATCGGCCCACGTCACTGCGGCTGGGGAGAGGAACGCCGCTACAGCAATCCTCTCCGCGAGCATGGACTCGAGCATCGCCTGCCACGCCTCGGTCAGGGGGTCGGCGGGCGTTGCCCCCGGGGCCGCTGCCTCCGGTGGGTCCCCCCCCAGCGGCGGGGGAGGCGAGGAGGGGGCAGGGGTCGAGGAGGGCACGTTCGCCTCCCGCGTGGGGGCCGGGCGCGGCGCGCCCCCCTGCGGCGGGCCGCACAGGGCCACGATCGCCATCTCCACATGGAGGCGGCGCGAGAACGCCCGCCCGAGCTCCCCCCGGAGGTCAATCAAGCTCCGGGCGATCGGGATCAGGCCGGGTTCACCAGCGATGATCCGGTCCCGGGCGCGGGTCGCTGCCTCCTCGAGGAACAGGGCCAGATCCCGCCCTCGCGTGGAGAGATCGGCCACGATGGCAAGCGCCCGATCCGCATCGCGACCCGCTAGGGCGTCGAGAAACCCGTCCACCTGCGAGAGGGGGGGGAGGCCAAGGAGGTCGACCACCGCTTCCTCCGTGACCGCCCCCGCTTGGCCGAGCTGGTCGAGGACGACGAGGGCGTCCCGCAGCGCGCCGCGGCTGCGGCGGGCGATGAGCTCGGCTGCTGCCGGAGCGAGAACGATCCCCTCCGCCTGGGCGACCGCGGCCAGCACGCGGGCGATCGCGTCCTCGGCAATCGGCTGGAACTCGAACGCCTGACAGCGGGAGATCACGGTGGCCGGGACCTTGTGGGGCTCGGTGGTGGCGAAGATGAACAGGACGTGGGGCGGCGGCTCCTCGAGGGTCTTGAGAAGCGCGTTGAACGCCTCCCCAGTCAACATGTGGACCTCGTCGATGATGTACACCTTGTACCGGCTCCCCGCGGGGACGTAGGCCGCCTCCTCCCGCAGGCGTCGGATCTGGTCCACGCCTCGGTTCGACGCCCCGTCGATCTCGACCACATCGAGGGACAGGCCGTGGAGGATCCGCTGGCATGACGCGCAGCGGTTGCAGGGCTCGCCCGCCTCGGGGGCGAGGCAGTTCGCGGCCCGGGCGAGGATCCGCGCCACCGAGGTCTTGCCCACCCCCCGCTGGCCGGAGAGGAGGTAGGCATGCCCGAGCTTCCCTCCGGCCACAGCGCGGCGGAGGGTGGCCACCACCAGGTCCTGGCCCACCACCTCCCCGAACCGCTGCGGGCGGAACCTTCGGTACAGAGAGAGGCGATCGGCTTGCTCGGTCATGGGCGGGGGGAGGATAGCGGATGAGGCGGGGGAAAAAAAGGATCCAGGCGGCGACCTACTCTCCCAGGCCGTTACCAGCCCAGTACCATCGGCGCTGGAGGGCTTAACTGCCGGGTTCGGGATGGGACCGGGTGTTTCCCCTCCGCCATCTGCCGCCTGGAATCTCCAAACCGACCTTGAGAAGTGAATAGAGCGTCCGCTACATAAGCCAATCGGGCGATTAGTACCGCTCGGCTCCACCCGTTACCGGGCTTTCACCTGCGGCCTATCAACCTCCTGGTCTCGAAGGGCCCTTACATGGGGAGGCCTCATCTTGGGGTCAGCTTCGAGCTTAGATGCCTTCAGCTCTTATCCGGTCTGGGCTTAGTTACCCAGCGATGCCCTGGGTAGGACAACTGGTACGCCAGCGGCCCAGCCGCTCCGGTCCTCTCGTACTGAGAGCGGACCCCCTCAAGCCTCCTACGCCCACGGTAGATAGGGACCAACCTGTCTCACGACGGTTTGAACCCAGCTCATGAACCCCTTTAACGGGCGAACAGACCGACCCTTGGGACCTGATACAGCCCCAGGATGGGGTGAGCCGACAT
>JACIWJ010000026.1 GCA_014361015.1 Candidatus Bipolaricaulota bacterium | reverse complement strand
GTGGGGTGGATGCCGCGCGGAGCCTTGATGGAAGACCGGTTGACACATGTCTCTCCTCCGGTATCATTCGCCCCCTAACCTTTAGGGGCCGAAATGGTTGCGGATCGAACAGGACGGGCTGACGAACGGCTGGGACACCTTCTCATGCAGGTGTCCAAGCTCCTTCGCGACCGGGTCCACACCCGGATGGAGGGGATCGGGCTCAGCCGGGGGCAGGGGTTCATCCTGTTCCGGCTGGGCCACGAGGGCGGGCTTCCCCAGACCGAGCTTGCCCGCCAGACGATGGTCCGCCCGGCGACCCTCACCGAGGCCCTGCAGCGGATGGAGAGCGCGGGCCTCGTCGCGCGGAAGACGGACCCCGCCGACCAGCGGGTGTCGCGCGTCTACCTCACCCCGCGGGGAAGGGAGGCCCGCGCGCGGGCCGAGGCGGTTTGGAACGAGGTCGAATCCGAGCTGCGCGCGATCCTGAGCGCGGACGATCGGGCCCAGCTCGTGACGCTCCTTGGGAAGCTCCGCGATGCCCTGGCGGAGGAGGGCCGATGAGGTCCCTCGTCCGCATGTTCCGGTTCGTGCGCCCGTACCGGTGGTACGCCGCGGGCGCTCTGACCCTCCTCCTCGGGATGGTCGGGGCGGACCTCCTCATCCCCCGCCTCACCCAGCGCATCATCGACCAAGGGATCGCCGCGGGCGACATGCGCGTCATCGCCACCACCGCGCTCGCCATGATCGGGGCCGCGATCGTCTCCACCCTGTTCGCGGTCGCGAACACGATCCTCTCCGTGCGGGTCGGCCAGGGGTTCGCCCACGACGTGCGGAGCGCGCTCATGCGCAAGGTCCAGACGTTCTCGTTCCGAAACCTCGACCGCCTCCAGACCGGGCAGCTCATCGTGCGCACGACGAGCGACGTGGCGATGGTGGAAATGATCGTAGCGATGTCGCTTCGGATCCTCACCCGCGCACCCGTGTGGGTGGTGGGGAGCATGGTCCTCCTCACCCTCACCAGCCGCCAGCTCGCCTGGCTCCTCGTCGCGTTCGTTCCGGTGATCGTGGCCCTCGTCTCCGTGTTCCTCGCCCGGGCGCGGCCGATGTTCCTCGGGGTCCAGAAGCAGCTCGAGCGGCTGAACACCGTCCTCCAGGAAAACCTGGCCGGGGTGCGGGTGGTGAAGGCGTTCGTCCGGGAGAGGCACGAGGCGCGGCGGTTTGACCGCGAGAACGAGGCCCTGATGCGCAAGAACATCCACGTGATGAGCTTCTTCGCCGTGCTGACGCCATCGATGACGCTCCTCGTCAACCTCGGGGTGGTGGGGGCGATCTGGCTCGGGGGGCGGGCGGCGATCGGCGGGACGATGACCGTGGGCCAGGTGGTGGCCTCCGTGAACTACCTCACCTACGCCCTGTTCCCGATGATGCTCATCGCGGGGATGATGGGCCCGCTCTCGGCGGCCGAGGCGTCGGCATCCCGGATCCTCGAGGTGCTCGACGCGGAGCCCGATGTCCGCGAGAAACCTCAATCCCAGCGCCTTTCCGCCTCCGGTTCCCCCCGGGGGGCGCGGGTGGCGTTCAAGGACGTGACGTTCGCCTACGATGGGGACGGGGGGGAGCCGGTCCTGCGCGGGGTGAGCCTCGTCGCCGAGCCGGGGGAGACGGTGGCGATCCTCGGGGCTACCGGGTCCGGGAAATCCACCCTCATCCACCTCATCCCCCGCTTCTACGACGTGACGGGAGGGCGGGTCACGGTGGACGGGGTCGATGTGCGCGACCTTCCCCTCGCTGACCTGCGCCGCCAGGTGGGGATCGCCCTCCAAGAGGCGGTCCTGTTCACGGGCACGGTGCGCGACAACATCCGCTTCGGTCGCCCCGAGGCGAGCGAGGAGGAGGTGATCGCCGCGGCCCAGGCGGCCCAGGCCCACGAGTTCATCCTCAACCTCCCCCAGGGCTACGACACGGTGGTCGGGGAGCGGGGAGTGAACTTGTCCGGCGGCCAGCGCCAAAGGATCGCGATCGCGCGGGCCCTCCTCGTCCGGCCGCGGATCCTCATCCTCGATGACAGCACGAGCGCGGTGGACATCGAAACCGAGGTCAAGCTCCAGGACGCCCTCGACCGCCTGATGGCCGAGGACCACTCCGCAACGCGGTTCGTCGTCGCCCAGCGGATCTCGACGGTGCTGCTTGCCGACAAGATCGTGGTCCTGGACCGGGGACGTGTTGCCGCGATCGGGACGCACGATGAGCTGTTGCGGGGGAGCCCGATCTACCAGGACATCTACGCGTCCCAGCTCGGGAACGGGGGGGTGGACCGTGGCGCGTGACGCCGGCTCCCCGATCCGTCCGTCCCCACCCGGGATGCCGGGGCCAGGGGGGCGGGGACCGGGGATGGGGAGGACGCCGATCGAGAGGGCGCGCGACGCCCGGGGGACGGCGCGGCGCCTCCTCGGCTACCTCCGGCCCTATCGGTGGCACTTCGCCGGGGTGTTCCTCCTCGCCCTCGCCTCCACGGGCCTCGCCCTCCTCGCCCCGTTCCTCATGGGGAGGGCCATTGACGGGGCGATCCGCGGCGGGGACCCGGGGCTGCTCCTCAGGATCGTCCTCCTCATGCTGGGAACGTACCTCGGGGCGTGGGGGACCCAGTACGCGGTGAACCTCGTTCTCGCCCGGGCCACCCAACGGGCGATGCGCGCCCTGCGAGGCGATCTCTTCTCCCACCTCCAGACCCTGCCCCTCCGGTTCTTCGACGCCCGCCCCCACGGGGAGACGATGAGCCGCCTCACGAACGACATCGACGCCATCAACCGCGTCTTGTCCCAGAACATCCTTCAGCTGTTCACCGGGACCCTCACCCTCGTCGGGATCCTCGTCATGATGTTCGTTTTGAACCCGCTTCTCGCCCTGGGTTCTCTCCTTGCGTTCCCCGGCATGCTTGGACTCGTGGCATGGGTTGGGAAGCGCACCCGGAAGGGGTTCCGGGAGTACCAGCGGAGGCTGGGGGAGCTCAACGGGAAGCTTGAGGAGACGTACAGCGGCCAACGGGTGATCCTCGCCTTCGGCCAGGGGCCGGCGGTCCTCCGCTCGTTCGACGAGGCCAACGCCGCGGTGAGATCGGTAGGGATCCGTGCGCAGACCTATGCCATGCTTGTCCCGCCGATGATGGGCATCCTCTCCAACGCCAACATCGCGATCTTGGCCGGCTTGGGAGGGTGGCTGGCCCTCCTCGGGCGGGCGAGCGTGGGCACGATCGCCGCGTTCATCAGCTACTCCCGCCAGTTCGCCCAGCCGTTGCGGATGCTCGGGGACCTCTACAACCAGGTCCAGTCTGCCCTCGCTGGCGCGGAGCGGATCTTCCAGACGATCGACACCCCCCCCGACCTTGCCGACCCCGCCCAGCCGGTGGAGCTGGGCACGGTGCGGGGCCACGTCGAGTTCAAGCATGTGGAGTTCGGGTACGTCCCCGGCGTGCCCGTGCTCCGCGGCGTGAGCTTGGAGGCCAAGCCCGGTCAGACGATCGCCCTCGTCGGCCCGACCGGAGCGGGGAAGACGACGGTCGTGAACCTCCTCACCCGGTTCTACGACGTGGACGGGGGGGCGATCCTCATCGATGGGGTGGACATCCGGACCCTGCGCCGCGACGAGCTGCGGCGGGCGCTGGGGATCGTCCTCCAGCAGACGTTCCTGTTCGCGGACACGGTGATGGAGAACATCCGCTACGGGAGGCTCGACGCCACGGATGATGAGGTGATCGCCGCGGCAACGCTCGCCCACGCCGACCCGTTCATCCGCAAGCTCCCCGAGGGGTACCAGACCGTCCTGTCCGAGCGGGGGGCGAACTTAAGCGAGGGCCAGCGGCAGCTCCTCGCGATCGCCCGCGCCGTGCTCGCCAACCCGCGGATCCTCGTCCTCGACGAGGCGACGAGCAGCGTCGATACCCGAACCGAGGTCGCGATCCAGAAGGCCCTCCTCGGCCTGATGAAGGGCCGGACGAGCTTCGTGATCGCCCACCGCCTGTCCACGATCCGCAACGCGGACCAGGTGATCGTGATCGACGGGGGACGGATCGTGGAGCGGGGGACCCACGACGAGCTCCTCGCCGCGCAGGGGTTCTACTGGCGCCTGTACACGAGCCAGTTCCGCCACGCCCCGCTCGCTGCCCACCCTGCAGGGGGATCCCCGCCTGGGACCGGAGTCCCCCTCGACGCGCGATAGGTGCTACCGCAGGATGTGCGCGTACTTCGCCATGGGCGGCCCCGCCCGCTCGTAGGGGGGCCCGAACAGGGAAAAGACCAGCCCCGGGTCGAGCTTGCCGGCGGCCCCACGTGCTCCCACAAGTCAGGCGGAGCCGCAGCGCGGGGCTGCCGTCCCGGATGGCCATCCGGTCGAGGGCTGTTGGTCTCGCTACCGGGCCAGGACCTGTGCCAGTTCGAGGAGCTCTGGATCGAGGCCCTTCTGCCGCCCGGCGACCTCGGCGAGGGGGGTCGTGACGACGTCGCCGCGGATCCAACCCACGAGCACTCCGCTCTCTCCGCGGGCAAGGGCGTCCACGGCGGCCGCCCCGAGGCGGGTGGCGAGAAGGCGGTCGAACGCCCCCGGTGCCCCGCCCCGCTGCACGTGGCCGAGGATCGTCACCCGGAGCTCAAACCCGAGCCGCTTCTCGTTTCGGTGGAAGTAGTCGGCAAGCCGGGCCGCGTTGTAGGAAGCCCCTTCGGCCACGACCACCAGGGCGTGGCTCTTCCCTCGCTCGTAGGCGTCGTGCATCTCCTGGGCCAACGCCTCGGGATTGGTCTCGACCTCCGGGATCACCACCGCCTCCGCCCCGCCGGCGATTCCCGCCATCAGGGCGAGGTACCCGCAGTCGCGGCCCATCACCTCGACGAGGAACGCCCGGCCATGGGACGAGGCGGTGGTCTTGAGCCGGTCGATGGACTCCAGCGCCACGTTGAGCGCGGTATCCACCCCGATCGTGAGGTCGGATCCCGCGAGGTCGTTGTCGATCGTCGACGCCACGCCGACCACGGGGAACCCCATGCGCGAGAGCTCGTACGCGCCAGCCTGGGAACCGTTGCCGCCGATCACCACCAAGGCTTCCGCGCCGTGGGCGCGCAGGGCGCGGAGGGCGCGCTGGCGACCATCCTCGGTGCGGAACTCCGGGCAGCGCGCGCTCCCCAGAATCGTCCCCCCGAGCTGGAGGATCCCGCCCACGTCGCGCGCTCCGAGCACCTGCATGTCCCCGCCAGCTAGGCCCGCGTATCCCCGACGAACGCCGAGGACCTCCCATCCCTTGGCAATCCCTACGCGCACCACGGCGCGGATCGCCGCGTTCATCCCCGGTGCATCGCCGCCGCTCGTGAGAACCGCGATTCGCTTCATCGGCGGGCCGTGGCTTGTTCGAGGATCCGCCGTGCCGCCAGCACCCCGGTCACGGCGGAGAACACGATCCCCCGGGAGTGCCCCGACGCGTCGCCGGCGACGTAGAACCCGGGGAGCGCCGTCTCCATCCCAGGCCCCACCGCGTACCGCGTGTCGTAGAACTTGATCTCCGGCGCGCAGAGGAGCGTGCCCTCCGAGGACAGCCCGGGGATGAGCCGGTTCAGCACATCCACGGCCTCCACGAGGTCGACCACCACGCGGTGGGGGAGGGCCATCGACACATCTCCGGGGGTGAACGACCCCAGGGTTGGCTGGACGGACGCCCGGCGGATCCGATCGGCCGTGGACCGCCGCCCCTGGGAGAGGTCCTTCAGGCGCTGGACGATCGGCTTCCCGCCGCCGATCGTTGTCGCCAGTTTGGCGATCGCCCGTCCGTATTCTGTGGTGTCCTCGACCGGGTCGGTGAGCTCGATGTGGACGAGAAGGGCGAAGTTGGTGTTGCCTGACTTGCGGTCGTTCTCGGCGTGGCCGTTCACGAGCACGAACTCCCCGTGATCCTCCTGCACGACGAACCCCCGCGGGTTGGTGCAGAACGTGCGCACCATGTCGTCGTAGGTCGGGGTCCGCACGCGGAGTTTCGCGTCGTACATCACGCGCTCGATCGGGTCATAGAGCTCCGCTGGGAACTCGGCCCGTACCCCGACGTCGAGGGGACCGAACGACGGCCCGACCCCGAGCGATCGGGCCACTTCCCGCAGCCAGTACGCGCCCACTCGGCCCGGTGCCATGAGCACAGATCGCGCCTCGATCGTCTTGCTGCCCACCCTCACCGCGAACGTGCCCCCAGCGTAGTGAACCGTGTCCGCTGCCACCCCGAGCTCGAACGTTACGCCGCGGCTCACGAGGTCGCGGTACATCGCGTCGATGACCTCGCGGATGCGTCCCGTGCCGATGTGGCGCTGGCGGCCGGCGATGAACTCCACTCCGGCCTGCGCCGCGGCCTTCTTCAGCTCCCCGAGCGCGTGGGGATCCTCGCCGGAGTACTGGGCGGGGGCCCCATAACGGGTGAACACCCCGTCGACGTAGGCGATCAACTCCTCCAGCTCCCCCACCGAACACCCGATCGCCTCCGGGTCGCCACCGATGCGGGAGGTAAGGTTGAGCTTCCCGTCGGAGAACGCGCCTGCCCCACCCACCCCGCAGGTGTTGCTCGTCCGCTCACGCGGGGCGAGGCCCTTGTCCACGACCACCGTGGACAGGCCCGACCCGGCGAGCTCGAGCGCGGCGAACAGCCCCGCCGGCCCTGCCCCTACCACCGCCACGTCGTACCGCACGGTTTTGCTCCTTTCGGGCCGCTGGCCCGGTCGGTTATCCTAGGGCAAACCACGGCATCGTAGCCCGTGGCGGGGAGGGTGCAAGGTGCGGATCAGCGCAGGGGAGTACCGAGGGCAGAGGCTCGCTGGGCCACGGGGCGCGGGGATCCGGCCGCTCCGGGACCGGGTCCGCCTTGCCCTGTTCGATACCGTGCGCGAGCTCGTGCCCGGGGCACGGTTCCTCGACCTGTTCGCGGGGACAGGAGCAGTTGGGCTGGAGGCCCTGTCCCGCGGGGCGGCCCACGCGGTGTTCGTGGATGGATCAGCGCAGGCGGCGCGCCTGATCCGGGAGAACATCCGCCGCCTGGGGTGCGCCCCCCGGACGGAGGTCGTGGAAGGGGACACCTTCGCTGCCCTGCGGTCCCTGGCGAGGGGGAAGGGGGAGTTCGATCTCGTGTTCGTCGGCGCGCCTTATGGGAGCGGCCTCGCCGCGCGGACGGTCGACGCCCTGGCCGCGCTGCGGCCCCTCGCGCCGGGGGCAGTGGTGGTGGCGGAAACGTTCCACAAGGAGCCGATCGCTGATCGCTACGGCCCCCTCGTCCTCGAGCTGCGGCGGACGTATGGGGAGACCGTGCTTTCGTTCTTCCGGTTTGTGCCCGAGGAGGGAGGCGGCTAGACTGCCTCCCAATCGAGGAAACGATGGGAAGACCGTTCATCTTGGTCACGAACGACGATGGGTATCTCTCGCCGGGGCTGCTCGCCCTGCGCAAGTCCCTCTCCGTGATCGGGGAGCCGTGGGTGCTCGCCCCGGACCGAAACTGGTCCGCCGCCTCTCGGACGAGGGTCTTCCACAAGCCGCTGCGGTTCTCGAGCGCCCGGCTTCCGGACGGCGAGGAGGTCCACGTCACGAACGGGGCTCCCTCCGACTGCGTGCTCCTTGCCCTCCTTGGGCTCGCGCCGCGCCGGCCGGACCTCGTCGTGGCGGGGGTCAACATGGGGGTGAACATCGGTCACGACGTGACCTACTCGGGGACGGTCGCTGCGGCGATGGAGGGGGCATCGGCGGGGATCCCGGCGATCGCCGTATCCCTGGACCTCGGCCCGGAAGGAGGGGCGGAGCCGAGCCCCGATTACGAGATGGCGGCAGCGATTACAACGCGGGTGGCACGGCTCGTGCTGGCCAAGGGGAAAGCGTTGGCGCGGACCCTGATCAACGTGAACGTGCCGCGCGGGGTGCCCAAAGGGGTCCGGGTGACCCGCCTCGGCGGCAAGATCTGGTCCGACGATCTCGTCCGCGGCCAGGACCCGCGGGGCCGCGACTACTACTGGCTCACCGGCGAGATGCTCACCTCCCCACCCCAGGGCGAGGAGGATACAGACGTGTGGGCCGTGCTTTCCGGGTACGTCTCGATCACCCCCCTCCACCTCGACCTCACCGCCTATCCGGTCCTGGAATCCCTGCGCCGGTGGGAAGAGGAGATCCGCATCGGCGACGCGGCGCAACCCCTATAATCCCGGCGTGGAAGTGCGCATCGGCTGTTGCGGGTGGTCGGCCCTGCGCCCAGAAGAGGACGCCCGGGGCCGGCATCGGCTCCAGCTCTACGCGGCTCGGTTTTCACTCGTCGAGGTCAACTCCACGTTCTACCGCATCCCTCGGCCGGAGACCGTCCGCCGGTGGCGGGACCTCGCCGATCGAATGAACCCGCGGTTCGAGTTCGCGGTCAAGGCCTACCGGGGGATCACCCACAGCGCGCGGTTCCGGGGCCCCCAGGCCCACGACGGGTTTGCGCGTTCGGTTGAGGTGGCCCGCGCGCTGCGGGCGAGGGTGCTCCTCCTCCAGTCCCCGCCTTCGTTCGCCCCCGCACCCGCCCATGAGGAAGCCCTGGTTCGGTTCCTGTCGGAGGTGGACAGGAGCGGGCTCACCCTCGTGTGGGAGCCGCGGGGGCAGTGGGGCGAGGATCCGGAGCGGGTGGCCGCACTGTGCCGGGAGCTTTCCCTGGTCCACTGTACGGATCCGTTCCGAGCCCTCCCCGTCACAGGGGGGCTGGCGTACCTCCGCCTCCACGGGTCCCCGCCAGGGGCGCGGATGTACCGCTACACCTACACCGACCAGGATCTGGCGCGGCTCCGGGACTGGGTGCTGGGGCTGGACGCCGCTCTCGTGTACGTGCTCTTCAACAACGACACGATGGCCTCCGATGCTCAAAGGTTCGTGCGGATGTGGGACGAGCGATGACGGGCGAGCTGCGGTGCCCCTTCTGCTCCTTTTCCGCGGCGCCGGTTGCCGCGCCCCCCCTCTGTCCCACGTGCGCCGTGCCGCTTGGCTACCACCGCGAACCTCCCCCCCAGCTCGTCCCTTCCGCCTTCACCGGTCGGGGGGTCTGGCGGTACGCCCCGCTCCTGCCGGATGTGGAACCGGCTACGCTGGGGGAAGGGGGGACTCCGCTCGTCCCCTCCCCGCGCCTTGGCCCCCAGCTGGGGGTGAGGCTCCTGTTCAAGGTCGAGGGGGCGAACCCCACCGGCTCGTTCAAGGACCGGGGAGCAGCGGTCCTTGTCGCCGCCTTGCGCTCGTTCGGGGCGCGGGCGGTGGCCGACGACTCGTCGGGAAACGCCGGAGCGGCCCTCGCCGCCTACGCCGCCCGGGCGGGGATTCGCGCCCGGCTGTTCGTGCCCGCGCACGCCTCGGGCCCGAAGCTTGCCCAGATCGCGGCGTACGGAGCCGAGTTGGTGCGCGTTCCTGGCCCGCGGGAGCGGGCCGCGGATGCGGTCCGGGAGGCGTGCGCTTCCGACCCGGACCTCGTCTACGCCTCGCACAACGCCTCGCCGTACTTCGTCGCCGGCCTGACCACGATCGCCTACGAGCTGTTCGAGGACCTCGGCGGGAGCGCCCCCGACCACATCGTGGTCCCCGTGGGAGGGGGCGGGTTGTTCCTCGGGCTCGCCCACGGGTTCACCCGGCTGGGCAAGCTGGGCTGGAGCGGGCGGGCCCCACGGGTCCACATCGCCCAACCTGCGGCGTGCGCGCCGATCGTCCGCGCCAGCGAAGGGGCGGACCCGCTTGAACCGGCTCCCCGCGCCACGGTGGCCGAGGGGGCGCGGATCCCCCGCCCCGACCGGGGCCGCGAGATCCTCGCCGCCCTGCGGGCGGTGGGTGGGAAGGCGGTCGCGGTGGGAGAGGAGGAGATCGTCACCGCCCAAGCGACGCTCGCCCGCGCGGAGGGGCTATGGGTGGAGCCGACGGCGGCCCTCCCCCTGGCCGCGCTCCCGTCCCTCATCGCGCGGGGCGCGATCCGGCCCGGGGATGAGGTCGTGGTCCCCCTCACCGGGCACGGGCTCAAAGGGGGGAAGGGATGAGCGCGTGCTGATCGGCCTCCTCTCCGACACCCACGACCACCTGGACCACCTCCGGCGGGCGCTCGTCCTGTGCCGCAAGCGGGGGGTAGAGCTCATCCTCCACGCCGGGGACTTCGTGTCACCGTTCACCGCCGATCCGTTCCGGGAGCTGGGCTTCCGGGTGATCGGCGTGTTCGGAAACAACGACGGGGACAAGCTGTACCTTCAGGAGAGGTTCGCCGGGGTGGGTGAGCTTCACCACGGGCCTCACGAGATCGGGCTCGGGGGGAGAAGAATCGTGCTCATGCACGAGCCGCGGGCCCTCGAGGCGCTCGCCGCGTCCGGCCGCTACGACCTCATCGCCTACGGCCACACCCACCAGCCGGAGGTGCGCCCCGGCCCGCCGGTGGTGGTGAACCCCGGGGAGTGCGCGGGCTGGCTCACCAGACGCCCAACGTGCGCCGTGATCGACCTGGCCACGCTGCGCGCGGAGGTCCTCGACCTCGGCTAGCAGCTTTGGGGCCGCATTCGGCCGACCCGTTCCCCGCGGCGGGTTCCCCCCCGCTAGGTTGCGAACCGATCGCGGCGCACGATCTCGGACAGCGGCACCCGTTCCACCTCTCGCGGCACGTACGCGGGCCGGCCGATGGGGAGGAGGGCCACGACCCTCATTCCGCGTGGGATCCCGAGGATCCGTTTCACCTCCGCTTCGGCACGCCCCCGCAGCCCCGCCCAATACGAGGCCAGCCCCAGGCTGTGGGCCATGAGGGCCATGTTCTGGGTCGCCACCGCCCCCGCCTCGACCCAGTGCCCCGGGTCCTTCACCGGATCGACCACAACTGCGATCAGGATCGGCGCATCGCCGACGCCCTTCCCGGCGAGGGCGACCTGCCCGCGGCGGGCGAACGCGAGCCGCTCCACGAGGGCCCCCAGCTTGCCCTTCGTCTCTTCGTCCCGCACCACGACGAACGTCCACGGCTGGGAGTTGGCGAACGACGGCGCCCACCTTCCCGCCTCGAGGATCGCCTCCAACTCGCCGTCGGTGACCGGCTTCGGATCGAACCGGAGCACGCTCCTCCGGCCACGGATCGCTTGCAGCACGTCGTTGGTCGTCATGTGCCCTCCGTTTGGTTCAAGTCCCCGAACTTATTCCATGCCAGCACGGCCGGCAAGGGCTTCCGTTCCCGCGGTCCGAGCTCGATCGCGCGGTGCTTGTCGCTGAGCGTGCTCACCGCGCCCGGCTTCCCGACCACGATGAGCGTGATCAGAACGTACTCGTTGGGTATCCCCAGCGCCTCCTTGACCGCGAGCGGGTCGTAGCCGGCGATGGGGTGGGCGATGAGCCCCATCTGAGTGGCCTGGATCATGAGCAGGCCCGTCGCCATGCCGCATCCGAACAGGTAGTAGTCGCGCCCGTCGGAGAGTTTGCAGTCGAGATCGCGGTGCGAGGCCAGGGCAAGGATCGCCGGGGCGCGCTTCGCCCAGTAGTTCCCCCCAGAGAGGGCGGCCTTCACCCTCGCCAGGGCCTCCCCTTCCGCGATCACGAACCGCCACGGCTGGTTGTTGAAGCAGGACGGGGCGAGGTGGGCCGCTTCGACCAAGCGCACGAGCGCTTCGCGGGGAATGGGGTCCGGTGCCAGGGCCCGGTAGGCACGGCGGGCGCGGAGCAACGGGTTCACTTCACCCTCGGCGCTGCGCAGATCCGCGAGGGCGGCGATGGCCTCCGCGGGGTCGTGGCCCCGCCAGCGGACGATCCCCACCCGGTCGAGAAGGACGAGCTCCCCCGCTTGGCACGTCTGAGCCAATCCCCGCTCAGGATCAGAGAGGAGGAGCACCTTCCACCCCTCCCGCGCGGTGAGTTCCGCGAGGACGGGCACAGGGTCGGAGGCGACCACGACCGCCACCGCGTCCAGGGGGGCAAGGCGTGGGACGAGCCCGTCAAGGGCGCGCGCCAACGCCGGCGTGGCCTCCCCACCGCTGCTCCCCAGGAGGACGTACTTTCCCCAAAGATTGCGGGCGTGGATCGTCTCCCCCGTGGCCGCTTGGAGCGCAAATTCCTGGATTGGACCGGACATCCCTTCACCTCCTCCGGAGCCAATGATAGCTCAAGGAGGGGAAGGGAAACCCGCGGGCGCCGCGCCCTTCCCGCCACGGGATGCTGGCCCGGATGGAACGGCCGTTACAGGGTGAACTCGGCGCCGACCACGACCTGGAGGAAGCCCCCGAAGTCGAACCGGGTGCGCGCGTAGAGCCGGACCCAGGAGAAGAAGACCTCGACCTTCACCTCCTGCTCCACGAACCCCAGGAGGTTGAACGTCGTCACGAGCCGGACCGCAACCGGCGGCACCCGCACCCCGAGGATCAGCTTGGCCCAGTCGAGCCCCGAGGTGTCGAGGCGCAATCGGATCCCGAGCTCGGCTTCGGGCTCAGGATGGACGTAGCTGGCACCGAACTCGGTCCACACGAACCCGAACGGGTCGAGCAGGACCGCCCCGTCGGCGAGGAAGCAAGCGCCCGTGTAGCCGAAGTGGAGGAGCTCCTCCTCGAACCACAGCCCCGGGACCGCCACCACGGAGGTCGCTGGGTCGGGATCGATGAGCGCCCACACGTTCGTGACCCCGAACCCGGTCAAGCTACGAGCGAAGAACCCTGGCTGGTACCCCATGCCGAGGTCGAGGACGATCCCCATCGTGTAAACGGGGGGTTGGCAGACAGGGGCGAGGTTCTCCACCAGGAACAGCCCGCCCATGCCGAGCGGGCAGCACCACACGTAGCAGCTGCCCCGGACGTCGAACCAGTAGCGGGAGAAGCAGGGGTCGAACGTCATCCCGGTCCCGAACGTGACCCCTCCCAAGTCCACGGCCAGGGTCAGGTGCTCGGCGTCGAGCCCCGCGAGGGAGAACTCGGTCCGGCTCCCGACCGTGGCCTGTCCAAGCGCCAGGGAGAGGGAGGTCACACCGCTGAACGCGGTCGGGGCCGTGAACGTGACCTCGATCCCCACCGTTGCCATGGGGGCAGGAGCCTCGGCCCACCCCGCCCACCCCGCGAGCGTCGCCACCACGACCGCTCCGATCAGGCTCTTGCTCATCACAGACCACCTCATGCCCCAAGGATACGAACGGTGGTCAGAGAGGAGGGAACCGGGGGCGGGCCGTCCCCGTCCATTTGTCCGCCCGCCCCCGCACCGCTGTCTCAGATCGGGGGGAGGAGGTCCGCCAGTGTGGGGTGGCCGATCTCCTGGAGCTCGTACCGGACCCGGGTCGAGGGCTTTGCGAGGTCGATGAGGCGGCGCAGGTCCACCGGGGTCGCGATGACGACGGCCTCACAGGGGACGCGGGCGATCGTCTGCGCCAGCTCCTTGATCTGCTGCGCCCCGTATCCCATCGCGGGGAGCACGGGCCCGAGGTGGGGGTAGGCGGCGAAGGTGGCGGCGAGCGATCCTTGCGCGTGGGGCCGCGGATCGACGAGGGTCGCCCCCAGCTTGCGCGCGGCCACCGCCCCCGCCCCGAACGGCATCTCGCCGTGGGTCACGGTCGGGCCGTCCTCGATCACCAGCACCTTCCGCCCCGCCACGAGGTCCGGCTCCGCCACGGTGATCGGGGATGCCGCTTCCACGATCCTCGCCCGAGGGTTGAGGGAAGAAAGGGATGCGCGCAGGCGCTCCACCGGCTCCATCCCCGCTGTGTCCACCTTGTTGATCACGATCGCATCCGCCTGGCGAATGAGGACCGATCCAGGCCAATACGTGCTCTCGTGCCCGACCCGCAGCGGGTCGGCGACGACGATCAGGAAGTCAGGACGGAAGAAGGGGAAGTCGTTGTTTCCCCCGTCCCATAGGATGACGTCCGCCTCAGCCTCGGCTCGATGGAGGACCTCCGCGAAGTCCACTCCCGCGTACACGACGAACCCCTCCTGGAGGTGGGGCTCGTACTCCTCGCGCTCCTCGATCGTGCATCCGGCGCGGTCCAGGTCCTCAAGCGATGCGAAGCGCTGCACCTTCTGACGGACAAGGTCCCCATAGGGCATGGGATGGCGAACGACAACGACCTTCTTCCCCCGCTCCTTGAAGAGGCGTGCGACCCGCCGCGTGGTCTGGGACTTGCCCGATCCTGTGCGGACCGCACACACGGCGACGACCGGTTTCGTCGCCGCGAGCTGGGTAGCGCGGGGACCCATGAGCCAGAAATCCGCCCCCGCCGCGGCGGCGATCGCGGCGCGCTCCATCACGTACTGGTGAGAGACGTCGGAGTAGGCGAACACCACCCGGTCTACCTCGCCCTCCCGCACGAGGTGAGGAAGGCGCTCCTCCGGCTCGATCGGGATCCCCTGGGGGTAGAGCTTCCCAGCGAGGGGAGGGGGGTACCGCCGGCCGTCGATCCCCGGGATCTGGGTGGCGGTGAACGCGACCACCTCGTAGGCGTCGTTGTCCCTGAACGCGACGTTGAAGTTGTGGAAGTCGCGCCCAGCGGCGCCCATGATGATGACCTTCGTCTTGCGCAATGGACTCACCTCAACGATGTGGGGTTGTATGACACCGGAATTATAACCGATCCCCTCGCATTGGCCTCCCCCCTCCGCGCGAGTACCATCCGCAGGATGACGGTCGCCAACACCCTCACCGCGCTGCGGGGGTTGCTCGTGGCCCCGACCGTGGTCGCTGTCCTCGGTGGCCGGTGGGGGGCCGCCCTGGGGTTGTTCCTGGCGGCGCTGGCGACGGACGTCCTCGATGGCTGGGCGGCCCGGAGGGGCCATCAGGTCACGATTTTGGGACAGCTTCTTGACCCGGTGGTGGACAAGGCGTTCTACTTTGCCCTCTTCTTCTCCCTCGCCGCGGTGGGGCGGATCCCCTATCTCGGGTTGGCGCTGTTCGCCCTCCCCCAGCTCGGCCTCGGGGTGGGGGCCCTCCTCCTGTGGCGACGGCGGGACGAGTTCACCGCGGAGTGGCCAGGCAAGGCCGCGGCGGCCCTCGTCGCCCTCGCCGCGGGGCTCCTGCTGCTCACCCCGCACGGGATCTGGGCGTTCTGGGTGGCGGTGGGCGGGCAGTTCATGGCCGGGACCTACTACCTCGTTCGCCGCACCACGGGGTGAAGTCCGGGGGGGGCTCCGCTTCGTACTCCACCCACCCCCCGCCCGCGGGGTGGTGGAACCCGAGCCGCCACGCGTGGAGAAGGAGGGGGCCATCCCCCTCCCCGTACAGAGGATCTCCCACGATGGGGTGGCCGATCGCTGCGAGGTGGACCCGGATCTGGTGGGTCCGCCCCGTGCGCGGGCGGACAAGGAGGAGCGTCCCCTCCGACCTCCGGCTGAGCACGGAGAACTCGGTATGGGCGTCCTTCGCTCCCCCGACGCGCATCCGCCATGGCCGCGCCACATCGCGCCCCACCCGG
This sequence comes from Candidatus Bipolaricaulota bacterium, assembly GCA_014361015.1. Classification (GTDB taxonomy): domain Bacteria; phylum Bipolaricaulota; class Bipolaricaulia; order Bipolaricaulales; family Bipolaricaulaceae; genus Bipolaricaulis. The sequence continues at coordinate 6,659 of JACIWJ010000026.1, read as the reverse complement.
CCCTCGATCCTCCCCGCGTCCGTTTTCACCTCGCCCCGCACCACGGCGAGGTACTCCTTCCTCACCTTGCGGTGGCGGAACTGTTCCATCAGCCCGTGGAGCGCGCGGGGGGTTTTGGCGAGGACAAGGACGCCCGTTGTCGGGGCGTCCAAGCGGTGGACCACCCCCGGCCGTCCCGGGGCGCCCGGGGCGAGGGGGCCCCGGGCGAGGAGGATCGATACGACGGTCATCCCTGACCTGGGCCCCACGGGGTGGACGGCCAACCCGCGCGGCTTGTCCACGACCACGATGTCCTCGTCCTCGTACAGGATCGGGATCGTGGACGGGGTGGGAGCGATTGCGGGACCGCCCCACACCACCTCGATCGCCTCCCCAGCCCTCATCCGTCGCGCGGGCGAAGGGCCCCTTCCTGCGATTCGAACCGCACCTTGGGCGAGAAGGGACTGGGCGTGCGACCGGGGGATCCCCAGACGGCGGGAAAGGAGCCGGTCTAGCCTCTCCCCGTCCTCCTCCTCCGCGACAAGGATTCGATCTCTACGCGTTCCGCTCGTTGTGTCCGCCACGGAGGGCAAGTATAATTCCAACTATGGACCGGGTTCAGGAAAAACTGGATGCACTCGTGCACCAAGGCGCCGCCCATGCCCAAGTGGAGGTGTACCACTGGGAGCTCCGCCGCTGGGGGCAGCGCGCCCAGCTCGCCGTGCAGGTGGATCGCCCGGGAGGGGTGACCGTGGACGACTGTGCGCGCGCGAGCCGAGCCATCGAGGCCCTCCTCGATGAGGTGGATCCCGTGCCCTGTCCTTACGTCCTTGAGGTATCCTCGCCGGGATTGGAACGGGGCTTGTGGGAACCTCACCACTATGCTCAGGCAGTGGGGAGGCTCGTCCACGTCAAGCTCCGGACCGACGGGACGCGGCGCGGAAGGCTCGTCCGCGCCGCGGCGGACGCGATCACCATTTCCCGCGAGGGAGCGGAGCTCGACATCCCCCTGACGGACATCGCGTGTGCCCATCTTGTCTACGAACGGGAACGGCGATGAACATCGAGTTCTTGGAGGCCATCGAGGAGATGGCCCGCGCCCGGGGGATCGACCGTGAGGTGGCGTTTGCGGCGATGGAGAAAGCGATCGCCGCTGCGTACCAGGCGAAGTTCGGGGGCGAGGAACCCCCCCCGGTGGAGATCGACCGGCGGTCAGGGGACGTGTACGTGAAGGGGTCCCGATTCGACCTCGTGCGCGAGCTAGGGCGGATCGAGTCCCGCCGCGCCGAGGACTTCTTCCGCCGCGAGATCCTTCGCCACCGTCGGGAGGGGCTCTACGAGATGTACGCCGCCCGCATTGGGGAGATCCTGAACGGGTTTGTCCACCGGTTCGAGGGCCGCGATGTGTGGATCAACTTGGGCGAGGTGGAAGCCCTCCTCCCCAGCGAAGAACGATTGCCCACCGAACGCTACGTCCCCGGCCGTCGACTGCGCACCTACCTCTACCAGGTGGAACGGACCCAGGGCGACCCCCGGATCTACGTATCCCGTGCCCATCCTGATTTCGTGGCCAAGCTTCTCGCCCTGGAGGTGCCGGAGCTGGAGCAGGGGATGCTGGAGGTGGTGAAGGTGGCGCGGGTGGCCGGCGTGAAGTCGAAGGTCCTCGTGCGGGGGGTGGATCCGCGGATCGATCCGGTGGGGAGCTGCATCGGTCCTGGTGGGAGCCGGATCCGGGCCGTGAGCCGGGAGCTCTCGGGGGAGAAGGTGGACATCGTGCGCTGGAACGAGGACGTGCGTCAGGTGATCCGGGGGGCCCTCGCCCCGGCGAGCACCCTCGAAGTGGAGCTCGATGAACCCGCGAGGACGGCCCTGGTCACCGTGCCGGGGAGCGACATCTCGCTCGCCATCGGTCGCGATGGGCACAACGTGGAACTGGCGGCGAAGCTCACCGGGTATGCCATCACCATCCGCACGCCCTCCGGCGACCGCGCCTAACCTCCGCGGACTGCGGGACCGCGTCTTCTCCACCCTCGCCCGCGTCTCGACGCGCTGGCCCGCGGTGGTGATCGTTCTGTTCGCTGCCCTGGCCGCGCTGGCCTACTTGTACATCCGTGATTTCCCCATCCGCACCTCGTATCTCGACCTTTTGCCCCAAGAGGATCCCCTTGTCGTCCAGTTCCAATCCGTGGAGCAGGAGGCGGCGAGCACGGATGTGATCGCGGTCCTGTTCACCCTCCTCGCGCCTCCCTCCGATGCCGCGGAGCGGGAGCGGATCTTGTTCCTGGCCGCAGATCGGGTGATCGCAGAGCTTCGATTGGAGGAAAACCCTGACCTCCTCACTGCATCGTACCGGGTGGGGGAGGGGATCCTTGTTCCCTCCGAGCTCCTCATCTTCCGCACCCTTTCGTCTGATGAGCTGGAGAGGCTGCGGGCCATCGCCCGCGAGGTTCAAGCTCTTTTCCCGGTCTCGCTTCCCCCCCGATCGATCGAGGACATCCTCCGTTCCGTCTCCGCCGACGCCGTGCTCGATCCGACGGCGGTCCAGGCCGCCCTCGCTGAGTTGATGGCCGCTGGCCGCGCCAGCCTGGGGTTCCTGGCGGGCCTCGCCGCGCAGGGGGAGCTCCTCGCCGAGGCGGCAGCGATCTCGCGGGCCGTCCTCACCCGCCCCCCTCCCGAGGAGATCGGGGAGCCGATCCTCTCCCAGGACCGGAGCCAGCTCGTCCTCCAGATCTGGCCCACGCGCCGGCCGTTCGAGTCCCTGGCCTACAACCAGGCCGTGACCCGTGCCGTGGCAGACGCCCTGGCGCGGGCGGGGCTCGACGAGCTCGGGGTCACCGCGGGCCTCGCCGGGACGTACGTGACGACCGTCGAGACGGACGGTGTGATTCGACGAGACATGACCCTCGTCACGATCGCGTCCTCAGCGGCAGTGTTCACGCTCGTGCTCTTGGCGTTCGCCAGCCCTCTCCTGTGCGTGGCAGCGGTGGCGCCGGTGCTCGTTTCGGCGTTGTTCACCATGGCTTGGGCGAAGTTCGCGGTGGGGGGGTTCAACCTCCTCACCGTGTTCCTGCCCGCCCTGATCCTCGGCCTGGGGATCGATTTCTCGATCCACCTCCTGTCCCGCTTCGTTGAGGAACGGGCCAAGGGGCAGCGGGTCAAAGAGGCGTTGGTCACGGCGGTGCGGACCAAGGGGAGCGCGTGCCTCACCGCCGCGCTCACGACGGCGGTGGTGTTCAGCTGCCTTCTCCTCTCCCACTCCCGCGCCCTGTGGGAGATGGGGGCGATCACTGGGGTGGGGATCCTCGTCTCCCTCCTCACCACCCTCCTCCTCGTCCCCGCCCTCGCCGCCGTGTTCGCCCGGGACCGTCGCCCATCTCGGAGGCGTCCCATCGCCTCCACGACCGCTTTGCGACCCGCCTACCGGCGCTTCCTCCGGCTGCGGCCGGGGGTGGTGGCCGTGGGGCTGATCCTCACCGCGGCGATCGTGTACCAGGCCAGTCGGGTACAGTTTCGCTTTGTGTCCGAGGAGCTTGCCCCGGCAACCCCGTCCACCGTTGTCCTGGCCGCGATCGCCCGCGAGTTCGCGGGGGAGGTGTGGCTGGGGGACTCGTTCCGGTTCTTCGTCGACGAACCGGAGGACATCCTGGCTCTCGAGACCGCGCTGGCGGCCCATCCCTTGGTCCACTCCACCGCCTCGGTGCGGGACTTCCTCCCCCAGGAGCTTCTGGGGGGCGAGGCCTCGATCCTCGACCTGCCCGTGGCGGAGGTCCAAGCGGGGGTCGCGGAGCTCGCGGGGCAGCTGGAAAACTGGGAGGGGACCTTGGGAGGGGTTCGCCAGTTGATCGCAAAGATGGCCCAATGGGAACTGCTCGCCGTCGTGGGCGCACGGCCCGCGCTGGCGGCGGCCCTGTCGCAAGGGCTGGACGAACTCATCTTTCTCCTCGGAGAGCTGGAACGGGTGGATGCCGAAGGGCATCGGGCCCGTCTGGAGGCGATGTCGGGCGACCTAGCCACGGTGCGCGAGTTCGTGAGGAAGATCGTCGATCTCCCTCCCGAGCCCGTCCTCCTTGCGAGCATCCTCGCCCTGTTGCCCGCGGAGGTTCGGGCGCAGTACTACACGAATCGCGGCAGATACGTGGTTGAGGCGCGCCTCACCCGGGCCATCCGCGAGGGCAACAACCTGCGGATGTTCCTCGAGTGGGCGGATACGTTGGGGGTGGAGAGGTTTGGGCTTCCGGAGGTCACGGCGCGGCTCGAGCAGTACATGCGGCGCGATTTCCTCCTCTCCACCGTCCTCGCGGTGTTGATCATCTTCCTCCTCGTGTGGCGTGACTTCCCGCGGCCGGCCGAGGCGGCGCTGGCCCTCGCTCCGCTGGCGATGGGCTACGTGTGGATGCTGGCCGGGATGAACCTCCTCGGGATCCAGTTCAACTTCACGAACATCGTCATCTCCCCCTTGCTCATCGGGATCGGAGTGGACAGCGCGGTCCACCTCCTGCACCGCATGAAGGAGGAACAGGCGGGAGGGGCGGACGTGGTCGTGCGCGGAGCGGCGGCGAGCGCGGTCCCGATCACGGTGAGCTCCCTCACCACGATGGCCTCGTTCGGAGCGCTCCTCGCGGCCCACACCCCCGGGTTGCAGCTCCTGGGGACATCCGCCCTCCTCGGGCTCGGATTCACCCTCCTGTGGAGCCTCACGTTCCTCCCCGCCGCCTTCGCCCTGGTGGTTGAGAAAGGCAAACCGAAGGAATAAAGTCCTCCAAACTGGAGGAGAACGGCGGATGCTTCGGATCGGCTGGCTTGCCGTGGTGACGTGGGCGGTTCCCGTCTGGGCCCAGGCCCAAGGGGGGACTCCGCCTGCCCTGCTGGGGATCCCGTTCCCATGGTTCCATGTCGGGGTGGGCGTGCTCGCCCTCGCGGTGGGGATCGGGATCGGCCTCGTGTTCTCCCGCCTCCGCCTCCGCCGCGTGAGCCGCCGGGCCGAGACGATCCTGAGCGAGGCCCGCGGGGAAGCGGAGCGGGTCCACCGGGAACGCCTCCTCCTGACCCAACGGGAGATCGAGGAGCTGCGGGAGCGGGAGGAGGAGCGCCTGCGGAAGAAGGAGGCGGAGCTGGCCCAGCTCGAGGAGCGCCTCCGCCAGCGCGAGGACCGGTTGGCAAAGAAGGTCCAGCACTTGGAGGCGATCGAGGCCTCGATCCGCCAGGATGAGGCGGAGGTCGTCCACCTCCTCGAGACCGGCCGCCAGCTCATTGCGGAGGAGCGAGCGCTCCTGGAGCGTCTGGCCGGCCTCACGGAGGAGGAGGCCAAGGAGTACCTCCTGAAGCTCGTCGAGGCGGAGTCGGAGCGGTACTTCGCCCGTAAGATCAACGAGGTGGAGCGGCGGACGAGCCAGGAGGCGGAGCGCCGTGCCCGCCGTATCCTCGCCAACGCCGTGCAACGCTATGCCCTCGACTACGCCGAGGAGGCCACGATCACCACGGTCCCGCTGCCCAACGACGAGTACAAGGGTCGCATCATCGGTCGCGACGGCCGTAACATCCGGGCGTTCGAAGCGTTGACCGGGATCGAGGTCCTCGTGGACGACACGCCGGAGGCGGTCGTCCTGTCCTCGTTCCATCCCGTGCGAAGGGAGGTGGCCCGCGTCGCGCTGGAGAAGCTGCTCGAGGACGGGCGGATCCACCCCGCCCGGATCGAGGAGATGGTGCGCAAGGCCAAGGATCGCGTGGAGGAGGCGATCCTCGAGGCGGGGGAGAAGGCCGCGTTCGAGGTCGGTGTCGACCTCCCCAGCGACCTCGTCCAGCTCCTGGGGCGCCTTCACTTCCGGACCAGTTACGGTCAAAACCAGCTCCAGCACGCGCTCGAGGTGAGCTTCCTCGCGCGGCTGCTCGCCGAGGAGATCGGGATCGACCCCAAGCCGGCCAAACGGGCGGGGCTCCTCCACGACATCGGTAAGGCGGTGGACCACGACGTGGAAGGTCCGCATGCCCTCATCGGGGCGGATCTGGCCCGCCGGGCGGGCGAGCCGTGGCCGATCGTGAACGCGATCGCGGCCCACCACGGCCAAGCGGAGCCGGCGACCGTGACCGCGGTCCTCATCCAGGCGGCGGACACCCTGTCCGCGGCCCGGCCTGGGGCGCGTCAGGAGACCTACGAGCGCTACTGCCAGCGCCTGGAGGAACTGGAGAAGCTTGCGTCTGCCTACCCCCTGGTGAAGGAAGCGTACGCGATCCAAGCGGGCCGAGAGGTGCGGGTCATCGTCCGGCCGGAGAAGACGACGGATGACATGGCGGCGAAGCTGGCGTATGATATCGCGCGCCGGATCGAGGAACAGGTCCAGTATCCTGGCGAGATCAAGGTGACCGTGATCCGCCAAGCCCAATTCGTGGACACAGCCCGCTGAGGAGGAAACGATGAACGTTCTCAAGATCGCATCGACCTCGGAGGCCAGCCTGGCCGCCGGGGCGGTGGCGAACACGTTTCGTGAAGAGGGAGTGGCCGAGCTGCAGGCCATTGGCCCCAAAGCGGTGAACCAGGCCGTGAAGTGCATCGCCATTGCCCGGGGGTACATGGCCCCGAGCGGGGTTGACCTGTACTTCGTCCCGTCGTTCGTCGAGGTGAACGTGAGCGACGAGACGAGGACGGGAATCCGGTTCACGGTCCGGTCCCGGACCCCGGTGCC
>JACIWJ010000025.1 GCA_014361015.1 Candidatus Bipolaricaulota bacterium | reverse complement strand
GCCACACCCCTTTCCGGGGGCCGGAAGCGGCGAAGTTGCCATCCCTTCGTGGCCCGATGGGGCGGACTGTGAACGGGGTTGGGGCTTGGGTATCATGCCGCGGTCGAACCCGACCTCACGAAGGAGGCACAGCACAGTGGCAAAGGAAGCAGCGCTAAACGGAATGCAGTGGGTCGTCCCCGATCCAACCCGGCCGAACTGGTACTGGCCCAACGATGCGCTCAAGGAGCGCGCCTGGGTAACCGATCCGGCGCTCTACGAACGAGCGGCGGCGGATCCGCTCGCGTTCTGGGCCGACCAGGCCGAGGGGCTCGTGTGGTTCAAGCGGTGGACGAACGTCTACGAAGACGAGCCCTACGCCTACCGGTGGTTCGTGGGCGGGAAGCTCAACCTGTCCTACAACTCCCTCGATCGGCATGTCGAGGCGGGCAAGGGCGACAAAACGGCCCTCATCTGGGAGCCGGAACCCCTTGACGAGCCGAACCGCATCTTCACCTACCAGGAGCTCCTTGACGAGGTGTCCCGGTTCGCGAACGCCCTCAAGGCGATGGGGATCAAGAAGGGCGATCGGGTGGGGATCTACCTCCCGATGATCCCAGAGGCCGTGATCGCGATGCAGGCCGTGGTGCGGATCGGCGCCGTGCACACCGTGGTGTTCTCCGCGTTCTCCCCCGAGTCGCTGCGCGACCGGCTGGTCGACTGCGGGGCGAAGGTCCTCATCACCGCCGACGGGTACTGGCGTCGGGGGAAGCAGATCTCCCTGAAGCCGAACGCCGATCAGGCGTTGACGGGGACGGCGGTGGAGAAGGTGGTCGTCGTCCGCCGGATGGGGAACGAGGTCCCGATGCAGAAGGGCCGCGACGTGTGGTACCACGAGATCGTGGACGGCCAGCCCATCCACTGCCCTCCGGAGGAGATGGACGCCGAGGACCTGTCGTTCATCCTCTACACCTCGGGCACGACGGGAAAGCCGAAGGGCGTGATGCACACCACCGGCGGGTACGCGGTCCAGGTGTACGCGACGTGCAAGTGGGACTTCAACCTCCACGAGGACGACATCCACTGGTGCACGGCTGACGTGGGGTGGGTCACCGGGCACTCCTACATCAACTACGGCCCGCTCATGAACGGGGTGGCCACCGTGGTCTACGAAGGGACGCCTGATGCACCGGATCATGGCCGGATGTGGCAGGTCATCGCCAAGCACCGGGTGACGGTGTACTACACCGCCCCGACCGCGATCCGGATGCACGTGAAGTGGGGCGAGGAGTGGCCAGCGAAGCACGATCTGTCGAGCCTGCGGGTTCTGGGGACGGTGGGGGAGCCGATCAACGAGGAAGCGTGGCTGTGGTACTTCGAGCACATCGGGGGCAAGCGCTGTCCGATCGTGGACACGTGGTGGCAGACCGAGACCGGGGCGACCTGCGTCCAGGCGATGCCGGGGATCGGCCCGTTCATCCCCACCGTGGCCGGCCGGCCGTTCCCCGGGATCCGCGCCAAGATTGTCGACGCCGGTGGAGTCCCCGTGAAGACGGGGGACGGAGGGTACCTCGTGATGGAGCCCCCGTTCCCGCCGGCGCTCCTGCGCGGTCTGTACGGCGATGTGGACAAGTTCCGGGCCACGTACTTTGGCGAGTTCGGCCCCAAGCTCTACTTCACGAAGGACGGGGCGCGGATGGACGAGATGGGGAACATTCGGATCACGGGGCGGGTGGACGACGTGATGAACGTCGCCGGCCATCGGCTGGCCACGGCCGAGGTCGAGGACGCCCTCGCCCAGCACCCGCTCGTGACCGAGGTCGCGGTGGTGTCCAAGCCGGACGACGTCAAGGGCGAGGTCCCGGTGGCGTTCGTCCTCCTCAAGAAGGGGGTCCAGCCGTCGGAGGAGCTGAAGAAGGACCTCGTGAAGACGGTCGACCAGCACATCGGTCCCACGGCGCGGCCGGCGGCGATCTACTTCACGGAGGACGTCCCCAAGACCCGATCGGGGAAGATCATGCGCCGGATCCTGAAGGCGCTTGTGCGCAACGAGCCCGTCGGCGATCTGACCACGCTGCGTAACCCGGAGAGCGTGACCGACCTCCAGCAGGTCGTGGGCTACAAGGCCTGACATGGCAGCGAAGTCGCCGGGGCGGAGGGGGGACAGGCGCTGCCTGTCCCCCTCTGACCAAGGAGGAGCGATGGGAGAGGGGCGGGTGTTGGGCCTGCCGGCGGAGAGCGGGCGGTGGGGGCTCGTCGCGGTGGGGTTCCTCGCCAACCTCTGCATGGGGGCCGTGTACGCGTTCAGCGTTTTCCGAACGCCGCTGGAAGCGTTGTGGGGGATCGGGGCGACCGCGAGCGGCCTTCCGTACATGGTGTTCCTCGGGGTGTTCGGCGTGGGGATGGCCCTCGCGGGCGGGATCGTGGACCGGTGGGGGCCGCGGAAGGTGGGGGCCTTTGGGGGGGCGCTGGTGGGGGGGGGATGGCTTCTCGCGGGGCTCTCCCCCAACGTTGGGATCCTGACCCTCCTCTACGGGGTCATCGGGGGGGGGGGGGGGGGGATCCTCTACGGGTGCCCGATCGCCGTCTCCACGCGGTGGTTTCCTGACCGGAAGGGGCTCGCGGTCGGCCTCACCGTGATGGGGTTCGGGCTGTCGACCCTCGTCGTGGCCCCCCTCATGCGTCACCTCATCAAGACGGCGGGGGTGCTGCCCACGTTCTCGATCCTCGGCGGGGCGTTCCTCCTCCTGCTGGTGCTCCTCGCGCTCCCGCTTCGCTATCCACCTCAAGGATGGCGGCCGATGGGGTGGACCCCTCCGGCTTCCGCCGGCCCGGTCCGGGCTGACCTCGACCGACGGGCGATGCTCCGCAGCCCGCAGTTCTACGTCCTCTGGGTCGTATACGCATTTGGCTGCTTGGCGGGGTTGATGGCGATCGGGATCACCCAGCCGGTGGGGGAGCAGGTGGCGGGCCTGTCCCCGGACCTCATCGCCGGGGTAGCGATGCCTCTGTTCGCCCTGTGCAACGCCGTAGGCCGTCCTCTGTTCGGATCGCTCACCGATCGGTTGACCCCCCGGGGCACGGCCCTCCTTTCGTTCGCCCTCATCTTCATCGCGGCCGGCGCGTTCCGAGTGTGGGGGGAGGGGAGCGGCCCCCTGTTCTTCGTCTCGTTCGCTCTCCTCTGGCTCAACCTCGGGGCATGGCTTGCCATCGCCCCTACCGCCACGGCCACGTTCTTCGGGACGACGCACTACGGGAGGAACTACGGGCTCGTGTTCACCGCGTACGGGGCAGGAGCGATCCTGGGGATGGTCCTCTCCGGCATCCTCCGCGATGCTACCGGAACGTACCTCTCCGTGTTCCCGCCGGTGGTGGCCCTCGCGGGGGCGGGGTTCCTCCTCGCGCTGGTCGGGTTCTCCCCCGCCCGGCGGGAGGGCCGCCGTTGACGGTGGGTCGCCTCAGCCCGCGGTCTGAACCTCACAGGCAGTGATGGTATTCCAGAGGAGCATCGCCACCGTCATCGGCCCCACCCCGCCCGGGACGGGGGTGATCGCCGCGGCCACCCCGAGGAGGGCCTCGAAGTCCGTGTCCCCCACGAGCCGGTACCCGGACTTCGTGTGCGGGTCCGGGACCCGGTTCACCCCGACGTCGATCACGACCGCCCCCTCCCGCACCATGTCCGCCGTGATCGCCCGGGGGGCGCCCATCGCCGCCACGAGGATGTCCGCCTGGCGCGTGAAGTGCGCCAGGTTTGGAGTCCCCGTGTGGCACACCGTGACGGTGGCGTTGGCCCGAGCTGCCTTCTGGATGAGGACGGCGAACAACGACCGCCCGTTGAGGACGCTGCGGCCGCAGATCACGACGTGTTTCCCTTCCGGAGGGTAGCCGCTGCGGACGAGGATCTCCTGGACGGCGTGGGGGGTGCAGGGCACCAGATACGGATCGCCCCGCAGGAGGCGGCCGAGGTTCTCCGGATGGAGGCCGTCCACGTCCTTCCTGGGGTGGACCGCCGCGAGGGCTCGCTTCTCGTCGATGTGGGGGGGCAAGGGGAGCTGTACAAGGATCCCGTGGACGGACGTGGCGGCGTTGAGGCGGCGGATCTCCGCGCAGAGCCTGGCTTCGCTTGTCTGGGCGGGGAAAACGCGCGTTTCGGCCTCGACCCCAAGCTCGCGTGCGGCCCGCTCCTTCTGGCGCACGTACGAGATCGATGCCGGGTCGTCCCCCACGCGGAGGAGGACGAGGCGGGGCGCCGTCCCTTTCTGCCTGAGGCCTGCCACTCGTTCCCCCAGCTCTCGGTGGATGCCGGCGGCGATTTCCTTTCCCGACAAGACCCTCGTCTCCATATCCCTCCAGCTATAATCCCCTTCTGACCGCCGTGCAACAATGCCTCGTCCGCCGCGCCGGGGAGCGCTTCCCCATGGCAGGGGAAGGGGACTCTCGTTGTCCGCGGCGGGAGCTGATCCAGGGAGGATCCCGATGCCCTACGACCCGATGAAGCACGCGGATTGGCAGATCGCGGCCGAGGCCGAGAAGGGGATGCCCTCTCCCGCGGAGTGGCGCGCGCGGCTCGGCCTGGACGAGGAGGAGCTCCTGCCCTACGGGCGGATCGCCAAGCTCGACGCCCGCCGGATCCTCCGCCGGCTGGGCGATCGGCCAACGGGGAAGTACATCGAGGTCACGGCGATCACCCCGACCCCGCTCGGGGAAGGGAAGACGACGACGACCCTCGGCCTGATCGAGGGCCTCGCCCGCCGGGGGAGGCGCGCCGGGGGGGCGGTCCGCCAGCCCTCGGGCGGCCCGTCGATGAACATCAAGGGCACGGCCGCCGGGGGCGGGAACGCCCTCCTCATCCCGATGACCGAGTTCACGCTGGGCCTCACGGGGGACATCGACGCGATCGCGAACGCCCACAACCTGGCCCTGGTCGCCCTCACCGCGCGGCTGCACCACGAGGCGAACTACTCCGATGGGGCCCTCGCCAAGCGGGGCCTCCGGCGCCTCGACATCGACCCGCGGCGGGTGGAGATGAGGTGGGCGATGGACTTCTGCGCCCAGGCCCTCCGCCAGATCGTGATCGGCCTCGGGGGCAAGGGGAACGGTCTCCCCATGGAGTCCGGGTTCCAGATCGCGGTTTCCTCGGAGCTGATGGCGATCCTGGCGATCGCGCGCGACCTTCGCGACCTGCGGACGAGGATCGGGGAGATCACGGTGGCCTACAACCGGCGGGGAGACCCGGTCACGTGCGACGACCTCGAGGTCGGGGGGGCGATGGCAGCGTGGCTGCGGAACGCCCTCCACCCGACCCTCTGTTCCACGGTCGAGTACCAGCCGGTGTTGGTCCATGCGGGTCCGTTCGCGAACATCGCCGTCGGGCAGTCCTCGATCCTCGCCGACCTGGTCGGCCTGAAGCTATGGGACTACCACGTGACGGAGAGCGGGTTCGGGGCCGACATCGGGTTCGAGAAGTTCTGGAACGTCAAATGCCGCCTGAGCGGCCTCACCCCCGATGCCTCCGTGATCACGGCCACGATCCGGGCGCTGAAGATGCACGGCGGCGGATCGCGCGTCGTCCCCGGCCGGCCGCTCCCCAGGGAGTACGGGGAGGAGAGCCTCGAACTCCTCGAACGGGGGATCCCCAACCTCCTCCACCACATCGGGATCGTGCGCCAGTCCGGGGTTCCGCCGGTGGTGTGCCTGAACCGGTTCCCGGGCGACACCGACGCCGAACTGGCCCTCGTCCGGCGCCACGTGGAGAAGGCCGGCGCCCGGTTCGCCGTTGGGGAACACTGGCGGAAGGGAGGCGAAGGGGCGCTCGAACTGGCCGATGCCGTGCTCGACGCGTGCGAGGAGCGTGGTGAGTTTCGGTTCCTGTACCCGCTGGAACTGCCGCTCCGGGAACGGGTGGAGCGGATCGCCCGCGACGTGTACGGGGCGGACGGGGTCGCGTGGGCGCCAGAGGCGGAGGAGAAGGCGAAGGCGTTCGAGGCCGATCCGCGGTTCCGGGACTACGCGACGATGATGGTCAAGACCCACCTCTCGCTGTCCCACGATCCTGACTGGAAAGGCGTTCCCAAGGGCTGGGTCCTCCCGATCCGCGACGTGCTCCTCTTCTCCGGGGCGCGGTTCCTGTGCCCGGTGGCGGGGGCGATCACCCTCATGCCCGGGACGGGCTCCGACCCCGCGTTTCGCCGGGTGGACGTCGATCCCGAGACGGGCGAGGTCCGCGGGTTGTTCTAGGGGGAGGCGCGGTCCCCTTGGAGGAGTTGGGCGAGGACCACCCCGTCCTTCGTGCGGTGCTCGATCGCGAACCCGCGGTGCTGGAAGATCGCGATCATCCGCACGTTGTCCGGCGTCGTCTCCGCTGTCACCACCTGAACCCCCCAGCCCCGGGCGATCTCCAGGCAGTAGTCGGTGAGGAGCCCCCCCAGTCCCTGGTTCTGCCACGGGTCGGCCACGAACACCGCGTACTCCGCGGTGGTGGGATCGGGACCCACCACGAGGCGGCCCACGCCGGCCATCCGCTTCCGGCCACCTTCTTCGATCTCGGCCACGATCGCCATCTCCCGATCGTAGTCGATGAAGCAGAACGGGATCGCCATCTGGTGGGTGGACTCCTTGAACAGGTAGCGGAACCGAAATCGGATCGACTCCCGCGACGAGACGGCGAGCATCTCGTGCCACATCGGTTCGTCCTCGGGGCGGATCGGGCGGAGGAGGACCTTCGTTCCGTTGCGAAGCGTGGCGCGGCGGGTGTACCCCTCGGGGTAGGGGCGGATCGCGAGGTGGGCGTAGGGGCGCGGCGGGTTTCTGAGCGCGTCCATGTCCACCACGATCCGCGCGTCCACCGCCACCACCTCGTCCGGCGAGGCGACGAGGGGGTTGATGTCGAGCTCCTTGATCTCCGGGTAGTCGGCGATGAGGTAGGAGACGCGCATGATCGTCTCCACGAGGAGGTCGAGGTCCGCGCCGGGCTTCCCCCGGTACCCCTCGATGAGGGGCCAGCTCTGGAGCGACTCCAGCCGCCGCCGGGCGAGGCGCTCGTTGAGCGGCGGGAGCGCGAGCGCGGTGTCCTTGTACACCTCGGCGGCGATCCCCCCCATCCCGACCATGAGCACGGCCCCGAACGTGGGGTCCTTCTTCGCCCCCACGAGGAGCTCGAACCCCCGCGAGGTGTCGATCATCCGCTGGACGGTGACGCCTTCAATCCGCGCCTCCGGCCGCCGTGCCCGCACCGTCTCCATCATCCGTGCGAACGCCGCCTGCACCTCGTCGTCGTCGTGGAGCCCGAGGGCCACTCCCCCGACGTCGGTCTTGTGGGTGATGTCCGGGGACAGGATCTTCAGCACCACCGGGTACCCTTCCTCCCGGGCCGCGGCCACCGCCTCGTCGGCGGTGCGCGCCGCGCGGGGCAGGATGACCGGGATCCCGTACGCGGCCAAGATCTCCTTCGAGTCTGCCTCGGATAGGACCTCCGCCCGCTCCAGGAGGGGCCGCACCTTGCTCCGGATCGAGGCCTGGTCGAGGGGGAACCGGACCGGGATCTCCCGGGGGGTCTCGTACAGCAGCTCCAGGTTCCGCGCGTAGTCGACGAGGTGCATGAACGCCTCCACCGCCTGGTCCGGCGTGGCGTACGTTGGTACCCCGGCCCGGTTGAACAGCTCGATCCCGTCCCGCATGAGCTTCCCCCCCATCCACGCGGCGAGGACCGGCTTGGGGGACTTCCGCGCGATCGCAGCCACCTCCTGGGCGGTCGTGGTGGGGTCCGTGACCGCCTGGGGGGCGAGGATCGCGATCACCGCGTCCACGTTCGGGTCAGCGAGCAGGATCTCCAGCGCTGCCCCGTACCGCTCCGGCGGGGCGTCCCCGAGGACGTCGACCGGGTTGCCGTGCGACCAGAACTTGGGGAGGAGCTCGTTCAGCTTGGTCATCGTCTCCGACGAGAGCGGGGCGAGGGTCCCCCCCCGGGCGACGAGGGCGTCGGTTGCCATCACCCCCGGGCCACCCGCGTTGGTGAGGATCGCGAGCTTCGACCCTGCCGGCGGCCGGATCCGCGCCAGGAGCTCGGCGGAGTCGAACAGATCACCGATCTCGTACACGCGGACCATCCCCGCGCGGCGGAACGCGGCGTCGTACACCGCGTCCTCGCCCGCCATTGCCCCGGTGTGGGAGCTCGCGGCTTTCGCCGACTCGGCGAACCGGCCCGCCTTGTAGACGAGGAGGGGCTTCGAGCGCGCGAACGCCCGCGACGCGGACATGAACTTGCGTGCTTCGCTCACGGACTCGATGTAGAGGAGGATCGACCGCGTCTTCTCGTCCTCCCCGAAGTAGTCGATGAGGTCGCCGAAGTCCACGTCGAGCATGTTCCCCACGGACACGAAGTACGAGAACCCGATCCCTTCCTCGACCGCCCAGTCGAGGATCGAGGTGCACAGGGCCCCGGACTGGGAGATGAACGCCACGTTCCCGTCCGGGGGGTGCCCCGCGGCGAACGTCGCGTTCATCCCGATTCGCGGGACGATGATCCCGAGGCAGTTCGGGCCGACGATCCTCATCCCGTCGAACTCGGCTGCCGCAGCCTTCACCTCGGCCTCCAGGGCCCGGCCCTCGGCCCCGATCTCGCGGAACCCGGCGGAGAGGATGACGAGCCCGCGGATCCCCATCGCTCCGCACTCCCGCACCAGCCCGGGCACGGTGGCCGCCGGCGTGCAGATCACGGCGAGATCCGGCGTCCGGGGCAGGGACCCCACGTTGGGGTAGCTCTGGATCCCCTGGACCGACTCCCGCTTCGGGTTCACCGGGTACACGACCCCGTTGAACCCGGCGTTGATCATGTTCCTGAGGACGCTGAACCCCACCGTGCCCGGGTTGCTGCTCGCCCCGATCACGGCCACGCGGTGGGGACTGAAGATCTTGTCGAGGTTGCGGATGCTCACGGGCGTTACCTCCGCGCGATTATCCATCATCTGGCATGGCCTTGCAGAGCTCGGCTGGGATGCTAGAGGGCGGCCTTGCCCGCTGGCAAGGGGGCCGGGCCTTCCGGTAGGATGGGAAGGGAGATGAACCGCGACCCGGATCGGCTGAAGCAGGCAGCGGCTTACGAAGCGGTGAAGCTCGTTCGGTCGGGGATGATCGTGGGGTTGGGGCACGGGACCACTGCCCACCATGCCCTGGTGAGGCTCGCGCAGCTCATCCGGGATGGCGGTCTGCGCGACGTGGTCGGTGTCGCCTGCTCGACCCAGGTCGAGCGGGAGGCCCGGGCCCTCGGGATCCCCCTCACGACCTTGGACGAGCACCCCGTCCTCGACCTCACGATCGACGGGGCGGACGAGGTCGACCCCGCGCTGAACCTCATCAAGGGGGGCGGGGGGGCGCTCCTGCGGGAGAAGATCGTCGCCCAGGCGAGCCGGCGGGAGGCGATCGTCGCCGACGAGGGGAAGCTCTCCCCGGCCCTCGGGACGCGCTGTGCTCTCCCGGTGGAGGTCGTCCCGTTCGGGTGGGGGGCGCAGGTTCGGTACCTGGAGTCGCTCGGGGCGGAGGTCGCCCTCCGCGCGGGTCCGGGCGGGGAACCGTTCCGCACGGATCACGGGAACCTCATCCTCGACTGCCGGTTCGGTCCGCTCGCTGACCCCCATCGCCTCGCCCGCGAGCTCGATGGGCGGGCGGGGATCGTCGCCCATGGCCTGTTCCTCGGGCTGGCCACCGACCTGTTCGTCGCGGGGCCATCCGGGGTCCGCCACCGGGAGCGGGGCTGTCCCCCGGTGGTGTGACCGAGGCCGGGTTTCGGCTACGCTTCGTCCATGGACAGGATCTTCGCCCGCATCGACGACGCGGCGGCCGAGCTCCGCGCGGTCGAGGAGGAGCTCTCCCAGCCTGGGGTGGTAACCCGGTCCGACTTCGCCGACCTGTCGCGCCGCCACGCGCGCCTGCGCGAGCTCGTCGCCCGCGGCGAGGAGTTGAGGCGGCTCTGGGCGGCGATCCGGGAGGAGGAGGAGCTCCTCCACGAGGAGACGGACGAGGAGCTGCGCTCGGCCTTGCGGGAGGAGATCGAGCGCGATCGGGCGAAGGCGGATGCCCTCGCCCAACAGATCCGCCGCATGCTCCTCCCCGAGGACCCCAACGACCGCAAGAACGCGATCGTGGAGATCCGGGCCGGGGCGGGGGGGGAGGAGGCGGCCCTGTTCGCGGGGGAGCTGTTCCGGATGTACAGCCGATACGCGGAGCGCCGCGGGTTCGCCGTGCGGGTGATGGACACCCACCCCACCCCCCTCGGGGGCATGAAGCAGGTCGTGTTCGCGGTCGAGGGTGACGGCGCCTACGGGAGGCTCCGCTACGAGTCCGGGGTCCACCGCGTGCAGCGCGTTCCGGAAACGGAGGCGAGCGGCCGCATCCACACCTCCACCGCCACCGTGGTCGTCCTTCCCGAGGCGGAGGAGGTCGAAGTCGAGATCCGCCCCGACGACCTCAAGATGGACACGTTCCGCGCCAGCGGCCCCGGCGGCCAGCACATGCAGAAGAACGAGACCGCGGTCCGCATCACCCACATCCCGAGTGGGATCGTCGTCGCGTGTCAGGAGGAGCGGAGCCAGCACCGCAACCGGGAGCTCGCCCTGCGGGTCCTCCGCGCCAAGCTATGGGAGGTCCAGCAGACCGAGCAGGAGCGGGCCCTGCGCGAGACACGGCGGCGCCAGATCGGGACTGGCGATCGCTCGGAGAAGATCCGCACCTACAACTTCCCCCAGACGCGGGTCACCGACCACCGCATCGGCCTCACCGTGCACCGCCTGGCCGAGGTGTTGGACGGGGAGCTCGACATGGTGATCGAGCCTCTCCTCGCGGCCGAAGCGGAGGAGAACCTCGTCGACTAGCGGAAGCGCTTCATCGCCTCGCGCGCGCGCCGTTCTTCCTCTTCCTGGATGATCTTCCGCCGCTTGTCGACCTTCGTCTGGCCGCGGGCGAGGCCGAGCTCGACCTTGGCGTAGCCGCGGTCGGTGAAGTAAAGCGACAGCGGCACCAGAGTGTAGCCAGCGCGCCCCACCTTCCCGACCAGGCGTGCGATCTCGCGGTGGTGGAGGAGGAGCTTGCGCGGGCGCTCCGGGTCGTGGCCGCGTCCCCCGCTCGGGCCGTAGGGAGCGATGTGGGCCCCCACGAGCCATACTTCCCCGTCCTTCACCCGCGCGTATGCCTCATCGAGCGAAGCGCGATGGGCGCGGAGGGACTTGACCTCCGAGCCGAGGAGGGCAAGCCCCGCCTCGAAGGTCTCCTCCACCGCGTAGTCGCGACGGGCGCGGCGGTTGCGGACCACCAGTTGGCGGGCCATGGCATCCCGAGGCTACCGCTCCCGGGAGGGCGGTGCCACCCTCCCCCGCGGGGGCCGGGCGGGGTCGAATGTAACACCGGCCATGGTCTGCCTCGGGCGACCCTGCTATAATGGTCCCTGATCCACGAGAGGAGGAGGCCAGGAATGAGGGAAGCTGAAGTGAGAGCACTGCTTCTCGACCCCACGACGAAGACGCCGGTCCTGCTCCTCAAGGACCGCCATTCTACGAAGGCGATGCCCATCTGGATTGGGGAGCAGGAGGCGATGTCCATCGCGATCGAGCTCCAGGGCCAGCGGTTCCCCCGCCCGTTGTCCCACGACCTGATGAAGGAGATCCTGAACACGCTGGGGGGGAACCTCGAGCGGGCGGTGATCACGTCGGTCAAGGAGAGCACCTACTACGCGAGCCTCGTCGTGCGGGACGCGGCGGGGGCGACGCGGGACATCGATGCCCGCCCCTCCGATGCGGTGGCCCTCGCCCTTCGCACTCAGGCCCCGATCTACATCGAGGAAGCGGTGTTCGAGAAGTCAGCGATCGAGTCCCCGTTCGTAGAAGAGGAGCAATTCGAGGAGTTCGTGGAGAAGGAGCTCAACCTCGGCGAGTTCCGCCGGCTGGCCTCGGCGGGGGAGGCCTAGCCCGGCGGGGTCGGCGTCAGCCAGCGGCTGGGCGGGGGATCGAGGAGAAACACGTCCCTCAGCTCGAGCCGCGTGTTCACCGCCAAGTGGCGCACCTCGATCTCGATGGAGGGGGGGCCCCCTGGATCCTGGTACAGGGTCACCTCCCGCGGGAGCTGGGTCGAGGGATCCACCTGGAGCACGATCCGCGGGAACCTCCCGGGAAGGTTCGTGATGTCGAACTCGTCGCTTGGGGGGCGGGCGGCGTTGCTGGTAGGGGCGGGGACGTAGGCGACGCGGATCTGGTTGCGGCGGAGCCCCTCCCAGACCTCGGAGGGGGGCGGGAGTGCCAGCAGGTCGGTCAGGTCATCGGACGTGATCCGGGCCTCGATCCCGAGGTCGAGTGCCGGCCGGTGGTGCACGAACAGCCACCCCTCGTCGACGGGGCGCAACGCGAACGACTCGCCGGCGAGGGTCCCGGGGGCGAGGACGTCCAGCCGCAGATTGGCCGGGGCGAGGAACAGGAGGCGGCCCAAGATCTCCCCTTCTGCGCCGCGCACCGCGACCTGGGCCACGAAGTCGCGGATCCCCCCCCACGTGTTGAGGACGAGAAGGAGCCTCTCCACGACGCGGGCCGGGGAGGAAGGATCGAACCACGACGCGACGACCGGGGCGAGGGCGAGGACCCCCGCCAGGAGCACAATCGCCCCCACCAGCCACGCGTTCACACGACAATCTTACCCTGCCTCCTTGCCCGGTTCGCGCAGCGCATCTAGAATGGCCACCGGTGAAGGCGATGGAACTACGTACAATTCGTGATCTTGCACCTCGGGGGAAGAAGGTCCTCCTGCGCGCCGACCTCAACGTGCCCCTCTCCGCGGGGCGGGTGGCCGACGATGGCCGGGTCCGGGCGGTGATCCCCACGCTGCGCTGGCTGGGGGAGCGAGGAGCGCGGGTCGCCGTCCTGTCCCACCTCGGCCGCCCGGATGGGAAGGTGGTGGAAGGGCTGCGGATGGCGCCGGTGGCAGCGCGGGTGGGGGAGCTCCTTGGATTCGAGGTGCGTGCCCTTCGCAGCTGTGTGGGCCCGGACGTGGAACGGGAGGTGGCCGGGCTTCCCCCGGGGGGGCTCGTCGTGCTGGAGAACGTGCGGTTCCACCCTGAAGAAGAGAAGAACGATCCAGATTTCGCGCGGGCGCTTGCCGCCCCGTTCGAGGTGTTCGTGAACGAGGCGTTCGCCACCGCCCATCGTGCCCATGCGTCCACGATCGGGGTGGCCCGGTCCCTCCCCGCGTACGCCGGGTTCCTCATGGAGCGAGAGGTGGAAGTCCTGTCGAGCGTTCGCGATGATCCTCGCCGCCCCTATTACGTGCTTGTCGGTGGAAAGAAGGCCAAGGACAAGCTCGGCGTCCTCACCGACCTCCTGGATCGCGTGGACGGGTTCCTCATCGGGGGAGGGGTGGCGTTCACCTTCCTCGCCGCGCAGGGACACCGGGTGGGGCAGTCGGTGGTCGATCCCGCCCTCGTGGGGACGATCCGCGAGCTCATCCGCCGGGCCGAGGAGAGGGGGACGCCGCTCCACCTCCCCCAGGACGTGGTGGTGGCTCGGGAGCTCGCCCTCGGGGCGGAGACGCGGGTCGTCCCCGCGGACGCGATCCCCGAGGGGTGGATCGGCCTCGACATCGGACCGGCCACCGTGCAGCGGTTCGCGGAGGTCGTGGCCGGCGCGGGGACGGTCGTGTGGACGGGGCCGCTGGGGGCGTTCGAGCACCCGCCGTTCGAGGCGGGGACCCGCGGCGTGGCCGAGGCCCTCGTCGCGTCGCCGGCGTTCACCGTGGTCGGGGGCGGGGAGACCGGGGAAGCGGTGGAGAAGCTCGGCCTTGCTGACCGGTTCGGGTACGTGTCGACCGGGGGCGGGGCGACCCTCGACTTCCTGCGCGGGAGGTCCATGCCGGCCCTGGAGCCCCTGCGGGTGAGCTGAGGGGGCCATCCGCCCCTCCTGCGGTTGACCGGCCGCCGGAGGCGGAGGTAAGATCACGCGGGCGTTCTTCGCCCCGGGAACAGGCGGGCGTAGCTCAGTTGGTAGAGCGGCAGCTTCCCAAGCTGCAGGTCACGGGTTCGATCCCCGTTGCCCGCTCCAGCGAAGGCGATCCGAGGCTGGTAGGTGTTCGCTGCTTAGGCTGGAGTTGTGACTCAGCGCTCTGTTTCCTGGAGGTGGGGTGTTGCCGGGCGGGTTTGAGCTCTCGCTTGATCTCCTCGCTCAGAAGGCCCGCGACTGTCGGCGATGCCCACTCGCCGAAGGCCGGCGGACGGTCGTGTTTGGGGAGGGGAACCCCCACGCGTCGCTCCTGTTCGTGGGGGAGGGTCCGGGCGAGGTCGAGGACGAGACCGGTCGCCCGTTCGTCGGGCCGGCTGGCCAGCTCCTCACCCAGATCCTGGCCTCGGTGGGGATCCAGCGGGATGGGGTGTACATCGCGAACATCGTGAAGTGCCGTCCGCCGGGGAACCGCGTCCCGACGCGCCCCGAGATGGAGGCATGCTGGGAGTGGCTTGCCGCCCAGATCGCCCTCATCCGGCCCCGGATCATCGTCACCCTCGGGAACACGCCCACCCAGTGGTTCCTCGGTACCTCGGAGGGGATCACCCAACTGCGGGGGAGGTTCCACCGCTGGCGGGGGGGGATCGAGGTGTTCCCGATGTACCACCCCAGCTACCTCCTGCGGAACGCGAGCAAGGCCAAGGGGAGCCCCAAACACCAGACATGGCTCGATATCCAGACGGTGAAGGAACGGATCTCGTTTCTCTGCCCGACCCCGGGAGCCTGACCCCGGCGCAGCGGGCGGACCTCGTGCAACGGGCCCTCGGCCGGGCCGAGGAGCTGCGCCGCGCGGGGCGCCACGAGGAGGGGATCAACCTCCTCGTGGATGCCCTCCGCTACGGGGAGGCGAAGGCCCAAGTCCTGTTCCGGCTGGGGAACCTGTACTTCGACCGCGGGGACCTCACGCGGGCCGAGCACGCCTACCGTCGGGCCACAGAGGAGGATCCGCGTCATCCCTCCGCGCACCACAACCTGGGGGTCGTGTACCGGCGGCAGGGGAAGATCGCTCAGTCGGTGCGCATGCTCAAGAAGGCGCAGCGGTTGGACCTTCGCTACCCGCGGCGGGTGGGCCTCTCCCCCGACGAGCAGCGGGTCGCGCGGCGGTGGGCGCGGTGGGCCCTCGTCGTCCCCCTCCTCGTCGTGGGACTGGTGGTCTTCGTTGTGTGGCTCGTCGGGCGGTTCCGCTAGCCGTCACCGCGCGATGTACCGGTCGTAGAGGGTTTGGGCCCGGTCGGGGTCCGAGACGCCCTTCACCAGCGCTCGCCCGTCGGGAAACACGGTGAGCTGGGCACCCTCGATGGAAACGACCAGCACCCTTCCCTGGACCCGCGCCTTCCCCAAGGCGGCGAGGCGGGCCGCGAGCCCGTCGAGATCGAGGTCGCCGTGGGTGCGGGGGAGGACCTGGACGCTGTCCCCACAGAGGACGGAGGTGCGGGACGGCTGGGCGAGGAACTCGAACCGACGCTTCCCGCAGCACGGGCAGTCCGGGGCGCGTTCGACCGAGGTGGTCTCGGCCAACCCCGTCCACAGGTCGAGGTGGACGAGCCGCCCCGGCGCGAGGTCCGGGCTCCTGGTGAGGATCTGGATCGCCGCCGTGACCTGAACCGCGGCGAGGGCTGCCGGCACGGGACCGAGGATCCCGGCCTCGGCGCAGGTCGGGATCGCCCCGGGTGGGGGAGGGTCGGGGAACAGGCACCTCAGGCACGGTCCCCGCCCGGGGACGATCGGCATCGTCACCCCGTATGTGGCGAGGACCGCGGTGTACACCCACGGGATCCCGTGCTTCACGCACGCGTCGTTGATCAGATACCGGGCCTCGAGGTTGTCGAGGCCATCGAGGACCACGTCCGCCTTCGGCGCGAGGTCGAGGGCAAGGCGGGGGTCGAGGTGGGCGACGACGGGCGCGATCGCGGCGGGGGGGGCGATCCGGCGCAGGGCATCCGCGGCCGCCTCGGCCTTGGGCCGGCCCACGTCGGCGGGGGTGAACAGGGCCACCCGGTGGAGATCCGTCTCCGCGACGAGGTCCCGGTCGACGAGGGTCAGGTTCCCCACCCCCGCGCGGAGGAGGAGCTCCGCGGTGTGGGTCCCCAGCGCTCCACAGCCCACCATGAGGGCGCGGGATGCCCCGAGCTTGCGTTGCCCTTCCCTCCCCAGCATGGGAAGGACCACCTGGCGCGCGAACCGCGATGTCGTCACGCCCCGATTGTTTCGCCCTCGCCCCCCCCGAGCAACCCGGGCCGAACGGCCGTGGGCCAACGTGGGACATGGGCGTCGTACCGTCGCCGCTCGTCCGCGACGGCCTTTCCCGGGGACCGAGTGGTCCGTCGCGGCGGACCTCGTGTCCGCTGGCCGTTCCCTCTCCCCCATCCCTCCCGTCGTGGGAACCGACCCGGCCCGCGGGCTGTATATTGTCCAGACGAAGGGGGGATGCCCATGTTGGAACGGATGGTGGTGCTGCTGGCGCTCGTGCTGTCGGCGGGGACCGCGCTCGCGGAGACGCCGCTCTACCTCACGGGTGAGGTTGTGACGCCCGCCGGAGCGGTGGATGGGCTCGTCGTCCGGGCGGAGGAGCTCGGACTCGCCACGGCATTGTGGGGGTCGGAGGGGCTCACCGTGCGCGGGGCGGCCGACGAGGCGGAGCTCCGCGCGGCGGGCGTCTACCTGTACCTGGACGGCGCGCACTTCCTCGTGGGGATGGAGGCGGGGAGCGAGCGGGCGTTCCTGCGCGGGGATCGCACTCGTGCCGAGCTCGTCGTGTGGACGGGGAGCGACGTCGTGGTCCCGCCGCGGGAGGAGTTCCTCACCCTCCTCCGGGAGCTCGGGCTCCTCGAGACGGGGTGTTCGATCACCCTCGCGGTGAAGGAGCTCCCGCTCAAGCTTCCGCGGGTGCCGGAGGGGATGAACCTCGATCCGGTCCTGTGGGCGCTCGTCGGGCACCCCGACTGGTTCAGTGCGGCACAGGACTTCGGGCTGGAGCGGGTCGGGCTCCGGGTGCGGGTGGTGGCCGAGGCGAACGGGGCGCTCGCCGAGAACCTCGAGCCGTACGTCCTGAGCTCGTCGGCGGGGTTGATGGATCTCCTCATCCCGATCGGCCTCCTCCCCGTCCTGGCTGCTGACCCCGCGGTGCGCATGGTCCGCCCGCCGTACGTGCCCCATCCTGCTGGAGGTTGATGATGGCGAAGCGTAGGAAGGTTGGACACTTGCGGAGCATGGTGGGGCTGCTTGTGGCGGTGGGGGTCCTCGCCGTGGGGACGGCGGGCCTCGCCCAGGTCGAGATCGTGGCCCTCGACGTCGACCGGCCGAACTGGGAGGCGGTGGGAGCGGCCGCCTCGCAGGGCGGGTTGTCGGGGACGGTGAAGTTCTACAACGAGGCTGCCCTCTACAACCAGGTTTACATCCAGGCCGGGATCGGGCTCGCCCGGTTCGACGTGGCGGAGTTCCTCGAGGGGTGGGTCCCCTCGGTGGCGGGCCGGTTCCTCGACCTGTCCCCGTACGCCCGCCAGCTCGAAGGAGCGGGGCTCGAGCTCTACCGCTACCGCGGGAGCGCGATCGGGGTCGTCCTCCCGTGGCGGGAAGGGGCGCTGGCCGGGATCCTCTCCCGCTCGACGCGGATCCAGGACTCGGTGCAGTTCCTCACCTACATCGGCGCGGGGGGGACGGTGGCGCCCGAGACGAAGGGGCTGGGCATCCCGCTCACGATTGGGCCGGTCACGATCACGAAGACGGCGAAGTCGAACCCCCACGTGGACGGCGCCCTGGAGACGTTCGTCGCCGCGGCGCGCCAGGTCGTGTCCGCCGGCGTCCTCACCGCGCTGGCCCAGCTCCCGTCGCAGGCGCGCGATGCGCTGACCCGGGTGGCGGGGATGCTTGGAATCCCGCTCACCGCGGGAGGCGAGGTGACCCTCGTCGTCGAGTCGAAGGGCGGGGTGGCCCCGCTCGGGGTCGCCGTGGAAGCGACCACTTCCCCGCTCGGGCTGTCGGAGGTCACCGTTCCGCTTGGGCAGCTGGAGAGCTTCCTCGCCCAGGTCGGGCCGGGGGTCTACGTGCGGCTTCCCTATACCCCGCACGAGATGGCCGTCACCTCCGAGGGGGCTGCCCTGGTGGGTGCGGCCGCGTTCCACGCCGCGGGGGTCCGCGGTGCGGGCGTGAAGATCGCCGTGATCGACCTCGGGTTCAACGGGCTGTCGGCCGCCCAGGCCGGGGGCGACCTGCCGTACAGTGTGATCACGCGCGACTTCACGGGCACCGGGATCGCGTCGGGGGTTTCCCACGGCACGGCCGTGGCCCAGATCGCGTACGACGTGGCGCCCGACGCCCAGCTCTACCTGATCAAGATCGCGAACGAAGTCGACCTCGACAACGCCGTGACGTACTGCATCTCCGAGGGCGTGCACATCATCAACCACAGCTTGGGCTGGTTCAACACGAACTTCTACGATGGCACGGGGACGATCGCCGACATCGCCCGCCGGGCGACGTCGGCCGGCATCCTGTGGGTTCAGGCGGCGGGGAACTCCGGACAGAAGCACTACGGGGCGACGTTCACCGACGCGAACTCCGACGGCTGGCACGACACGGACGTCACGTTCACCGCCACCGCCGGGCAGCAGATCGTCCTCTACCTGACGTGGGACGCCTGGCCGGCCACCGCGGACGACTACGACCTCTACCTGTACGGCCCCGGGGGCACCCTCGTTGCCAGCTCCACGGCGACCCAAGGGGGCACCGAGCAGCCGGTCGAGCGCGTGTCCACAACCGCTTCCACGTCTGGCACCTACCGGGTGCGGATCCAGAAGGCCGCGGGCGGGGCGCGTCGGCTGTCCCTGTTCTCGATCCTGCAAGAGGTGAACCCGGCTGTGTCAGCGTCGAGCATCCCCGCCCCGGGGAACGCGGCCGAGGTCTTGACCGTGGGCGCGATCAACTGGAACGTCTACACCGTAGGGCCCATCGCGCCCTACTCCTCGCGCGGGCCGACGACCGACGGGCGCACGAAGCCCGACCTCGCCGCCCCGGACAACGTCACGACCAGCGTGAGCTACTACAACCCGTTTCCCGGCACCTCGGCCGCGGCCCCGCACGTGGCAGGGGTGGCCGCACTCCTCAAGGCGGAGGATTCAGCCCTCACCCGGGCCACCCTGACGAGCCGGATCCTGTCGTTCTGCGTTTCGATGGGCGATCCGAACTCGTTCGGCGCGGGGAGGCTCGAGGCCTCACCCCAGCCGATGGCCCAACCGGACCTGGTGGTGACGAACATCACCCACTCTCCGACGAACCCGAACTTGGGGCAGACGATCACGTTCACCGTGGTCGTGCGGAACCAAGGGACGGCTTCAGCGGGGTCGTTCGTGGTCAGGGTCCAGGGGGTGGGTCCGTCCCAGGACCGGACGGTGAGCTCCCTGGCCGCTGGGTCGCAGACGAACCTCTCGTTCAGCCTGCCCCTGTCCACCTCGCCGGAGACGTTCACCGCCACCGCCGACCTCTACAACCAGGTGGCCGAGAGCGACGAGGCGAACAACACGGGCCAGGCCACGGTGACCGGGCCCTTGGCCCAGCCGGACCTGGTGGTGACGAACATCACCCACACCCCGACGAACCCGAACTTGGGGCAGACGATCACGTTCACCGTGGTCGTGCGGAACCAGGGGACGGCTTCGGCCGGGTCGTTCGTGGTCCGGGTCCAGGGGGTGGGTCCGTCCCAGGACCGGACGGTGAGCTCCTTGGCGGCGGGGTCGCAGACGAACCTGTCGTTCAGCCTGCCCTTGACCACGTCGCCGGAGACGTTCACCGCCACCGCCGACCTCTACAACCAGGTGGCGGAGAGCGACGAGGGGAACAACACCCGCCAGGTCACGGTCACCGCGCCAGCGCAGGCCGACCTGGTGGTCACGAACATCGTGTGGACCCCGACGAACCCCACCGTGGGGTCGACGGTGAGCTTCACGGTGACGGTGCGGAACCAAGGGACGGCTTCAGCGGGGTCGTTCGTGGTCCGGGTCCAGGGGGTGGGTCCGTCCCAGGACCGGACGGTGAGCTCCCTGGCCGCTGGGGCCCAGACGAACCTGTCGTTCAGCCTGCCCTTGACCACGTCGCCGGAGACGTTCACCGCCACCGCCGACCTCTACAACCAGGTCGCGGAGAGCGACGAGGGGAACAACACCCGCCAGGTCCAGGTGATTGGCGCCGTGGCGCCGCTCGCGTTCACCGTGGCCACCGACAAGTCCACCTACACCGTGGGCGAGCCGGTGCGGATCACGGTCCAGCTATCGCGGGCGAGCTACGTGTACCTGATCGAGCTCGACGCGGCCGGCCGGGCGGTGCTCATCTTCCC
This sequence comes from Candidatus Bipolaricaulota bacterium, assembly GCA_014361015.1. Taxonomy (GTDB): domain Bacteria; phylum Bipolaricaulota; class Bipolaricaulia; order Bipolaricaulales; family Bipolaricaulaceae; genus Bipolaricaulis. The sequence goes on along the minus strand of JACIWJ010000025.1, from coordinate 2,038 downwards.
CAACCGGTGGGAGACGAGCCCGCAGCTCTCCGCGGGGACGACGCAGCTTCCGCGCACCACGGCGTACTCGTACACCACCTCCGAGCCGGCCGGCTCCGAGCAGATCGTGGGGTTCGCCGCCGATCGGGCGATTCCGTTCTTCCCCACCTCGTTCGGGACTGGGTTCCCGATCCTGTCGACGAACGGGGCGCTCTTCCTGTCCCAGGTTCGCTCCTGGCTCAGTGCGAACGTGCCGAGCGGGTCGTGGGCCGAGGCCAGCGCGCCGTTCACGATCGTTCTGCCCACGAACCAGCCGCCGACGGCGTCGTTCACCTTCTCGCCGGCGAACCCTCTCGTGAACCAGTGGATCAGCTTCGACGGGCGCGGGTCGAGCGACCCCGACGGCACGATCACCGCCTGGGCGTGGGACTTCGGCGACGGGGCGACCGGGACTGGGCCCCAGATCCAGAAGCGGTACAGCGCGGGCGGCACCTACACCGTGGCCCTCACCGTGACCGACAACCGGGGGGCGACGGCCACCACGACCCGCACCATCACCGTGACCCCGCCCAACCAGCCGCCGACGGCGAGCTTCACCTTCTCGCCGACGAACCCCGATCCTGGGCAGAACGTGACGTTCAACGCCTCGGCGTCGTCCGATCCCGACGGGACGATCAGTGCCTACAGCTGGAACTTCGGCGACGGGGCGACCGGAACGGGGATGAACGTCACGAAGGCCTACGCCGCGGCGGGAACCTACACCGTGGCCCTCACCGTGACCGACAACCTCGGCGCCACGGGGACGACCACGCGCACGATCCAGGTCGGTCCTCCGCCCTCGACCCTCCCCGGGATGCCCGTGATCGACAAGCCGGGGATCTACGTGTGGGGAGACCCGGAGAACCACTGGCACGTCACCGTCGCCGGGGACGGAAGCTGGACCGCACCGCGCAAGTTCCAGGTCGTCCTCACCACGGCCACGCGTGGGCAGTTCAGGAACTTCGTGGTGACACCGGCGGCTTCCGCCCCAGCACCTGGGCAGCAGGTGAGGTGGGAGGGGACCGTGGGGGCGGGGTGGATTGACCTCCGGTTCGACCTGAGCGGTGCCACCACCATCACGATGAGCACGTACCTCGATATCGATGGCGACGGCGTGCTCGTGCCTGCCAGGGCGGAGGATGCGGCTCGCCTCGTCTTCTTGAGATCGTGCAAGGTGAACCCACCCGGAGTCCCGTTCATCCTCTCCGTGGTTGCGAACTTGGGGAAGCTCGTTCCCAGTCAGAACTTCCTCGTCGGCTTCGTGCGGGTTAGGCCGGATGATGTCGTTCAGGAGTACATCGAGGAGCTGGAGCGGCAAGCAGGCTGTCGCTAGTCGCGCAAGGCTAAAGCGGGGGAGTCCTGGGTTTCCAGACCACCAGGGCTCCCCCGTATCGTTGTATGCATTCTCTTCATGGGGTCGGGACCGTGGCCAGCACCATCGGCAGCACGAGTCCCAGCAAGTGAGCTGGCAGGATTTCCCTGATCGTGGCCGTGGCCACGGCCAACTGGTGGGTGACGCCCGTGTCGCCGGACGTGTAGGTGCCCTTCGCGATTCCCACCACCTGCCCCCGGCTGTTGATCACCGGCCCTCCGCTGTGGCCCTTGTCGTAGGTGGAGGCCTCAATCTGGAGGAGGCTGACCCCGGAGGGGAGGCTGCGGAGCCCCAGGGCCTTTCCGCCGGCGGGGATCATGCCCAATCCCAATCCGGCTCGGGGATAACCGAGCACCCTGATTTCCTCCTCCGGTTTGAGGTCCTCCGAGGCACCCAGCGGGAGCCACGCCAACCCCGACGCGGGGATCTTGAGTAAGGCCACATCTCCAGAGAGGAACTCGTCTGGATTCCACTCGGGATGCGTCTTGACCAGGATTGCCTTGTAGACCTCGGACTCTCCCACGAGGACCTTGATGTCGCCCACGACGTCGGAGATGACATGGGCGGCGGTGAGGATGTACCCATCCGCGGAGATGATGACCCCGCTTCCGGTAGCGTACAGCTTGTTGCCCTCCTCATCTTGGTCCG